>CAZRMQ010000001.1:0-36941 GCA_964601185.1 uncultured Pirellulales bacterium
TGGTCATATTATAAAGTTTAAACCCCATATTAATCTGTGTCAAATAAAATAGAGCGCAAAGGAAAAGGCCTAATGGGACTAACACTCGGCTTTTATAAATCCTGACGATGACCGGATTTTATCCGCCGACTCGTCCGGCGTAGCGTAAGCGAAGTCGGAAGCATCAACGAAGGCGAACTCGCCGCAAAGCGCCCATCCTGAGCGAAGTCGAAGGGACTTCCATCGGCCGCACGGGCTTAGCACACACAGATTAAAGACCCGCCTCTGACGGATTTAATCCAATATTTAGCCCCCGTCTTGCGGGAATCCTCATGTACATCTATTGGATTTGCTCGGAATCTTGCAGCCACTTCTCAACAAATTCAACGAAGTCTTCAAGGTCCACCTTGCAATCCTTATTCAGGTCGATTGGATTATATACCGTTCCCAAATCACCACATCGGCTGGGCATTTCGAGAATCTTTGCCAAAAGAGGTACATTGATTCTACCTTTTCCGTGAACATTGCCCGAATAGCTAAAAGAACCATGTCGCATATAATGGCTGACAATATAAGGTGCCTCGATAGAAAGACCGAGCTTGAGGTTTGTAATCTGGCAATAACCCATGTTAACCAACTCGCCGCACACTTCGCACAGTTCAAGACCTCGTTGTAAAAAGTCCACTTTATGTATCGCATTTACTTCCGGTCCATTTGGATCAAAAATCGGTAGAGCTTCAATCACCTCCGCACATTGCATAGCCAATTCTATACCGTCAGGAACAATAGTTCCATTTTGGTCGGCGTCATACAAGTTATAGCCTGCGACTAATTCTTCGCTATCCGCCAGAAAGTCCTCATCAAGATCGCTTTCCTGTATAGACAACTGATGTTCATTGGGTTCGTAGGGAAAACGCAGTTCAAGCACCCTGAGAAGTCTCGTGATGTCGACTCGACCTTGGTGAGTATCGCCGAGACAATCGAATGAGCCATGCTCCATATAGTGCAGTGCCAAATCCGGCAAAAATGCTCCGTCTAACGGATCATTAGGATCAGGATATCCCAGGTTAAGGACAGGATTAATGATTTCCCAGCCGCCCATGTTAATCTCCTGACCGCAGACGTCACATCGTTCGATACCGAATAGTGCGTGCTGTATTTTGTACGTTCGGTTTGGTATCGCCATCATAGTACCTGGAACATAGGACGGCAGCTCGTTGACAACTGCGGCGCAGCGTTGGGCTAACTCTATGCCGTCAGGTATTTGGTTGCGATTCTGGTCGGCTGTGAATGACCGGTATCCAATGGCGTATTCTTCCCTGTTGCTAAGCAGGTCAGCGTCTGCATCCTGGCTGACGGATAGCTGATGATTATCAGGTTTGTATTGCGCAAGGGCTTTATTAAGATTTGTACCGGCTCCGAAGGCAATTGCTGCTGCCGCGCCGGTCGTTAGAACTTTACGTCTGAATTTTCTTTGCCCTTTAGCATATCTTCGCTGGGCTCTTTTTAGTCTCCTCATTCTTCCTCCTAAAACCTTTTTTGTCTTCATAAAATTATACCAAATCAGCCAATTTTTTCCAGTTCAAAGGGTGAGATAAAAAAAGTTTGAGGATAAATATAGCCTTACTTCCTATCTCATCCCTTAAATTTAGCTGTATTTTAAAACAGTATCCGGAAAATAGCCGAATTAGGAAAATACAAAGTCGAAAAATTCTTCTTGAAGTCAAGGTTGCTGATTTAGTATAAATAGAGTAGTGAGGAGTGCGGATATATTCCTTAAGGTATTGGTTATCAACGGAGATTTATTTATCGAATGTTAAATAAGATGAAAAAACTATTATTAGCTTTAACAATGCTTATGGTCATAAACACCATGGCAGAGGCAGTAGTGCCGATTATGATTGAAAACTACAGTTTTGAGCTGCCCGGCACAACAAGACAGCAAAACTGGGAAAATGTTCCCGGATGGAGCAGTGATTCAATGGCCATTGATTCGGGCGTAGAAACAGGGTGGGGAGCTACTGACGGACTTTGGTCTGCTTTCTTAACAGGTACAGATCCCTCGGTTTGGCAGTTGACCGACCACTCCATTATTGATGGTGAAGTTTTTGAACTGAAAGTAAATGCAAAAAATAACTTAGGTACCACGACTTTACAAATGAATATCTATTATGACGACGGTGGCTTCCCAGTTTATGTTGTGACTAATCAAGTAGCACTTACAAGTACAATGAATGAGTATACACTGTTATTCGTAACCAGAGATGTTCCGGCATCTATCGGTCATAAAATCGGTATTGAATTTGACAATATAGCTCTTGGGACTTACAACCGGATTGGCTTAGATAATGTACGCCTTAGTCTTATCGAAGTGAATCCAAGGTCGCTTGCTTCTGAGCCAAAACCTGCTGATGGCGCTGTAAATGTGACCGCATCATTTCTTCAGTGGACCGCAGGGCAGACCGCAGCCTTCCACGATGTGTACTTAGGCACCAGTCCAACATTAGGTCCTGCGGACTATCAAGGCCGCCAAGAATTTCCTATTTATTGGTATGCTCCTGGTTTGAATCCAGATACTACTTATTACTGGCGTGTAGATGAGGTCGAGACCGATGGCACTACAATCTACACAGGTAGCGTCTGGAGCTTTACCTCTGCGCATGTACCGAGTCATAGTACTGGCCCACCCTATAGTGCCGCGTACACAACAGACACAGATTTTGATCTGGGAACTCTGGTTGCAGTAGAGCACGAAACCGTTCACGATCAGCTACAGCTTTCTGAACAGTCAGTGACTCTACCATTTATCTGGGTGCCGAACTCAAATGAAGGCACGGTCTCCAAAGTTGATACAAGAACCGGCAGAGAATTAGCCCGATATCGAACAGGACCCGGTAATCTCAACGGCAATCCTTCGAGAACTACTATCGACCTGTACGGTAATTGCTGGGTTGGTAACCGTCGTACCGGCACCGTTGTTAAAATAGGCCTATATGAGAACGGCCAGTATATGGATCGCAATTATAATGGTGTAATTGAAACATCCAGCGACATCGATGGGGATGGTCAAATAACAGGTGATGAAATGCTGCCCTGGGCAAGCGATGAATGTGTTATTTACGAAGTCGTGCTCATCCCAGGAATGGAAAATACATATATACCAGGTCAATTCCAAGGAACATACGCGGAAGATGACCGCAATCCCGGCGCTCGCGGCATCGCCGTAGACAGCAAGAACAATATCTGGGCTGGATGCTATGGTACAAGGACATACTACTATATTGATGGGTCCAACGGACAAATATTGCACACGATAGATGTTTCTTCTGTAAATCACACACCCTATGGAGCTGTCGTGGATGAAAACGGTATCCTCTGGTCCTCCGGACAGGATAAAAAACATGTTCTCCGGCTGGACCCGACGGACTTCTCGTTTCAGACTATTGGACTAGACCATTATGTTTACGGCTTAGGCATAGATGGAAAAGGCCATCTGTTTATCTCAGGATGGGAGGAAAGGAAGCTTTCCTGCATAGATATTCACACTGATGAAATACTATGGACCAAGCCCGGTGGTTACAGCACGAGAGGGGTTGTATGTACAGATGATGGCGACGTCTGGACGGCGGATTCGGAGTCGGGCATGGTATCTCACTACGACAATGATGGAAATTTGAAAAATACAATAAGTGTTGGCAATACGCCGACAGGCGTAGCAGTGGACAGCACCGGAAAAGTCTGGGTGGTTTGCCTCGGCGGCGGCTATATCTTCAGAATCGATCCCAGCACCGATCAGATCGACTTGACCAAGATAATTACCGGCACCCAGCACTATGGCTACAGTGACATGACGGGCATAGTATCACGAACTTACACCACGCATATAGGTTCATGGACGGTTTTGCACGATGTAGGATTGTTTGAGTCACAACTGGGTGTGATTTCCTGGACCAGTAATGAACCAAAAGGCTCTTTTCTTAATGTAAATGTGCGAAGCTCCAGCGATAATAAAAATTGGTCGGATTGGGAGCAGATCCACAATGGTAAAGGACCACGTAGAATTCCAGACGGACGCTATTTTGAGATTGAAGCAATGTTTGCAAGCTCTTCGGAGGAAAATTCACCTGTACTTTATGACCTAACCATCAAACCTTCACCTTGTTGTGGCGATTCAGACCATCCTTATCCGCCAGGCGATGTAAACAAGGATTGTAAGGTTGATTTTACAGACCTTGCACTAATGGCAAGTCATTGGCTCCAATGCACGGCACCTGATTGTATGTAACTATCCCGATTAACTCGTACTTCGTCCCTAAGGGACTTCGCAGAATAGTATCGGGACGGAAAAATCAAATCTCGACTTGTCGGGATTTGATTTTCAAGGGTGAACTACCTTACTTGTCTGATGACAGTCAAGATTTGTGCTGACTCGGTCTAAGAAAAATCTCTAATAGAGTAAAAAAAAAGAAATATTTACATTTTTTTAGCTCAAATTTGGCAGCATCATAAGCGTTTTTTTCGGACAGTTGGATAGGTAAAGAAACCGTCCTTCCTACTGGGGGCTATATATTGTGGCTCATCATACAGGTGATTCCGCTATATGGTGGTTCGTGTTATAGGGCGTTTTTTAACTGCCTGTCTGGTAGGTTAAAGAAAAGAATCGCTGTCTGACGATACTTGTCTATTGGTTACTGGTAACTGGTAATTACCAATTACCATTTAACCAATTAAAGAAAGGATATCTAATATGGATAAAAGGGAGTTGATAGACTGCATTTGCGAAATCAACAAAACCGCCAGGCCGGAGTTTCTTGCTCAATTTTCCGAAGATGAATTAAACATCTACCTTGAGCATCTAATGGAACTGGATTTGCAAGAAATGCTTGTTTGCAGCTAAGCACCAATAGTTCGATTTTCAATTTACCACCGTAAGGTGTCCTGTGGAGATTTGCAATTTTCAATTTCATCCTTCGCAGTGCTACGGAGAATGGACGTAATTCGGCAATCGCATATCGGCAATTCAAGTACTATTAATCAAAATCAGGGCCTAAAACCGACCTGCTGGTGTCGCTGAGTTTTCTCCTTTCAGAAGTGCTTTTTGACCTTTCTGTTGTGTTGGATTCACGCTGGCCAGTCCCGACTTGTCGGGATTTAGTCCCGACCTGCCGAGGCTGAGTATGCTTCGGAGGATTGAATCCTTTGTAACCAAGATATTTTCCCATACTGCTTGTTTGCAGTCCAGGCAACAAACTCATGATAAGAACCACAAATAAGACACGGGATAATGTGAAGCCTAAGAAGGCACCACAGGCAATCCGCCCAATGCGCTCAGGCCAAAGCCCCAAATCAATCGGCTGACGGCTCAGCAAATTGATGATTGTTTGTAGTACGGCAAAGACCACAATAAACAATAATACAAAACAAAGTAGTGGTCCCCACTTCGTGAGCAAATCGCTATTACTGCTAAAACTAACCAGAGTGTTTGCCAAAACAGCGTAAAAGCCCAGAGCAACCGTGCTGGCACAGACAGCAGCTATCGCCATAGCAAAGGCTTTAATAAACGTACCTTTTAAAAATAGAAAAACAGCACAGCCTACCATTATTAATACCACAGCTAACATTATAATCGAGCCAGTCATAAGGGTCTCTCCGGCCCTGCTCAGCGCTGGGCGTGGTTATTGTTGTTTCCTTTTTCTGATTTTAGATGTTGAAAGCACTCTAATCATTTCGTTCACCGACGTTATGCCGCCAATGACTTTTTTAAGTATCTGTTCCTGTAGATAAAGCATCTTGGCACGTCTAAATTGTGTGCCAAGGTCCGACAGCGACTTTATGTGCTTTATGCTTTCTCTTAGTTCATCATTTATTAAGATGGTCTCGAATGCACCCGTTCTGCCAATAAAACCTGTCTCCTGACAGCTTTCACAGGTTCTTGGTTTTCCGCGTTTATCATATATGACTTTTCCTGGACGGTAAAGAGCCTTGACCTTCTCGGCTGGAAGATTGAATTTTCGCAGAAGCTCCTTGTCCGGCGTGTATGCCTGTTTGCACTCATTACAGAGTTTTCTAATTAGTCTTTGATTGCTTATGCCAAGAATGGTTTCAGCTATGATGTTTCTATCGCCGACTAACTTCATCCACATACCGAATGCTTGTATTATACTGTCAGCTTTTATTATAACGTACACAACTTTACCATCTCTGGCAGCTGCACAAGCAACTCGGGCTGTTTGGGCATCCTCACAATCGGCAACACCAATAATGTCCGGCCCCATTCTTATCACCGTCTGCAGCTTTTTGGCGTACGTGGTAGTACCAGTATCGCTGAGGGTAAAGATATTTTGAGTGATATTCGGTAGTTCTGCAGCAGGTTGCCTTTCGAGGGTGTTTATACTGTTGATGAAGGCATCATGGTTGCGCAGCATAGCATAAAGCGTGGTTGTTACACCACTTTTTAGCGGGCCGGATATGATAAACAAACCCTGTTTTAACTGGCGAAATTTATGTAGCTTCTCGTATTGGTCCGGCGCCAAACCAAGCTCAGAAAGTCTTTCCATGTGCTCTTTAAATACATGCTTGATTTTTACCTGCTCTCCAGCGGTGGAACCGGCGGTAGTTACTTCCCATTCGGTATTATTTTTGTCCTTGCTGGTCCTGAATTTCCCTTTTTGTGGTTTTCGCTTTTCATTGATGTCCAGATTGGCAAGCTGTTTGAGAAAGCGAACGAGATAATCTGCTTGATCCCTTGACATGGTCGGCTGCTCTACCTGTGCCCCATCAATGTAGTAAGCAACTTTACAATTTTCAGGTTGTGGAGTCAAAGTAATGGTACTCGCTCTTCGCCACATAGCATCGTTCAATATCTCATAAGCAGCCCTATAGCCGAAAAACTCACCCGTTTTAGGCTGTGGCACAGGAACCTCGTTGTTATTCGCCGTCGTAAAAATAAAATTCTCGCTGCCAACCTTTTTAGCGCTTTTGCCAGATATCAAGCTTTTAAAGTGCTGGAAAGTAAGAACACGATCTACATCCAAAACCCGAGTATTGCGTTGCCTGACATAAGGCAGAGCCATCGCTCCTACTACTATTGGGTACAGCGCCATCGCAATAATGGTAAATTTGGCAGGCAAAACCAGCCAGACTATTGTCGCTGCAATGCCTGCACCGAAAATAAGGCCCGTCCAGAAAGCCGCATTGACTTCTACTACTGTGGCATCGGCATAAACCCAGTTTAATAGTATCAGCCATAAAAAGAATAAGACCAAAAAAACAACAAATTCGATTATGGATAAATAGGTGCCGTACTGGATGTAAATTACTGCTAAATCCGGCATAAGATGCTCCATTACAAAATTTTAGCGATTCTCATAGAATACCTTCGGCTGTGGTTCTGATGCCCTTTAGCACCATCTTCAGCTCATCTTTATTTGGTGCATATTTATATGCTTCTTTGGGATCTATCGAACCATTTTTTACTAACTCGCAAAGGTTATCAGTAAGGTCCTGCATACCTTCCTGTTTCGAGCTTCGTATAACGCTGGGAAGATCACCTTCACGTTCTTCTGAAATTAGTTTTCTAACGGCTGGATTCGACAGCAGCACCTCGACCGCAGGTATTCTGTCGATGCCTTCTTTGATGCTCGGCAGTAATACCTGGCTGAGAATTGCACGCAGGGCTATAGCCAGGGTTTGTCTGATTAGATTTCGCTCCGTTTGTGGGAACAGGTCTAAAAGCCGATGAACAGCCTGTGAGGCATTTGCCGAGTGCAAAGTTCCAAAGACCAAATGACCTGTTTCAGCGGCTCTCATGCCAGCCGTAACCGTCTTGGCGTCCCGCATTTCGCCAATAAATACAACATCCGGGTCCTGCCGCATCAGATACCTCAGTGCATCTTCATAGTCCGGCACATCGAGGCCGATCTCTCTTTGCGATACTATCGCCTTTTGGTCCTTGAATAAATATTCAATAGGATCCTCGATGGTTATGATATGACATAAGCGGTTGCGGTTTATATAATCTATCATTGATGCTATTGTGGTGGTTTTACCACAGCCGGTCGGCCCTACCACCATGACCAGGCCTTGATTAGTGTCGGCTATTGTTTCCAACACCGGCGGTAAATGCAACTCTTCAAAGGACGCTACATACGCGCTTACCCGCCTTGCAGCAAGGCTGATTACGCCTCGCTGGCGAAATATGTTTATTCGGAAGCGATGCTCATCACTGATTTCATGAGCGAAATCGAGAGTGCCGTGTTGCAGAAAAAACTCTTTTTGGCCGGGCGTGAGAATCTCAAAGACCATCTCCTCCATTTGCTCCTGGGTTAATGCTTCACCGGTAGTACTCTTTAACTGTCCATAGAGGCGTAATTTAGCCGGCTGACCGACTTTTAGATGCAGATCGTTTGCATGAGTTTTGATAGCAGCACGGAAGAAACGGTGCAGTTTCGGCTCATGGTCAAGGTTTTTGTAAGTATCAATAGGTTGCTCGGTGCTCATAATATCTGCCATTATTTAGCCGTCCCTAAGGGATGGCATACATAAGATACTCCAAATAACACGATATAGCGTAAACCCCGTTAGAGAACGAAATTCTCTAACGGACTGCTCCGACGGTGGCTTTAAACCACAGTCGGCTTCAACTGGTTATGACCACTGATTAAAATTGTTGGCTTTCTCTAACGGGGTAAAGTACGTTTTATCCCATCCTTCGACCCGGCTCAGGACGGGTTAGAAAAACAGAAATCTAAGATTCGGGAAAACAATAACTTATCCCCCTTTATTATAAGGTTTCGCCACAAATTGTCAAGTTTGATACGTAAGGAGAACAAAATGGTTCTCTTATACAATTCATAAGAAATTTTTTTCTTCTTGTCCCATAATATCAGCCCATAGCAAAGCGCATCACGGTCAGGCTGAAACAGTATAAGATCCGGCGCTTTTCTGGATATGGTTTGCTTTGGTTTGCCTGCTGTAATTTAGTAAACTTTCAATAGGGGGGTGAAATGAAAAAGGTTTCAAGCAAAGTCATTAAATCAGGACCATTTGTTGATCGCAGGTTTCGGAACGATCCATCAAAAAACAAATGTCGCAGAACTGATGATATACCTCCTCGGAACATTACAGAAAGCCATGATATCAATTCGGCTACATATAAAGTCACATCAGGCAGGCTGAAAGCAGCTAATCGCAATAGCTCGGGCGGACGACTTCTCGATTTTTACGCTCGAATCTTGGCCAAGTTTGCCAAAATCATAACAGATTTTTGAAGTGGCCCCTTAAGTAGTGGCGGCACTGAGATAAGATTACTGCACTTAGCATTATAGTAACGAAAGCATCGCAAGAAACCTCATTTATTACAACAGCTAAAGCTGTGCCTGCGGCTGGGGGATGTTCGACATCCAGAGCTACCATAAAGAAAATAGCTATTCCGACTGCGAGGGGATATCCGAGGAAATAGGGCAAAGCAATGAAATAGAAGATAGCTCCAGAAGCCAAGCCAATCAGGTGGCCGCCAACGACGTTTCTTCTTTTCGCCGAAACGCTGTTAGGCATTGCAAATACGATAAATGTGGTGGCACCCATCGTGCTGATCAAGACCATTTTTTCTCTACCCAAGATAACGACGAGAATAGAGAAAAGAGTAGTAGCCAGTATGCTTTGCAGGAAGTAATGCTTCCAGAGCTTTCTAAATTTGGTCCCTATGGCAGCTTCTAACTCCATATTCGATAGTTCCATTACAATTTTATTATGTGGCCTGAGCAGGTAAGCAGAGACTCGTTCTTCGTAGAGTAGAATGTGAAGGATAAGTACATTGACAGTACCAAGTGTACAAAATTTCTCGCCGAGTTTATGAATTCTATCTCAGCCTGGCATCGGACATCGGTTGTTAGCCTGGCGATTTAAGATTCCCTGCCTTAGGGGTTTTAAACACCGTTTTTTATGATATTCTCTGCCGCTTCTCGAATGTTTTCCGGACTTTCAAGCTGGCCGGACTGCAACAGCTCTTGTGCCTTTCGGATAATCTCAGTGTCGGCCTCAGGAATCTGTGTTGCTCGGCTAATTAAAGAAGCATAATCGGCTTGTAGTGAAGCATCCGCACTATTATCTACCGGCGCCTTGGGCGAATCGGCCTGTTTCGGCGACAATTTGCCTACGATGTCTTGAATTTGACTTGTATCAATCTTTTCTATCATAGCATTACTATTCCTTCAAAACCCTTATTCCATAATCATTTTCGCAAGTTTTTTATAAAACTTTAATAGTTTTGCGAAATTTTTTCTCTTTTACTTTAAAGTATCCATCTAAAAGAGCCGATATATTCACATTTATCATTTAGGCTGCAAAGTTTCCGCGACCCCGTATGCTATGAATCCGATAAACTTCAGGGGGCTTATAATTGTCATCTGTTCACGCAAGGACTCTTCACCTGAAAACATTTGACTTTGATAATATTTTTTTATCGTGCGCTGCATCGTTTTATCGGCACTATCCCAAACCTGCTCTACAGCCCACAGCAACTGGCCACCGCTCAGGTCCAAAAGCCTTAAGCGAAGACCAACGGTCATATGAGGATAGGGTTCATATTGGGTAACAGTTCCTACCAATAGCGCATCGCATTTTAGTACATCACGTATCAAAAATAACTGCTCAAGGGTATACACTGTGTCCGGCTCAATCTCCAAACTTCGCCAGGCAGAATCGTCCTGGTGGACCATTGTCAAGCCAAATAGCTGCTTTTTCTGCAAAGCAAGAAAAAGTGCTTCCGTTACATCAGCAGAAATTTTGGGATAAGCGGAATCGTTGTCTAACTCGACAATAGCCACTCTTCCTATAGCAGTAAGATCCTTATACGGACTTAAATACGAGTACCTCGGCATAGGCTCAGAAGCTTCATAGAACCGACAGCCTGCCGGAAGAAACAGAAGACAGATAACAGAAAACAGAAAACAGAAGTCCGTCCTCTGTCGTCTGTACTCTGCCCTCTGGACCGATACCATTCTCAACCTATTCATTTGGCTCACCCCGATTTGAAGTATTCTCTGACTTTTGCTGGGCAGACTCCACCGATGATACCGCTGTTGAGCCTTTATCTTCACTGGGGGCTGATTCGACCGTAACCTCCCCGCCGAGAATCTTAAGTATTTTAAGCAGCGCCTCCAGTTGAGCCGATTCAGCTTGGCGAATCTCATCCCGAAAACCGATAACATCCATCTTCCAATTATTCAGCTCAATCCTCATTTCAATCAGAAGGTCATTTGCCTCGGTTAGCTCTTTTTGCGTCTTCTTCAAATCAGCTTCAAGCACACCGATCCGTTCTTTGAGCTGACTGTTCTCATCAATGAGATTCTGATTTTTCTCTCGCAGGGCAATCGCCTCTTCATAGATTTCGGCGTACTTTTCCGACAATTGCACAGCGGATTCTACAGCGGTTTGGCCCTGGGCAGCAGGTTCCTGAAATCTCTTCGCAATCTGCAACTGGCGGATTTGTGGCTCGGAACTCGGTCGAACTGCAGATTCGGATTGGGTAACTACACCCACCTGTCCTTTAGGTTCCACGCAGCCCGGCATCAAAAACATAAGCAGTGATAAAATCAATAAGATTATGGTTTTCCTGTTAACTTGCATAATTCTTTCTCCAATTATCTTTCCCCAAATTTCATATCAAAAATCAATTGTCCCCGCCCAGCGCTGGGTGGGGTCACGATCCCACAATTTTGATTCTTAATCTTTGATTTTTTGACTTTCCTGGCCAGCGTATTCACACCTCAAGAATATTCTTTCGCCACAGCAGCATGCTACCTCTATCACAGCAAATTCGGGATGGTTTTCTATAATTACCGCCGTGACGGGTTGTTTGGCCGACTTCTGCGAAGTCGGCTGTACCATAGACTGTGGTTGCTTCGTTTTTAGTTGGACCTGGCCCTCCAGCTTAACCTTATCACTTCTTAGAACTCGTCCTATTACTTTGTCCATTTGTTATTTAGCCTTTCCCTATTCTGCCCAACACCGCACCAATTGTCCTTCGGCCAAAGGAGCGGTTTTGGACAAGGCTGATAGCATAGCTTTGGCTTCAATTGTTGCGGGATCAGGCGCAGTAATCAATAGAATGCTGGTTCTCTTCGTTGTCGGTGAATTCACCTTTGCCGTTCCCTGAATCCATAGACTCATTCAGTTCGCCATCGGAGGTTTCCTGTCCAGCCGGGCGGGGTTCCGCTGCGGCTGAATCTTGTCCTTGCTGCCGGCGTTTTCTTTCTTCACGGTGCTTTATTGGAGCTAAGCCTATGATATTTTGTAAACCATCTACCGGCTTTATTATATTGTAATCATTATCCGTCATCCTTCCAGTGCCTCAATTTCACGGACAAACTAAACAATGCACTTGAGTGCAATTGACTGACACGTGATTCGGTAATCTTGAATAAATCCGCAATTTGCTTCATCGTCAGATGTTGCTGATAATAAAGCAAAATAATCTGCCGTCGTCGCTTGTCCAATTGTTGTATGGCTTCACTCAATTTATCTATAAGCTCAGCCTGCTCCAGCTGCTCATCAGGAGTGGCTGTGCCCCGTCCGTTACGGGTTACTAAAAAGTCGCCCGGTGCGGCGCATTCTTCCATCAAGCCATCGATTGAGATAAAATGCTGGACACGGGCATTTTCAAATAGTTCATAAACTTCTTCAACCGTTATTCCAAGTTTTTCAGCCAACTCGTCATCGGTGGGCGCAGTGCCTGTCTGCTCAGTGATTTTTTGACAAAGCTGGCGGGCATTTCGAACCTGCTTGTTAACATTTGCAGGTAGCAATGACAAGCTTCTTAGCTCGTCAAGAATGGCCCCTTTTATTCTGATATAGGCATAAGTCATAAACTCAGCCTGATGGGACGTGTCAAAATCACGGGCAGCCCTAATCAATCCAACCGTGCCTGCAGAGACTAAATCCTCAAACGATAAAGGCGGCCTAAGATAGACAGCGACGCGGTGAGCTATCTTATGAACCATAGGCAGAAACCGGACTATTTGCTCGTCGTCTTGCCAAGGCTGGCCAGTATCGGGTCTCTTCTGGCCTGAGTATGTGCGCAGCGCAATCCGCTTTGCAGCGGACCCCGCGTCACTCTCGCCCCCCTTCTCGCGGATTTGCTTAGACTCCGCATCACGGCAATCCACAGGAATCTCTTCAGCCTTTAATGTCATTTGCTTTATCCTTCTGTTTCAACTGCGCTTTACTGGAATGGCGATTCACCCTGCTCGTAATCATTGCAGTGGTTAAAATAACGTTAATCGCCTTCACAGCCAAGCTGGTTGCTATATAAGTTATCGCTGCACCTATCAGCGCCCTTTTACAACAGATAAACGGCGAAAGACCACTAATCCAACAAATAAAACCCAAGCCGAAAAAACATACTACTGCAATACTGACTGCAATTGATCTAACGTGTAACGGCATAATTTATCTTCCGTATTTTATAATCAAAATATTTAGGCCTGACCTGAGCTTGCCGAAGGGCTTAGAGCTGCCAGGGCCATTTGTTCATCCTCTTCAGCTGCTTTATCTCCAGTCTGCCGAATGGTTATGGTTTCTACTGGTTCTACGTTGGTTCCGAGCACAATTTCGTCATAAGCTATTACCGGTAACAACGGTACTGTTCGTGATAACATTCCTGCCAATGGTGAGCGCAATCTCGAATCGCAAATTAGTACTACCTTGTCTTTGCCTTTATCCATTGTTGTTTTCCACGTTTGTGCGATGTGTCTGCTTAACTGCATTACCGCCTCTGTCGATAAAGCCAAGTTTATCTGGCCTGCTTCCTCTCGTAGCATTGATACGATTTGATGCTCACATACAGGATCAAAAGTTATAGCTGAAATTGCACCGGTTTCGTCTTTATACAGCTCGGTAATAGTTCTGCTTAAAGATTTTCGAACCAGCTCGGTCAAAGCTGCTACGTTTTTAGTTTTTGAGGCGTACTCCGACAATGATTCAAGTATGGTGGTTAATTCTCGAATTGGAATTCCATCTTTCAGGAGATTTCTAAGCACAAGCTGAAGTAATCCAATCGAAATTTGGCCGTCGGTACCAACTAATTCTCCGACCAAAGACGGCTGATTATGACGCAATCGATCAATAAGAAGCTGCACATCCTCGCGCGTCAACAATTCATCAGCATGTCTTTTCAATGTTTCGGATAAATGTGTTATAAAAACTGATTCAGGATCGATTACGGTATATCCGTTTAGTTCAGCTTTTTCCTTGTTCTCTGATGCAATCCATAAAGCAGACAGACCATAGACAGGTTCAGTCGTTTTAATACCCTCTACCTTATTTTGAACAGTGCCGGGATCCATCGCCAGATACATATCAGGTTCCAGCCGACCTCTTGCTATCGGAATTTCTGAAAGTCTTACCTCGTATGCCCGTGGTTCGAGATTGATATCGTCCCTCAAACGTACAAGCGGGACAATAATACCGAACTGCTGGGCAAAGCTTCTGCGCAGCGCCCCAATGCGCTCGAAAATTGTATTGCTCTTGCGAGGGTCAACCATACTAATCAGCCGGACTCCGACATGCACAGAAACTCTATCAACATCCAGTCCGTCCAAGACAGATTCAACCGGCTCTTTTTCAGTCTTTTTGTGGGTGGGTGTGGCGAGTTTCTGACGGTCCTTCTCAAATTGAGCTGCCATTCGTCCAATCAGAGCAGTTCCGAAGGCCAGGAATAAAAAAGGTACCTTAGGCAATCCCGGCACCAACGCCATCAAAGCAATAACGAAAGCCGCTGTCATCAGAGGACTGCTCGTCTTAAGAAACTGCCTTGAGAGGTCCTGGCCGACACTACGATTCGACGAAATTTTAGTTACCAAAAAGCCTGAGCTAACAGAGATTATCACTGAAGGTATCTGGCTGACCAGTCCATCGCCGATAGAAAGAATAGAATAGGTTCTTATTGCATTGGCCACTGTCATACCACGGGAATAACCCATAGCTATACCACCGATGATGTTGACAGCGGTAATTATCAGTCCCGCTTTTGCATCGCCTCGAATGAATTTGCTGGCGCCATCCATTGCGCCATAGAACTCACTTTCTTTTACGATTTTTCCTCGGCGTTCATTAGCCTGAGTCTCCGTAATAATTCCGGCGTTCAGGTCTGCATCTATGGCCATTTGTTTGCCGGGCATGGCATCGAGCGTAAACCGGGCAGATACTTCACTTATCCGCTCGGCACCCTTGGTTATCACAATGAACTGAATAACAACAAGGATTAAGAACATTACAAGACCTACAACAAAACTGCCACCGGCAACGAAACCGCCGAAGGTCTGGATGATTTTCCCGGCATCAGCCTGCAAAAGTATCAGCCTGGTTGATGCTACATTAAGAGAGAGACGAAACAGTGTCACAAAAAGAAGCAGCGAGGGAAAGGTGGACAGCTCAAGCGCCTCTTTCGTTGATAAGGTAATGATTAACACAGCAATCGCCAACGAGATACTGCATGCTAAAAGCATGTCCATTATAAGTGTAGGAAGCGGAATTATAAGTGTGGCAAGAATCGCCACAAGTCCCACAACCAGGATTATGTTGCTGCAGGAAGCCAAAGGTGTACCAAGGTGCTCCCCTATTTCCGCAGAGGTCAGCCGAAGAGTATCGCCGCGAACCACGGCTGACCGTAATGCAGAGTTTTTATTCGATTGTCCGGCTTTTGCCATTACAAATCCTCAGGTCAAAAAACAGACGACGGACGACAGAGGACAAAACTTCTATCTCCTGCCTTCTGTTTTCTGTCTTCTATTTCTCTGCTGTGTCACCATTACCGGTTCCTATAATTTGTTTTATTCTTATGGCGAATTTACCATCCACTACTACTACATCACCTGTACCGAACCTGGTATTTTTCAGAAACAAGTCGGCTGGCGTATCAATAGGTTTATCAAGTTTCAATACCGAACCGGGACCAAGCTGCAAAAGTCGGCGAACTGGTATCTGTGTTTGGCCAATAGTAACGGTAACAGGTACATACATATCCAGTACGATATCCAGTTTCCCTGATGAACCTGTTGATTTACCACCTCCGGCCTGATCGGAAGCCGCCTCGGTTAATTCAACCTGCTGGGCAGTTACCTGCCCTTGGGAGTCGGCTTGTGCTGCTTCTTCTGGAGGAGCTTGCTCCTTTTGTTCCTTTTCTGCTGTTGCAGATGCCTTTGCCATGTTATTCTCCTTTTCTACTTTGCGAAGAACGAGTCACCATCCTGAATTGATGGCAAATAAATATTTCGCCCCGCATTTTATGCCAGGTTCCCTTCCGAAATCTCCGTAATCACTGCAGCGTGCTGACCGGACGATTTTGCCAGCTGTCCTCGAAAAACAGTTCGTTCTTCAACAATCAATTCAATCGGCTCATCAATCGCTTTATCAAGTAACAACATGTCACAAGGATTAAGACACATTACTTGCTCGAAGGTAAACAATGTAGTACCTAATTGAGCCGTAACAGTGACCGGCATCTCCTTAAGATGGTTAAGTATCGCTTTTGAAATGTCATCGGCTGAGGGCTTACTGCCGGTTTCTGTAGTGCTCCTAACGACCGGCCAATGATGGACCAGCTTGCTGCATGGTATTATAAAGCTAACTTCGGAGCTTTGCTTTTTGTCGGCTGAGACTGTCTTTTCAATACTGTAAACAATCCTGCACACTTCTTCTATTTCTTGTAGTTCGACGGGCATCCGGCCTTTGACAACAGCCTCACCCGGCAGCACATTACAAACCGTCGCCCCGCTTTTGTAGGAACGCAGAGAGATTGCAAGTGACTCCACAATAAGCGAAGCGATGTCGAACAAAAGAGATTCTTCAAGCTGTGATAGAGGTTTGCCCTGGCTCTCCTGTGAATCGGAGTTTTTTGCATCTTTTGCAGGTTTAGGCTCGGCTTCGCCAAGCAATTCGGTCACCAAGGCGGCTGCGGTTTGCTCAGGGACACTAACAAATCCAAACATATTTTCACGGCTGGAACCTAAGGCCAAATAATAATTTATTTGTCCGCCGCTTAAGAGTTGTTCAAAAAGCTTGCCTGCAAAATGCTGTGTAACCGAAGTAACGGTGACATTAAAATCACTATGATAAAGTACAGCGAATTTTTCGCCTATTATGTCGGCTATTTTCGTTGCGAAATTATTGAGCATGTCGAGCTGGCCGCAGCTAAAGTAGTGAGGCTGATGCCAATCATACTCGGTGACTTCCCCCTGCGCTTCTTCCTGCACCGGCTGAGAGCCGATGGCGGTAAGAAGCTGTCGAATCTTTTCTCTACTTAAGCCATTAGCAGGTATGTTACTCATTGTATAGCAAAGTCCTTAAAGAAAACGCTTTTGATTAGAGGCTTGGAATCAGGAAAAAGCTTCTCGTTAAAAGCATCCAGTATCTCCGATTGAATGCGCCGAAGGTTCTTGTCGCCACGTGTATCTTCGATAGTTTGACCTGCAAGATAGATAGTAAGCCAGTTTCTTAAAATGGGTTTCTCTTCCTCAAGAAAAGTGGTGCCCGTTTTGGAATCCAGCGCGGTACTTATCTGCAGTGTCAATGCCGCTCGAATATAGCGTGTCGCACCTGGCTCGTTTAGGTTTGCCACCACAGGCTCAAAATTATAGTACCAGGTACCTTTCGAATCTTCCTGTGAAGCCCCGGCTTTAATGGGCTGCGTCTGAGTCCCGATGTTTCGGGATTGAGATGTTTCCTCAATACCACCGGTGTCGGACCGGCCAAATAATCGACCAAGCCCAAAACCGGCTCCGGCACAAAAAACTACCACAACAGCCAATACTATCCACATAAAATAGCTTTTAGTTGATGTCTTTTTATCGGAGCCTTTTTGCTCCGGCTCATCTTGCTTTTCTTTTTTATCTTCATCTGCCATTTGTCTTTATCTCTCTAAAATTATTCTTACCCGCCGCGGTGGGGACTAACCAACCGTCTGCAAGCATTCTTGTTCTCGGTAACGACGTATTTTTTCACGCAATGTTCTGTCGCTGATGCCCAATACCTTTGCGGCTTTAGTCTGGTTGCCTGCTGTCTGTCTAAGTGTATCCAGAATCGCCCGCTGCTCTATCTTCACTAAAGGTATGCCGCCAAGCCCTTGATGGACGGCAGCGTCAAGCGTAGCTTGGCGATGGCCATCCCCAAAGGCTTCGCCCCTTCGGCTTCGCTCAGGGCAGGCTTTGAGGCTGCCACACATCGCATCCCGTATGCCTGCCCCTAGCAAAGTCGAGGGGACGCAGGACGAATCTTGTTGCGGCAATGGCTGAAGCTCATCAAAAAGCCAGGAGACATCAGCTAATGAAAGGGCCGGTCCAACTCCCAATATCAGTGACGTCAGCACGACATTTCGCAATTGCCGGACGTTGCCAGGCCAGTGATATTTAGCGAAAATGTCCATCATAACCGGGTCGAGATTTGTAATGCGACGTTGTGTATCACGAACATAAAGATTGACAAAATGCCAAACAAGCTCAGGTAAGTCTTCAAGACGCTGCCTCAGAGGTGGAACTACCAATCTAATCCCGCTCAGCCGATAGTAAAGGTCCTGACGGAACCGGCCGAGCCGGACTTCCTCCAGTAAATCTTTATTAGTCGTGCTTATTATTCGTACATTGACTCTGATGTTTTCATTTCCACCGACACGCTCGAACTCCTGCTGCTCAAGTATCCGCAGCAGCTTAGCCTGAAATTTCAGAGGTGTCTCCGTGATCTCATCTAAAAGCAAAGTCCCGCCGTGCGCCATTTCAAATCTGCCCCTGCGCTGGGTGTAGGCGCCGGTGAATGCACCTTTTTCATGGCCAAACAGCTCGCTCTCAAGGAGTGAATCACTTAATGCCACACAGTTTACTCTAATGTATGGTCCCTGTACCCTTTTGCTTTTGTGATGTATAAGAAAGGAAATAAGCTCCTTGCCCGTTCCACTTTCACCGCTTATCAAAACCGGTGCTGATGTAGGAGCTATTTTTTCAGCCAAATTAACTGATTGTATGAGTTTTGGACTCTTGCCTATAATCTGATAAAGATAGCGGCACCCCTCTTGAGCCGATGTTATTGTTGAGACACTATGGTTGGGCAGAAAGGTATCCAACTGGACCTCGATTCTTTCACGCTCAAGCGGTTTGATTAAAAAATTACAACAGCCAACGCGGATGGCTGTAACCGCAGCCTGTGCCAACAAGTGCAAATCCTCGATGCCCAGTTGCTGTGCGTCAGGTTCAACTATCATAATTATCGGCAGTTCCGGTGAATTTGACCTGAGCTTGCCAATCAATTCGAAACAACTTTGTAATGAACCTAACTTCTCGCTAATGAATACAAGGTCGCAACCGTTTTTGTCGAGAAAGTCAACAGCAGCTTTTTTATCATCAACAAGATTGGCATGAATCCCCTTGCAAGCTAATATCTCAAGCATAAATCGAATCGTCTTAGGATCATTATCGATTATCAAAACGCTTGCCCCGTTAGAAATCCCATGTCGTTCGGATAACTTGTACCCGATAGCATTAGAATTTCTAACGGGGCTTGCTGTGTCGTTCTGCTGTTGATATCTGCCTTTTCCCATATTTGGGTTCCTTGGAGTGAGACTCAACGCACTAATTATTCATTATCAAAGTTCTAAAACTTATTTTCCTCGATCAGTTTCTCCGGCTCATCATTCAAAAACCAGTCAATCAAATTCTCCCTGCTCATAGCCAAATCGGCCCAAGGACAGTTTGGACATTCTTCAATCAGTCGTCTGTACATCTTCTTCGCTTCAGCCCCATCCAGCGCTTGGCGGGATTTGCTCCGGTCCAGCCCTTCGGGCTGGTCGCCCTGGTTTTCCCGCAGACAATTGCCTATTTGAAACAGTATCCAGGCTTTATCCTGAGCCAACATAACATCGTTAGGATCGATGCGGTTAAGCGCCTGCTGGTAAAACGTAGCTGCCTGTTTTAGATGGCCGCTGAGAAACAAAATCTCTGCTAACTGCATGGGATTGTGTAGCCGCTCGACAGCAGACTGCTCAAGATTTTCCAACATCTGTAACGTTTGAGCAGATACCGGCTGATAAGACAGCTTGTCCATCGCAGCCTGGCTGTCCAGACTAAGACTAAATTCCGGCTCTCCTTTTTTTACAATTTGCTTCGTTGTCTGTGTAATAGACGAAACCTCGCTCGGCTCTCCTTGAAGGCTGGTTAGAACCGGCTTAATAGTTCCGGCTGGTCCCAGGATCCGACTCTTCGGTTCAAATTTGATAGAGCGAACTTGTGCAATCAGGCGCTGAAGCTCCTGCCTATTTTTTCCACTCTGTCTGCTTTCAGGAGCAATGGTGCCGTTATATAGTAGCTGTTGTGTAATCTCACTACTTGTTTTCGCAGCAACATACAAACCTTCCTGTGATGAATCTTCGGCTGCCTGTGTTTCGGGTGTATTTGCATCCTGTAAATCCCGATGTATCGGGACTGACTGAGGCACCGAGGAAACGGTTGCAGCTCGTTGCTTAGATGAAGCATCACTGCCGGCTCCACTGCAGAGTGCTACGGAGCTGACCAAAAATACTAAAAGACAACAAGAAATTCGTTTTGTAGGCTGGGCTGTGCCCACCATTACTTTGATGGTGTGCGGAGCACACCCTACATGTTCTTTAACCTTCACCAAGTTGAGCGTCCTGTTTAATTTGGTCTTGCGAAATAACATCTTCACGGTTTTGCTTTCCTAAATCACCTTTCGTTTCTGTGTTACTACTTTTTTCCCATTGTCCCAGAAGAGCCAAAGCCGCCTTGTCATAGTCTTTCTGGCGAGTATAAGCTGTGGCCAGCAGTTCCGATGTTTTTTGCTTTAGCGTATCTTCCACTTCAGAGTTCAAAATCTGCAGGGTTATAGAGATTACTTGGGTATTCTCATTGAGTTCCAGGCAAAGATCAGCCAATTCATACATGACTTCGTATGCCAAAGGACCAGGTTCAACAAAAACAAGGATTTCAGTTAAGCTCTTACGTGCAGACTCCAGATCGCCTTTGGCAATTAAGCATTTGGACTGCTCAAAAAAAACTTTGGTCTTTAACTGTGAGTCAGGCAAATATCGTGCTGTGTCACCAAGTATTGTTACAGCCTCATCAAACAGGCCCATCGAACGGAGAACACTCGCCCTGAGCAGTAATATTTCGATAGATTCTTCCTGCGAGAATTGGCGGGAGCGGGTACTTTCTAATAACTTAAGCGCTTCGACTAAATGTCTCTGTGGCTCGGTTGAGCTCGCCGAAGCCTGGATGTGTGTTTTAACCAATGCCAAGACGGTTTCTAAATACTGCTGCATTGGGAGCTGCCCTGCCAGTGTGTACTGAAAAGCCCGGCAGGCTTGCTCGTATTTTCCAAGAGCCAGGTTAGCCTTGCCTAAAAGGAAACAGGCTGAACAAAAATCTCGATTTGTACGATTTTCAGCAAACCTGTCCTGAGCCGAATCGAAGGAGTTAATATATCGAGTCAGCCATTTAGCCGCGTTTTCATAATCTTTATCCTCATAGAAGCATTTACCAGCTCCAAGGATAGAAGCCCTTTGTGATTCCAGAGAGAGACTCATATTGTAAACTTTGCGATAGAGCCGAGCAGCTTCCTGCAAAAGCCCGGCTTTCATCGATGTCTCAGCCAGATATAAGCAAGCCTGGTCGTAAAGCCCGCTATGAGGATATTGTTCAACGATTTGCTTCAAATCCTCTCGTGCACCAAAATAGTCGTGCAAACCGACTTTGAGCCTGCTGGAGTTCAACAAAGCAAACGGCGCAAGAAATGACCGGTGGTAACGATTGACCATCAATTTGTACTCAGCAATGGCTTCGTTAATGTGGCCTTGCTGTTCCTGTAAAAGTCCTTTTGCAAAATGAGCATTAGCTATGCGTTCATCGTCATCGAATGTAAGCATATACCTCTGCCACAGCGAAACAGCCCGCCTCCATAGGAGAGCTATGTGCTCCGATAGTGAGGCATAGTCAAACGGATTGAAAATCTCCACGATTCCTTCATTATCGAAACGAGCCAAAAGACCCGCACAGCCGGCTGCCACCGTGACAAACTGCTGTGCTGTTACCGCAGACATATACAATTTCACAGGTCTATTGCGCAGGCCTTCGGTGGAATCGCAGGTCCAGTTAATATCTAAGTCAGCGTTTGCAGCAAATCTTGCTAATAGCTCCCCGATCGATGCGCTACAGCAGGAAATTTCCCAGCGGGGTACAAAGTCCTGACCTTGTACCTTTGAAGGTGTGCCGATAGATTGAATATGCGGAGCAAGTACCGCTTTATTTAATTGCTTTGAGCCGGAACTCAGAAATCGCTGCAGTTGTGCATAAGAAAGGTTAACGATAGGATCAAATTCCAAGTTATGGCTCCACAACTTCGATGGAAGGTCTTTGTCCGCATCGCACAGCGAAAGGACTTCTTTAGTCAAACATTCAACAGCCAGGAAATGGCAATCTCTTGCCAATTGCGAAGCATAATTCCGCTGCGGCTGGTTAAGATCATCGCTCTTCTCGTCCAGAGCAGACCAGTCAACCGCATCAATTAAGGCGATTGTCTGGTAAGCTTTGGTTTGGGCCTTTAAGTATTGTTTTTTCTGTATTAAATCTATGCACTGATGGTAATTAATAATAATTCTTATAATGGGAAAACGACTCTGCAAAACCGCTCTGAACAAATCCGTCTCGGTTCTGGCTTTGGCGGATTCAACATCTCCAGCTTTATTAAGGCAAAAAGCCATTTTAAGCTGAAGAAAATCCCTCAATGGGTCATCTTCCGGATCGGCAGTGAGATTCCGACGTAGCTGGTCAAAAACATCGTAAGCTTTTATGAAATCTCCCTGTTTATAGAGTGTTTCAGCAGTTCTTAAAGACAAAGATGAAGCCTCTCGTTCGACCTGCCTTCGGCTTTGAGCCTCAGGCTCGAAGAGGAGGCCCTCTACAGGTGCCGATGAAACAGCGTCCCGACTTGTCGGGATTATTTGCTTGTATGGCTGCACTATCTCTGTGGAACCCTCAACCTCATCACCGGCAGGCTCAGAACGAGATGGTTGGCGGTCCGCGGTGGTGGATCGCTGAGCGGCAACGGGGATGGGTTCGACAAGCTCACCACAAGTTTGCTCCTTGGACGTTGATATTTGGCTGGTACTTTCTGCTCCGTGACCGGATTTAGTCCTTGATCGTGATCCAAAAACCATATATAGCAACATTGCTGCAATCAAAAAGATACTAATAACGAGAATTTTCTGAATGATTGAAAGACGCTTATTTTGAATTAGTGACTGTGATATGGGATTTTGCTCTCTTTCTGCCATTTCATCCTTCGCCCCTTGGGGGCTGTGGAGAACGGATTGTTGTTGAGGCTGCCCATTAGCCTGCCCCTTCGACAAGCTCAGGGCAGGCTCTGCGTGCGGGTCACGGTCCGGAGCTGATTTGGCACAATTTTGTTTTCGTTTAGTATCTTGCTTTTTTGAAGCCATTATTTTTTATTTCATCATCAAAGAAGTAAAATATCTCCGTACCAATTGTCCTATGACGAAAGACTCAGCTTTTTTTTAGGTTTAGGTTCTGGTCCAAGGTTCAATTGGTGCGGGGTCGTCCATCGAAAAACTCACTCCTGCCTCTGGGAATAAAGTTAAAAAGCTCAGGCTCAATTGGTGCGGGACCACCCAGCAGTTCATAAGAACCTGAATTAAATGTAGCAATAACGGTGCCAGAGACGTGAACAGACAGCAATGTGGGTGTTATTGCTGGTTTTTAACTGAAAATGTGGCCTTTTTACTCCGCTTTGGATGTTTTGCTTATAAAAGAAATGTCAGGATTCTATACGTGCCGATAGGTTTTCTGACATCGAAAAATCGAAGTCATTGATATCAGTCCTTACCAGACTTCGACGAGCTCAGTCGAGTCGTGCTGGGAGGCGTCGATACTCGTCGAGAATCCGCCGAAAGGCGTCCTGTGGAGAAAATCGCTATCTGCCACCGGCGGAATGCAGCTTTAAGTAACCATCACTGCACGAGGTGTATGTGGTTCGAGTTCATAATCTCGCAAGTCCTCCACAATTTGTCCGCTTGCGTTAGCTTGTGAATCTCTCTTGATATTATACTGCTTGACCTTTGCATAGAGGGTTGTTCTGGTTATGCCAAGTAAAGCGGCAGCCTGAGTCTTTTGCCAGCCTGTTTCAGCTAAGGCTCGAGCAACCAGCTCACGTTCGGCTTTTGCCAGAGAAAAATCTTTGATATTCGTTCGCTGCGGTGAAAAAGTCCGCCATTGTGGAATCGATCCCGCCTTCGGCGGATCGGGCGGGCCTTCAGAAGCTTGTTCGGCTTCAGCGAACATTGTAAATTCGCATTCTGTTGGGTCTAATATAATGCTGCTAAGGCCGATTTTATCTGTTGTTTCAAAAAGAATTGCTCTGTCAATAACATTGCGAAGCTCTCGGACGTTACCGGGCCAATCGTGCTCGGCAAGAGCTTCAAGAGCAAGTTTTGTCAACGAAGTTATTTGCTTACTTTTTTCCGGACAAATAGCTGATGTCCTAAGGAAGCATTCAGCCAAAAGTGGTATGTCTTCTCTTCTATCAGGAGATTTCAAGGGAGCAATAATTACAGGACAGACGTTCAGACGATAATAAAGGTCGCATCGAAAGCGATTAACTTTCGTTTCTCTATGTAGATTGCGGTTACTTGAGGCTATAATCGTAGCATTGCAGGTGATATTTTTAATACCGCCGACCTTTCGGAAGGTTCTTTCCTGAAGGACACGAAGCAGCTTGGCCTGTAAGTCCAGCGGCATTTCACTTATCTCGTCAAGGAAAATCGTACCTGAACCAGCAAATTCCAATAATCCAATTTTATCGCGGTCGGCTCCGGTAAAGGAACCCTTGACGTGGCCAAATAACTCACTTTCCAGAAGGTTAGCGGTTAGTGCTGCACAATTTACAGCTACAAACTGCTCGTCCGCGTGTCGTAAGGTATGTATTGCTTTAGCCACCAACTCCTTGCCAGTGCCTGTTTCACCTATTATTAAAACCGGATTACATCGGCTGGCTGCAACAAGTTTAATCATCTTAAGTGTCTTAACAAGTGCTTTGCTGCAACCGGCTATACCTACGGATGCGGCGTACTCGTCAACAAAAAAATTGCTTATGTTCTTCTCGGCTGTGTTAATCTCAAATTTGTTTTTTATTTGATGGGCAATTTGCCTGAGCTTCTCCCCGACTTGTCGGGGTTGCTTTCCCTGCAAATAGTCATAAGCCCCAACTTGTATAAACCCAAGGGATATGTCAGGATCGTTTTCCCCACTACCAACTACTACTACAGGGACATTAATTGAATTTTTATCGGTCGTACCGATGAATTCTTTGATGTGATTCGGATTAAATCTATCGTCAACGATAATTAAATCCGGATTAACCGTTTTAACAATATCAAAAGCCTCAGCAAAGTCGTCAGCCACAAAGATATCGCGGCTAACCTGCCGAGCTAACTGTTGTACTTCAGAATCCTTGCCTACTACAACAATTCTGCGGAGTAAACACATCTTTTTACGAAACCATTAGCCTTATCCCCCAATTTATATTAACACAACAACATCCAAAATACTGGATAAGCTCTACCCTCAAATACATATATCTGGTAAATCGTCAGATAATACAAAGCAACTTTAATTTTTTATGGGACGGGCCAATAATATCAAAATAATTTTTTGTTTAAGAGATATATCGACATTAAGTGACAATTTTATTGGACGTATCAGTTTTAAATAATAACTTTTTTATGGGACGTTCTGATGTCACCTGGTCGATTGAAAATGATCAAACAGAATTTTTCGTATCATTACCAAGAGAGCCGGTAAAAACTTCTTAAGAACTGGAAAATTTATCCTTTTGAACAATGTCCTGTTGAGCTGCTCTTTATACTTAATCATTTTTATATTCTGGTAAGCTTAGAATCACCAAGGATTTATGTGAAATAAGAAACAACACCATTTTGATTTGGCACAGCAATTGCTCTTTCAGATTCGGCGTTTGGGTCAGCGCAATTTTATGCAGTATTAAAACGTGTCCCAGCACAAACAGAAAGTTGTTTAGTTTCGTTATTTTAAGAAGGTTAAAATTATGTCTCTATCATCCACAACAGCCACAGCAAGTGACATCCAAATGGATTATATGAAACTTCTGATAACACAACTGCAGAATCAGAATCCGCTTGAACCATTGGACAACAACGAGATGGCTTCTCAACTAACACAGTTTTCACAATTGCAGCAGCTTGAGACAATGAACCAAAGCTTTGAAAGAATACTTACTTCCGTTGAGCGAAATTATGGCGATTCGTTGTTAGGCAAGGAGGTTTCATTTGCCGTAGAAACAGAGACAGGTACTGTTGATACTCAGAAAGGTACCGTTGAGCAGGTTTATCACAACACCGATGGAGAAATCTGGTTGATGATGGAAGACTATGCCATCACGTTGGAAGATGTACAATCGGTAAAAAACTAAAATCAGATTATTATTTGCAAAATAGGGAGACGCAAAAATGAGTTTTGCATTATCAGCAGGAGTTACAGGTCTGCAGGCCCATCAAAAGATGCTCGATATCGCTGGCAACAACATAGCTAACGTCAACACCACCGCCTTTAAGGCCGGCAGAATAACCTTTTCGGAGCTTTTGAGCGAAACGATAAAAAAGGCGTCGCAGCCAACCGCTACAGTAGGCGGCACCAACCCTCAGCAGATGGGTAGTGGCGTCGGGATAGCTGGTATAATACCCAACATGGCGCAGGGCAACATTGTAAATACCGGCAACCCTCTTGACCTGGCAATGGAAGGAGAAGGCTACTTTGTTCTTAGTAACGGCCAACAAAACATTTATACCCGTTCAGGAATATTCGCTGTTGATGCAGATTCAAATATGGTGGACCCTGCTACCGGTTATCTTGTGCAACGTATTGGCTTAGAAGGAGAAAATGAAGGTTTCCAGACACCTGGTGATAGTAATGTACACATCCCTTATGATGCCGCGATGCCGGCAAATAGTACAACACAAATAAAGGTGGCCGGAAATTTAAGTGCCAACGCAAGCTTTACTGACGGACCACAAACACAAATAATCTCCTCAAGCGTAGCATACACTACCAACGGCGGAACGGTAGCAACAGACGCTATAGAGATTGACCAGCTCGACCAGTTTAGCGGCGGCTCAGAAACAGACGGTCAATTGAGCGTTGGCGAGTCAGGAACTATTACCATCTCCGGATATAATCCTGATGGTACTGAATTTAGCAGCGAATTTACCGTTAGTTCAGGCACAACACTGGGAAACCTGATTACTCATTTGAATAATGAAAGTCTCTCAGGTATCACAGGCGCGACAGCATCTTTGGTCAACGGCAAAATCCGTATAACTGATGATGAGAGTGGTTACAGCAAATCAGACATTGTATTGTCATACTCCGCCGGCGACGGCTCACTGACCATGCCGGGCTATTTTGAAATACTTGCTTCAGGTGGAGAGGAAGTCAAAAACCTCAGTATTACAATTTTTGACTCTCAGGGTGGTAAGCATGTTTTAACCGCTGCATTTGTTAGAACAGATACGGCCAACAAATGGGACATGGTATTGACCTCAATTACAGGTGATATTTATCAAATAAGCCCAGGAGACAGGCGGATTGAAGATATAACTTTTAATGCAGGCGATGGATCCTACAACGGCTTAGGCGGTTCAGATGTTTCACAGTTCGTAATAACCTTTGATCATGATATCGTGAATCCTCAAACTATCGACATATGGATGGGTACTGCAACTCAAATGGACGGCCTGACGCAGTTCAAGGGAAACTCTACTGCAGTAGCAAGAGAACAAGACGGCTATGAAGCCGGCAGACTTTCCACCATCTCTGTCAATAATGGGGGGATTCTTATTGGTGCGTTTTCTAATGGCATCAAGAAAACCGTCGCGGCTCTACAGATAGCTTTGTTCCAGAATCCGTCGGGTCTTGAGAGTACCGGCGGAGGATATTTCAATCCCTCGGCTAATTCAGGTGGAGCAGTAGCTACACAGGCCATGACTGGTGGCGCCGGTTCCATTCATGGAGGAGCATTGGAAAAATCCAATGCTGATATAGCGACAGAATTTGTTAATTTGATTCAAGCCCAAAACGGCTTTCAGGCCAACGCCAGAACCATCAGAGTAGCAAACGACATCTTAAGAGAGCTAAGCAACCTTATTAGGTAACTCGATATTCTTGATACTCGATTCTCGACAAGCATAGAGCATCCAGAATCCAGTATCGATGTTTAGGAAGTCTTTGATGCTAATAGGTACAATAATCATCGACAGTCTAAATTCGATTTTTTTGCTTCTAACACCTGTTCAACGGTGGCAGGCCCTAAGGGGATTTGAAACTAACTTAACAGCTAAGCACTGGCTTATTCTAATTGGGGCCGTTGCCTTGATCATATTGGTCGTGCTGTTCTTATGGATTAGCTATAAAAGAACGATAGAAGAACGAAAGATTGCCGAGTCCTCCTATAGCGGATTTATTGACTGCGCTGAAAGAGCAGGTCTGAGCGAGCATGAACGCCAAACTCTACTGCAGATTGCTCTCAAAAGCGGGCTCAAACAAAGCGATGCCATCTTCAATATGGAAGATGCTTTTGACCGCGGAGCTACCAAACTTGTGGAAGAAAGCGTCGCTGCTCAAATGAGCTCAGCGAAGTCGGAACACCAAAAGGGCGAAGAAAATGAACATTTAAAGACCGTTTTGGCTTTCCTGCGCGAAAAGCTCGGCTTCCTGTCTCACAGCTCAATTAATTTAACAGCAAAATCAAAAAAGCTAAACAGCAAACAAATCCCCATAGGTAAAGAGCTACATATAACACCTTGTGAAACTCACAAATCAGCGGGAATCGATTGTAAGGTGATAAAAAACGATGACATAGAACTTACTCTCAAATTAAATGAACCTGTAAAAATCGGTGCGGGTGAATATTGGCGCGCACGTTTTAATTTTAAAGCTTCAGTTTGTGAGTTCGACAGCTCTGTCGTGCGTTGTGACGGTGACATATTGGTTCTGAATCACAGTAACAATGTACGGTTTATTAACCTTCGGCGTTTCGTACGTGTGCCGGTAAAGAAACCAGCTTTCGTTGCACGTTTTCCATTTGCAAAAGTCCTTCACAGCGGATTAAACAGCGATAATGGAGAAGCAGCCTATAGTGTGGAACCAAGGTCGGAAAGAAATACAATAGATCCCTTGGGGCCTCCGGAATTTATATCCGCAGTTGTTACCGAACTTGCCGGTGTTGGTCTGCGTTTAGACGTCCCATTGGACGTCAAGTTAGGTGATAGGTTGATAATAGTATTTAAGCTGGATGAAAAAGAGGACAGTAATTCCACTTCGCAAAAGGCCGGCAAAAGGACAACATCAAGAATAATACAGGATATCTGTGAGGTCAAACGCACAAAGCCTATAGACAATGGTCTATCAATAGCAGTTGAGCTGATAGGGCTTAGTGACTCAGACGTAAATGAATTAGTTCGCGCAACCAACTCAGCTTCGGCAAGAACCAGCCGAAGGCTGACTACAAAACCCGTTAGCAAGCGGACAAAAAACAACCCGGATACAGCCCAAAGTTCGGCAAATCCTGACAGCCCCCGCAGGACACGGAAAAAGAAGCCGTCGAGCAGGCATACGTCAAAAAAAACTTCTACAAGACCAGCAAAGTCGCGTAGTCGAGCCGTGGTAAAAGGAGCCTAAAATGCCAGAGACCTTTGCCCAAATAACAAACAGCACTAACGCATTAATGCGTGAGTTTGACATAATTACACACAATTTAGCTAATGTAAGCACTACCGGATACAAACGTATATGTAACAAATTTTCAAAATCTCTTGACTCCAACGGGCTCGGTCAAGCCGGGGCACAACAGGCAGGGACAAAAACGAATTCTTCCAACTCGCCTTTAAGTTCAACACTTGATTTTTCACAGGGCAATATTGTCGAAACGGGTCGTCCGCTGGATTTTGCATTGTACGGCAAAGGTTTCTTTGCGATGGAGACACCCAATGGGCCGCTATACAGTCGCAACGGGACATTCCACATAAGCCAAAACGGCCAAATCGTGAATTCCAGCGGGTACATCGTGGCAGGCCAGGCTGGCCCTATCACAATACCGAGCGACATTGGGCCTTCAGAGCTAAATGTATCAACCGACGGAACCATCAGCGCAAGGAACACAGCTATAGGCAAGTTAAAAATTGTTGATTTCAAAGATAACGAAAACAAACTCACACCAGCTGGTGCGAACTGCTACAAAATTTCGGAGGATATACAGCCAACTACAGTAGAAAATATAGTTGTAAAACAGGGTTATCAGGAAGCCTCCAATGTCAAGTTAATCGATGAGCTTGTTGATATGATAACGGTATGCCGGCTGTATGAAGCAAATATGAAGATTGTTTCAAGCCAGGGTGATACATCCAGCAGCATTATAGGCGTAGCAATGAGCTAAGGCCAGTAGTTAATGTAATGGTGGGGCTTACCCCACCTACAAAAGGTATGAAATAAGGAGACAATATTATGCTGAGAGCATTTTCCACTGCCGCGACAGGCATGACCGCCCAGCAGATGATGGTGGACGTTATCGCAAATAACCTCGCTAACATAAATACCACAGGCTTCAAACGCAGCCAAATCGACTTTCAGGATTTGCTTTATATCAAGATGAGAGAATCCGGCACAGAAGTAGCTTCGGGTATAAAATCTCCCGGTGGTTTGGAAGTGGGCAATGGAGTCCGTGCTGCTTCTACTGTCAAGGTCTTCACTACAGGCGAATTCCAAAACACAGGCCGTAAACTCGATATCGCTATTGGCGGCGACGGCCTTCTGCAGGTAACACTGCCAAACGGTGACACCAGATATACCCGTGATGGAGCACTGCAAATAAACGCCAACGGACAACTGGTAACAGGCACGGGCTACACGATAGAGCCGGCCATTACTGTACCAACGGATGCTACTTCCATCGATATCGGAAAGGATGGAGGAGTCAATGTCACTGATTCTGCGGGGACTTCATCGGTTGTCGGTACTATTCAATTAGTACGATTTCCCAATCCGTCAGGACTATCCAGCGAAGGAGATAATCTGCTGGCACAAACCGAGGCAAGCGGCTCACCAACAACTGGTATAGCCGGTGAAAACGGATTCGGAGCTATCCAGTCTGCGTTTTTGGAAAAGTCCAACGTCCAGATGATAACCGAGCTGGTTAATCTTATCACCGCCCAGCGCGCATACGAAATTAACTCTCGTGCAATAAAAGCGGGAGATGATATGCTCCGAACCGCAGACAGTATTATCAGGTAAGAAATTATGATAAGCAAAGGAAAGAGCATAATAACACAAATGCACAAGGGCACAGGGATGTTAATAACCTGTGCACTCATAACTTGTGCACTGTTTTGCCACACTTCAATGGGTTCGGTCGAGTCTAAGTCAGTGAACAGCCAAGATAACGGTGCGCAGAAAGATGCCGGTGTACGGATTTATCTGCCCAGAAAAATCACAATCCAAGACAATTACCTGAAATTAGGTCAAGTCAGCATAGTCCGAGGTGATGAATCTCTTGTAGCCATGGTAAACGAAATTGCATTGGGGCGGTTTTCAATGCCGGGTCAGGAAATTGTCATCGACAGGTCAACTCTACTAAGCAGATTAGCTTGTAATGGGATCCCACCATCAATAGTGACATTGACCGGTGCAGAAGAAATAACAGTAAAAAAACAGCACAAAATCATTAAAAGCATTGAATTTGTCAAATTGGCCTATTCATTTCTAAAGAAAAACTTATCAGCCGGTTCTGCTTGCCAGGCCGAGCCGCTACGGATACCCAAAGATTTGCTTCTGCCAGTTTTGGATAAGAATGTGATATTAAACCCGCGCATGGTTAAAAGCGGTGCACTAAATCAAGCCAAAGTCCGGATCTCTGTATTGGCCGACAGCAATGAGATAGGGTCCGGTGAAGTGACGTTCCGCCTAAAATTTAATTGTAGCACCGCAGTGACACTGGCTGAGATTCCTGCAGGTGCGGTCATCAGTCCTGAAAACGTTAAAATAGGAAAAATCGTGTCAGATTACCCTGAGCCTGCAAACTGGAGTCCACCGTATGGGCTCATCGCCAGGCGCGCTCTGCCGGCAAATACGGTGATTCAGCCGGACATGGTAATACCAGCCAAGCCGGCAGTTTCCATCAAGCGCAACGAAATAGTTGTCATAAGAATTGACATGCCGGGACTTCTTGTCACGGCACTGGGGAAAGCTATGCAGCAGGGTCATGCAGGTGAATGTATAAAAGTCCGAAATATAGATTCGCAGCGAATAATTGCAGCAAGGATCGAAGAAGATGGAACTGTTGTACCGATCTTTTAATAGCGCCGTTCTTAAGGATGATACAATGAACAACAAAAAAATATTAATGCTCATCTTGCTTGTCACGATATGGTTTGCTCTGCCGATGGCGGACTCTCGGGCCGACTCCATCTGGGCCAGGAGAGATAAGAATATGAAAGAGCTATATGCCGATGACATCGCCCGTAATATAGGTGACATCCTTACCATTAAAATAACCGAAGATAGCAAGGTAGACAACAAGGCGAAAAGAGATTTAAAAAAGGAAACCGATCGCTCAAGCACCTTTAATGGAAACCTGAATATAGACCATATCCTGCCGAGCATACCCGGCTTTACCATGAGCGCTGAGACTAATAATGAGCTTACCAGCAAAGCCGATTATAAAGATGAACGCAGCTTCACTGACAATGTCACCGTAGTGGTTATAGATGTCCTGCCGAATCAGAATCTCGTCGTAATGGGGACCCGTAACCGTAATATTGGAGGTGACATACAAACTATCGAGGTAAGCGGCATAGTCAGACCCAGTGATATTGCATTTGATAACACGGTCAAAAGTGAACAGGTGGCAAACTTTCGTATCGTAAGCAAAAACGGCGGCGTCTCGGACCGATACACTAAGCCAGGCTGGCTTGGACGCGTGTTCGATATTCTGTGGCCGTTTTAAAATTAGAATTTAAAAGGTTATAAGCTTATGAAACCAATAAATAGAATAAGGGCACAAGAGCACAAAATTGGTTTTGGCTTCTTGGGTCTTGTGTCTTGTGTCTTGAGTCTTGCATCTGTCGGACAGTGCGAGCGAATCAAGGACATTGTTGATATTAAGGGAATTCGCAGTAATCCACTAACCGGCATAGGATTGGTCATAGGCCTGGCCGACACCGGTGATAGCACATTGCCGTCGCGGCAAATACTGACCAATATTTTGAGGGACGCCGGCATAATTCTTAGTCCTTCCGATCTGACCGGTGGTAATATCGCCGTGGTTATAGTTACAGCAGAGCTGGGGCCCTTCGATCGCGAAGGCTCACTCATAGATGCCGACGTTTCTACTATAGGTGATGCCAAGAGCATCCAAGGTGGAATGCTTTTACCGACACCACTTGAAGGCCTTGATGGTCAAGTTTACGCAGTAGCGCAAGGTGGTGTTTCGACCGGAGGCTGGACGGCAACAGGGGACAAGGCAACCATCACCAAGAACCACCAGACGGTCGGGCGAATACCAAACGGCGCCATAGTGGAAAAGGAAGAATTAGCAACGTATGTCGAATACATTGGCGGCCAGAGGTTTATCACGCTCAATCTTAGAAACAGTGATTTTTCCACCGCCGAGCAAATCGGCAAAGCTATTAATCAAATCCACTCAAATAGTGCGCTGGCCATTGATGCTGGCACAATCAAGGTTAATATTCCCAATGAAATTAACCAGACGGGCATACTCGGTTTTATCGATGATATTACAAAGCCTCAAGTGACTACCGATGTAGCTGCGGTAGTAGTTATCAATGAGCGTACCGGCACCATTGTAGTGGGAGAAAATGTTGGTATCTCAGCAGTGGCAATTTCACAGGGCAGCCTGGTAGTAAAGGTTAAGGAAACCGCAACAGTTTCTCAGCCTACCGCGTCTTTTTCCGATGCCGGTACTACACAAGTCATCCCTGAATCTATGGTGGACGTCGAGGAGAAGAACGCACATTTGATTACTGTTTCCAGGTCAGTCACTATTTCAGAGCTTGCCAAGGCTCTTAATTCGATAGGAGCAACACCAAGAGACCTGATAGCAATATTTAATGCCCTGAAAAAAGCTGGCGCTCTTCAGGCCAAGCTGATAATAATGTAGGTCTCGTTGGAGGCCTTGCCCATAAAGAGACTAAATGTCTCTCGATGTTTGCCACTAACGGGATAGGAGTAATTTAATGGACAGCAGTGAATTGATATTAACCAATCCGGTATCACCGCCCCCGTTCTTGCTTTCGCAAGAAAGCACGGGGGTTAACTGGGACATCAGTCAGTCATGCCCAAAAATCACAACGTGTGATCCAAGCAAAATCGACGAATTTTCAGAAGAAAAAAAGAAGCAAATCGCCAAAGACTTTGAGTCGATTTTGATCAATAAGCTGCTTGAGGAAATGAAAAACACCATCGGGGACTGGGGCTTTGATAAAGACGGGACCTCCAAACAGGTCCAGGGAATCTTTTGGCTGCATCTGGCCTGCGATATTTCCAACAAAGGCGGCTTAGGTTTGTGGAAAGATGTATATGAGTTTCTAACACAAGGAGAGCGTACAAATCCTGACCATCGTCAGACAAGCCCCGTTAGAGACCCCCTATTAGAAGACTCAGGTCTCCAGAAAAAAGTCTCTAACGGGACAAGTGCGACTATAGAACCTTTGAATGAGAGTATATGAAAGCTACAACAATTGAAATGCAGGATAAAGTTGACCCTGTCAGAAATCCCCGATTGGAAGACTCAGGTCTCCAGGAAAAAGTCTCTAATGGGGTCGATGAGCTGCTGACGGTTTTAGATAAAGACATACAGCATATACAGGAAAGCTTATCCTGGTTAAATGAACTGCGCGGTCTGGTTATCAAGCGGGATTATGCGGCATTGAGCAAATTACTACAAACTATCCAAACTGAGGCGGATAGTTATGCAGCCACCGAATCGCAACGACTATCCTTACGAAAAGATTTGGCTAATACTCTCGGCTGTAGCGTCGAGCAAGTGACCCTGTCGGCGCTGGAGGCTGCGCTGCCGGAAGAAAAAAAAGTCCGAATAGAAAACAAGAAGATAAAGCTAAAGGGATTGATACAAGAACTCAGAAAAGAACATTTAAGCACAACGTTGCTTTTGTCGGACTGTGCAAGATTTATAAGGCAGCTTCTGAAAGCTCTTTTCGATCTTGGAGGCAAAAGAACGGTTTTCTACAGTCCCAATGGTGCAACCAAAAAGCTAACCGAAACGACTTTTGTGAATATGAAGCTTTGAGGATGCCTGATGCCATTTAAACAGGCGGTAAAACCGCGGCATAAACTTGTCCTGAGCTTGTCGAACGGAATGGAGCTATGAAATGTCAAATTATTCCATAGCAATTAGCGGCTTTGACGCGGCACAGAAGGCTTTTGATGTCATTGGTAATAATATTGCCAATGCCGCTACCGATGGCTATCACCGTCAGAGAATAAATTTAAAGCCAGAATACACAACACAGGCTGGTTCGATTCTGATAGGAGGCGGTGTCGATGTCACCGGCGCAACAAGGTTAATAGACAGCCTTTTAGAGCAGGAAATCTACTGTCAGCGGTCGTCATTGCAACAGATTTCACAGGAGCTTACTACACTAAAAACCATCGAAAACGCATTCGGAGAGCTTTCCGCCGGCAGTAGTTTGAGTAAGGCAATAGACGAATTTTTCAACGCATTGCAGGATCTTAGTGCTCACCCCTCAGAGATTGTTTGGCAAAACCAGGCTGTAACTGTTGGCCAGAATTTGGCTGACCACTTTAAAACATTAGGAGAATTCCTGAACAGGTTGGAAAACCGGATTATATTAGAAGCTGACAATACTATTGAGCAAATTAATACGCTGATAAGCCAGATTGCCGAACTCAACGATAAAATAGAAGGAATTGAAGTAGTTGGAGGGCAGGCCAATAGTTTGCGTGACCAAAGAGATCAGCGAATAGCAGAGTTGGCCGAGTTGATTCTTGTAGAGACATACAGCCGAGAGTACGGTGTGGTTGATGTCATCATTGCTGGAATACCCGTGGTGTCTGGGGCTTCTGTCACTGAATTAGAGGTGGGTTTAAATGAGAACCAGGATATAGGTATTTCACCCGTCGGTTCAATCAATTACAACACCAACATACAAGGTGGACGGCTTGGTGGATTATTGTCCTTGAAAAACGAGCTTATCTACGGATTCCGCAATGACGTGGACGATTTGGCAAAGACTATAATACAAATGGTGAATCAATACCACGTTCAGGGCGTAGGATCGCAAGGCTCATTTACTGAGTTGACCGGCTGGAAAATGACAAGCGAAAGTCTTGCTGATATTGAACCACCGGTGACTGATGGCGAAATATATATAAGGGTTACAAACACCAGTACCGGCGAAATAACACGCCATGAAATTGATATTGATGCCTCGGCTGATTCACTAAGCACCATAGCTACAGCAATCTCGGCCATTACCGGCTTAGATGCCTCGGTGGTTTCTTCGAAGCTGAGCATTCAGGCTCAAACCAACTATAAATTTGATTTTTTGCCCGCCGTTTTGTCTGACCCTACAGCAAGTGACTTGACTGCGGCATCGCCACCGACGATATCAGTTTCCGGAATTTACAACGGCACGGAGAATCAGACCTTCACATTCACAGTAGTAGGCACTGACTCGGTAGGTAACGGTAATTTAAAGCTCGAAGTTGAGAATGGTGCCAGCGAGGTTATTACCACACTTAACATTGGTGTAGGCTATGCAGCAGGCGATAAGCTCGATATAGGCAATGGAATCAAAATATCTGTCA
>CAZRMQ010000001.1:37041-59273 GCA_964601185.1 uncultured Pirellulales bacterium
GGCTATGCAGCAGGCGATAAGCTCGATATAGGCAATGGAATCAAAATATCTGTCAGCACCGGCGATTTAAATGCAGATGACTCCTTTGAAATCGATGCTTTTGCTAATACCGACACTTCTGGAGTGCTGGCCGCTGTTGGAATCAATACCTTCTTTTCCGGCAGCAGTGCAACGGATATGGCAGTTTGCTCGGAAATAACCAATTCGCCGGGTCGGATAGCAACGGCCCTGGGGACCGATTTGACCGACAATACTAATGTCCTGCGGCTGGCAGATTTGAAGAACCAAACTATCAGTGGTTTGAACAATATGACGCCCGGAGAGTTTTATAACCGGCTGGTTGCAAACATGGGCCAACAAATTTCTGTAAGACAAATGCGAGAGGACAACCTCGAGATTATGATTCAGAACCTTGCCAGCAGCCAGAGCGAAATAAGCGGCGTCAACATCAACGACGAAGCTGCTCAAATGTTGATTTTTGAGCAGATGTTTCAAGCAATGGCCAAATATCTAAATATGGTTCAATCGTCCTTAATGACAATGATGGAAATAATCTGAATCCGCCTTGAGCGGAAACTGAATTGAAGAGATTAAAATGAGCGGAACGCTGAGTAATATTTACAATAAAATTAGCTTTGCTTTGTATGCGCACAGCGAGGCGATGGCTCGCTTACAGGAACAAACAGCTACCGGATCTCGGATAAATCGTCCCTCTGATGATCCATCCTCAACATACCAGGTATTAGGCCTAAACTCCCAACAGACATCGCTGGAAAATTATATAAACAATTTATCGGAGGTTATCCAGACGCTGGAGACTACCTCAACCATTACTGAGAACTTGATATCAGAGTATGCCGAAATGAAAATACGTCTAACGCAAATTAGTAGCGATATCTATGGAGAGCAAGGCCAACAGAGGGCTGCAGAAGAAATCAATGATATACTCGAACAGGTAGTTTTATTAGCTAATACCAAACATTCCGGTCAATATCTGTTTGGAGGAAGCAATACGAAGTCTGCACCTTACGTTGTGGAACGCTCTAATGGAAAAATCATTAGTGTAACCTACCAAGGTAGTGCTGAGAATCGAAATATAGAGGTGGCTCCCGGATTAGAATCATCAGCCTTTCATGTGGGTGAGAATATCTTTCGTTCCAGCAATCGTGGAACTCCGGTTTTTCTGGGCAATACCGGCGCCAAAGCCGGCACAGGGACACCCAGCGTCACCGGTGATACCTGGCTGACAGTAACTCATGACGGCTCTAATTACAAACTTTCCATCGATGATGGAGCCAGCACCGTAACTGTGCCACTCGGTGGAGATACCAACCAGGCCGTAACAGATTCAAGAACAGGAAAGGTATTATACGTTGATAGTACAGAAATAAACAGCACTGGAGTAGGGATGGTAAGCATATCCGGAACTTATGATATATTCAATACCCTTATCAGCATTCGAGATATACTGAAAAACGAAAAGGGACTTACCGACGCTCAAGTAAAAGAGCTCATTAATAATTCGCTAAATTCCATGGAAGAGATAAGCAATCTGCTGGTTCAAACTGAGGTTTCTGTGGGTTCAAAAATCGGATTCTTATACAATCTCAAAGACAGCCTTACAGATTTAAAATATAACACCGAAGATGAATTAACTCGTCTGACAGAAGCGGATATCGCCCAAGTAGCCATAGATCTTTCCCGACGCGAAGTTTTATATCAAATGTCGTTATCGGTAGCTGCAAAACTTATGTCTATGTCGCTGTTGGATTATATATGATGACCACCGAGCACAAAACTATAGGAACGTAAAGACAGCTATTTAGGCAACACATATGTCTGATATTTATGCACATTTTAGAGTTGGGTCTACAAAATGATAAATAAATACTGATATTGAGTAATGGCACAGAATTTGCACTAATTTTATCAAGCTTCAACTATTGGATGACTATTGTTTTTAGAATCAGGAGTAACACAATATGACAACAGAAACAAATCCTGATTGTTACCAGAAAGGACTGGAATTAGCTGAATCTGGTAGCTATAAAGAAGCTCTCTCCTATATCAAAGAGCACCTTCGGAGACAGCCTGAGGATGCGCAGGCACTGAATGATGTGGGAGCAATCCTGCACTGCCTGGGCCGCTCAGATGAAGCTATTGATCACTTAGAAAAAGCAAGGAACTTGCAAGGTGACTGCGCGGAAATAGTGTGGAATTTAGTAGAAGCTTATCTTGCCGATGGCAGGGCTAACAAAGCCATGCAGCTTTTTGACAACATGGAGCGTATGGGTATTTTAAATGTCGATGTGCTCAACAGAACTACAAATGTATTCTTGAACCAGGATAACAAAGCTGATGCTATAGAAGTTCTGCTTCGCTCACTGCAGCTTTGGCCTGATCAAGAGATACTCAAACCGATGCTCGACGTAATTCGTTCCAAAAGGGCAAAGATAGCTTTCTTCTGCGGCGGAGACGGCACGACTTTTCTTGATGACATCGTTGAATTCACAAGGCAGCGTTTCCAAGTGCGGTTTTTCCAGGGGCGGACAGAGCAAGAGCTGTATGAGCTAATGAAGTGGAGCGATATCTCCTGGTTCGAATGGTGCACGGACCTGGCGGTGATAGGCTCAAAGCTGCCAAAGGTTTGCAAAAACATCATCAGGCTTCATCGCTATGAAGCCTATCTGCCCTGGCCCTGCCAAGTTAATTGGGAAAACATAGACGTTCTGATCACGGTCGGCAACAGCTTCGTCAGAGATGCACTATTAAGTAAGGTCCCTGACATAGAGAGCAAGACCAGGATAATAATCATTCCCAATGGTGTCAACTTCGAGAAACTGCGATTTAACTTGCGGAGTCGTGGTAAAAATCTCGCCTTTCTGGGCAATTTGAGGATGGTTAAGAACCCAGCTTTCCTTCTGCAGTGCATGCAAAAATTGTATTATATCGATCCTGAATACCGCTTATTTTTTGGTGGTCTTTGCGAAGACAAGGTTCTTGAGCAGTACATGCATCATATGATTGGAGCGATTGGGCTTGATGGCGTGGTGTCCTTTGATGGCTGGCAGGATAATATAAATCGTTGGTTTGCAGATAAGCACTATATTATTTCAACCAGCATGATAGAGAGCCAAGGTATGGGAGTATTGGAAGGTATGGCCTGTGGGCTAAAGCCTGTTATCCATAACTTTCCTGGCGCCGACCAAATATTTCCACCCGAATTTTTGTTTAATATCTCCGAAGAATTCTGCCAGAAGATTCTATCTGATTCGTATGAGCCAGAAAAATATCGCAAATTTGTTGAAAATAACTATTCACAGAGAAACCAGTTAAGCAAAACCAATAATGTTTTCAAAGAGTTAGAAGCAGAAGCGGATTCACAGCGGAATCTGATTCCTCCACAGATTCGTGTTCAACCACAAAACTTGTCTGACGACAGTCAAGATTTGCCCAACAGAGACTTCATTAATGCGGGAATAACCGGATTGAATGACCTCTCATTAACATAGAGATGCAAGACCGTTCTGCGATAATAAACAGGCCCGTCCTGAGCCGGGTCGAAGGAAATGAGAAAAAAGCTGGGCCTCTGGTCAGCATACTCATACCGACATACAACAGGGGCAGATTTCTACCTGTGGCACTTGCCAGTGTTGTACGTCAGGATTATGACAATCTTGAGATTTTCGTAATCAGAGATGGTGGAGAACAGGTTAGTACTGAGGTTAACAACTACTCAAGGTAATAAGATAGCTCTACAAGATTTAATAGGAAAATAACCACTATGGACAAAACAAAAGAAGATAGCGTTGAAGAGGGCAGCTGTACTCAGCACTATGAGATTTTGCAGGAGTTGGGTGATTGCTATAGCTCCATCGGTAATTATGACCAGGCTCATCATTATTATGAAAAAGCGGCGTCACTGGGACCAGATGAGCCAGGCCCGTATGTGGGACTTGGAGTCATAGCCTTGCAAAAAAATCTGCTGGATGACGCTGAGATTGCTTTTCGAGTCGCTTGTCGGCTGGACCCTAACTGTGCTAAAGCGTATGCCGGCTTAGCTATGGTCTTTCAACAAAAGCAAAACCACCAGCAGGCATTCGAACTATATATGAAATGCCTTGAGCTCGACAGTGACAACATAACTGCAATTTTAGGACTATTTCAAACTTCCTGCAAGATGGGCTCATTCGCAAAGATTATATATTATTTGGAAACGTATTTGGACATGCACCCTGGTGACACTGCCGTTTTGTTCTCTCTTGCGGCACTTTACATGAAGGATGGCAAACTTGAGCAGTCCCAAAAAATGCTGCTGGTTATTTTGGCTATAAACCCAGCAAATCAAGATGCGGCTAATCTTCTCGAAGAAGTTGAGCGCAATTTAGCGAAGACAAAACTAACAGGAGTTTAGGACCAATAACAAATAATCGTATTGATATGATTTATGATGAAAAGACAGCTCTTTTAGATGCGCTTCAAAATTTGTTGGAAATGCAAATAAAACTTGCACATCAGGGTGATGCAACCAACAAACACAGTGAACTTTTGAGCAAACAAGCCGGCTTATTTGTGGAAAAAATCGCGGATGCAGGAATCCTCGAATTGCCCGAATTTCAAGACCGGCGAGAACACATACATCAATTATACCAACAATTGAGTTTGATTATCGCAGCTCAGAAAGCCGATATAACAGAAAAACTCAATCAGGTTCGTAAAACAAAAAAGACAGTAGCCACTTATCGTAATAAGAGCTTCAAACATCATGATACGATTTCATTATGAGTAAAACAAAAATATGACATACAACAATCAGTTCTAATAACTAAATATTTAAGCAAAAACGTTCTTATACGATAATAAAGACGATAAAGCACTTTTTTAGGTATATTCCGGATTCGCCTTCGATTAGCGTAGATGGCGTAAGAAAGGCAAACAAATGTCGAATTTTCAGCTTCCCGGTCTACTATCCGGGATTGATACAAAAACGCTCATTGCTCAACTGATGATTATCGAACAGCGTTCACTCAAAATCTATCAACAACGTAAGGTTCTTTGGGAAGAAAAAAAACAAGCTCTGAGCATACTGCAGGCAAAACTGATGACTTTGAGGAACTCGGTTCAGGCTCTTTCCGACTCTCAGGATCTGCGTACTTTTAATGTTTCTTCAAGCGATAGTGACATATTAACCGCTGAAGCATCTTATAACGCCTTTGAAGGCAATCACGCAGTAGTAATTAACCAGTTAGCCACTGCTGAGCGATGGGTACACACAAACGGACTCGAATACGCCGAGGATTACATCGATGACGAAGCCGGCACTTTTATTTATTACTATAACAATAAGGAAACAACTATAACAACCACAGCAACTACAACCTTAGAAGACCTTGTAGGTTTGATCAATAATGACGCCGATAATCCAGGCGTTACAGCAAATATCTTATACCATAATGATTCATATCACCTGGTTTTAAACGGCAACGAGGCCGGCTCCGACTATCAAATCTTCATCAATGCAAGCAACACAGAAGTATGGGAGGCAGAATCTGCTCTTACGGCAAACGGTAACAATGCCACCCTCAGTTCTAAGATTATAGACCTGGACCAGTTCAACGGTACACTTGCTGGAAATGAGAAGATTCTTATGATCGACGAAGAACATAATAAAGATCATAATGGTAATGTTATAAGCATGGAGCTCAACATCACCAGCAATACTAAACTATCTCACCTCATCTCAGAAATCAATAATGCTTTTGACGGTCGGGCTATAGCAACATTGGTCAATGGTGAAATACGTCTTATGGACAACACATGTGGTACCAGCCAGATGGAGCTTACCCTCAGTTATAATCCAGGTTCAGGCTCAACAACCCTGGATATTCCAGTTATAAGCCAGTCAACACAAGGCGGAAGCATAACAGCAAATCTTACAGGTTTTGCGGTATCCGATTTCACTAAAACCCAATCGGCCCAGGATTCAAAGATCAAAGTGGATGGCTATCCTTCGACTTCAGCCGTTGCCGAGGTACAACATCTTAGTTTTACTGATGAGGCAACTGCAGGTACGTTTACTTTAACTTATGATGGACAGACAACAGCAGCGATAGACTACGATGCTACCTTAGTCGAGATTCAAACTGCACTTGAGGCGCTGTCGAACGTTGATTCCGGCGATATAACAGTTGGTGGCGATATATTGAACAACAATAATGGTACTATGACATTTACATTTCGTGATACATTAGGCAATGTCAGCCTGATTTCTATTAATCCCAGTAGTCTCACTCCTTCAGATAACTCGAATTATGTGATGACAGAATACACAAAGGGCAACGACGGCTGGATTAGCAGGAGCTCCAACACAGTGGACAACATCATCACCGGCGTGACAATGCATCTGCATGATACAACCGACGCTAATGGCGAGGAACTAACTCTGACCAGAGATGTCGGATCGGTTAAAACAAAACTGAATTCTATGATCAGCTCCTATAATGCTGCTGTATCTCATATAAAGGAACAGACCGAATACGATAACGAACAAAAAAAGGCCGGCACATTGATGGGAGATTATATAGTCTCAACTATTCAATCGTTGCTTAATACACCCTTTATTACCCAAGCCAGTGGATTTGTTGAAAATATTGATACCTTTCTTACACCTGGCCATATCGGCCTCGAATTGGATAAAGACGGAGTATTAAGCCTGGACACAAATGTCTTTGATGAAGCAATAGCCCAAGACTATATGGATGTTCTTGCTCTAATCGGAGCCGACAAGACCGGCAGCAGCACCAGCAATACCGTTAAATTTTATAGCGCCAGCAGTGATTATACCACCGCCGGTACTTACGATGTTAAAGTAGAGGTAAATGGTGCTGGAGCAATCACCAGCGCTAAAATCAAGCTCTCGACCGAATCAACATACCGTAATGCCACCTATAGCGGTAATGTTGTCACTGGAAATAGCTCTTTTGATGATAATGGCAATCCCGTATATCCGGAGAACGGCCTTCAGCTTAGCGTTGATTTAAGCCAAGAGGGAATTTTCACAGCGACGGTCAGAGTTAAACAAGGCTTTGCCGGTGCAATTGAAGAGGCTTTAGACCAAATTCTTAAGACTACAAATGGTCCTCTCGAAATCGATCAGGAACACATTGACAAAAATATAGATGATCTGCAGGACAAAATCGAACTCGAAGAACGCCGTCTGACTCAAAGAGAGACAAGGTTGGTGGAGCGTTTTGCCCGTTTGGAGAAAACATTGACTCTGCTACAGAACCAAATGGCCTCTTTAGCTTACTTTGACCTATAACTGTTGGTTAGTCAGGCAGATTTAATCGGTCACCATTTGGCGGCCTTTCTTCTCTGCCTCAGCCGATAAATCATAGCCAGAACCTCCGCTACAGCTATATATAGGATCTCTGGAATAGGATTGCCAGGCTGTACGGTGAAATATATCGTTCTCGCCAGCTCCGGCCTTCTAACTATAGGGATTCCATACGCCCGCCCAATTGAGGTGATTTTTTCCGCAAGATGATCTGCTCCTTTTGCCAATAAAACAGGTGCCTCCATTGCCTTGGCTTCGTAACGTAAGGCCACAGCCACATGTGTTGGATTGACAAGAATAACATCAGCCTTGGGCACTTTCTTTAAAAAACGTCTTATGGACATCTGGTATTGGATTTTGCGAATCCGAGTTTTGACTTCCGGTGAACCTTCGTAGTCCCTGCGTTCCTGTCTTACTTCCTGATGTGTCATCTTCAAGTCCTGAGTATATTTCCATCTCTGGTAGAAGACATCGGCAAGGCTCACAGCAAACAGCGCAATGCAGATACGTACAGACAGCCTGAATATGAGCCATGCGAAAGACACAACTATTTGTGTTGTCCAGGCCCATCTAAGCGTAGCAAATGTATCGAGCTCGCTGCGAATATACAACCAGATAACAATGAAGACAAAAAACAATTTTAAGATGGATACACCTAAACGCATTAAAGAGCGAGTATTTATCAATCTTTGCAGACCATTCGCCGGATTTACTTCGCTCCACTTCAATTCTATGGCACTTGGTGCAAAATTAAAACCACCGACGACAACCCCACTAATGATAGACGCCGCAGAAAGAGCTATAAGAATAGGACTTATAATGATAATTGAATCAACAATTCTTGCATTAACAAAGTGAATAAACGTTTTGCTGTCAGCAAAAATATTGGTTTGGTCCGACAGTCCGAGCCTGATTTTCACAATGAACCAATCGAATAGACTCGGTGCCAACAATGCCAGTGTCAAGACAAGCGCACAAAGAGTCGCCACCGACGCCAACTCCTGGCTCTGTGGGACCTGGCCTTTTTGCTTAGCTTTTTGCAGCCTTCGTGATGTTGGCTGCTCTGTCTTTTCTGCAGCTGGCTGCTCCGGCATACTCTGTACCTATAAAGAAGCCAGAGGACAGAAAACAGAAGCCAGAAGAAAAAGATTAGAAAATACACATCTAATTTCTGTCCTCTGTTCTCTGTTTTCTGTCTTCTGTTTACAAGGGTAGCAATTTACCCATCCAGTCGGCAAATTCACTTACAAATCCACTGACAAACGGCAAAAATATTGCTGCCATTACCAATCCCAGACCTACACGCAACGGCAAACTAGTAAACAAAATATCCATTTCCGGAACAATACGTGCCAATATCGCCAACACAATCAATAACAATAAAAACGCCGCCAGCATTGGTGCAGCCAATCTTAAACCGGCTATAAACATTGCAGAGCCGGCTTTCGTAACTCCGCTGGCAAGAACCGATATTGTAGGGATGCTGCCAGCAGGAAACACTTCGAAACTTCGCGATATAATCAGCAAAAACAAATGGTGGCCATTAGCACTTAGAAACAAAATTATAAATATCATCTCCAACAAGCTGCCCATCGGCTGAGTCTCTTCATTAGTGAAAGGATCAAAAATCTGCGCCATAGATAAACCCATCTGGTTTTCAACAATCTTACCACTGAATTTAACCACGGAAAAGATTAGAACAACTACTAAGCCCAGAGCCAATCCGTAGGTGGCTTCATTTGCCATTAACAATATTATCTCCGCGAAAGAAACCTGCCCCGGATGCCCAAAATGACTGGATATAGCCAAAGCTGTATTACTCGAGAAAAAAATCGCCAATAATATTATCACCGCAACTTTGATACTAACCGGAATAGCCTTCCAGCCGAAAACAGGAACCAGTAAAAAAAATGCCGAAATTCTGGTTAGCACCATTACAAAACCAAGCAGATTTTCCGGCATCAGACCCACCTCACAATCAGCGCCCGATATTTTGGATATGACCAAAGATCTCGTTGGTGAACCTAAGGGCAATCTGCAGCATCCAACCGCCAAAAAGAAGCGCGACAACACCCAAAGCGACAATCTTCGGTACAATTGTTAAGGTCATATCACGAATGGAAGTCACCGCCTGCAGCAGTGTCACCACCACACCTACTACTACGCAGACTATCAGAATCGGAGCAGATAAAAGCAAAGCCGTCTCAAGTGTATGCCGACCCAGATAAAGAGCGAAACTACTATCCATTGATCAGGTCCCTACAAAATCTTCGAGTTTTTCGCAATAGCTTAGCCGTCGCCGGCACGGCGACGACATTCGTTTATCTGAAGCCTAAGCTAAGGCTTTTTGCTAAAAGTCCCCAACCATCAACCAAAATAAATAATATCAGCTTGAAAGGCAGAGAAATCATCATAGGCGGAAGCATTATCATGCCCGCGCTTAAAAGAATCCCTGCAATAACCATATCCACTAACAAAAAGGGTATAAACAAGAGACAGCCTATCTCGAATGCTGTGCGAAATTCACTGATAATGAATGCTGGAATCACAATATGCAACGCGGTATCCATAGGTCTGGCAGGCGGCTCTATCCTGGCCATCTGGACAAAAAGAGCCAAATCGGTTGGCCTGCTCTGGCGAAGCATAAATTCCTTTATACAATCGCCGGCTTTAAGTCCTGCTGTAGTAAAATCAATTTTGTCTACAAGATACGGCTGAATAGAGACAGTGTTGATCTTGGAATATGTAGGAGCCATTGTATAAAGTGTCAAAAATAACGCCAGACCTATAATTGCAATCGTCGGTGGTATGGTTTGAGTGGTCAACGCGCGGCGAACAAAAGCCAGGACGATAACTATTCGCGTAAAGGACGTCATCATCATCAAAAGGCTTGGCAGAATCGCTAATCCGGTAAATATGATTATAAGTTTTACGGGTGTTGACCAATCTTTACTTTTTGACTCAGTAGCCGTGGCTTTATCCACAACTGTCATCAAATCACTTATGCTCGGAATGGCATTCGTAGGCACATTTGCTGTGGAGGCTTTAGAAAAAATTTCGTTCGCCATAGGGGGTCGAATTATGGATGTATTGTTGGCTCGTCCAAAAGATAAACCGCCCAGAGTCAAAACCACAAAGATCACAAACAGAGGACAGAGAACAGATGGTTGTATCCTAACCTCTATCTCCTGTCTTCTGTCTTCTGCCTTCTGCCTTCTGATTTCTGATGCCGCCATTTATATTCTCACAGGATTATCCATTTGGGACTCAACCGTGCTGGGCTCTTCTTGCGCTGGATGATCTGTTAAAGCACAAGCCAGGTCAGCTAACAAAGTGATGTTCTCATTTGCGCTACCTATAAGAAGTCTATGATTATCTATCTCGATCAAATGAATTGCTTTTTTCGGCCCGATGTAATGCGTTTCCAAAACGCAAATTCGTTTACCGGGCAGGTTAGTAATCCTCGGTAAAAGTCTTCTTGAAACATAAATTGCTACAGCGCCCAGAGTAATAACCAGCAGGACCGAAAGCATCATTTTAAAGAATAATTCCTGGTTGCCCCCGAGCATATCGGAGGTGCCTTCATTCGAATTAGTCACAAAATTTGGGTCATTCGCGAGCGCAACGAATGCTCCACAGCCCAGTATAACTACCGTAAAAAAAGCAATAATTTTTTGCCTATGTCCTATCACGCTGTAATACTCATTAAATGGTAATTTGTTAACTGGTAATTGGTTAAATAATCCAGTACCACCCACCAGTTACCAATTACCAACTTAGTGTGCAAATAGTGTGCCGAAACAACGAAATGGGCATTAGTCCACCGTTAAAAGCGATCTACTTCTGCGGATTAGCAGAAGAACTACGCATATTGTCCAAAAACTTTACAGTATAGGATTCGCATCCCTTATCCCTTCTGCTTTATACCTCATGAGTCTTGCAAGACTGCGATAAGTATCTGTGATTGTCTGGAAATCGGACTGTCTGTTCCTACCCACTGACCTCCAGATCCAGCTCCCCATGAATAAATATGCCATCCACTACTGGCGGATAAGATCACTTCTAAGAAATCTGCAACAGCCTGGGCTCTCTTTGCGGAGAGTATCCACTGCTCTTTTTCAGTTACTTGCTGTTTGGCTAAGCCGCTGGAAGTATTATCACTCAATCCAAGTACATAAAGAATACCTTTTTTCGGGGGGGCCATACTGGTATTAGAATAAGCATTTTGCATTTCGGCTGAGCTCGTTGTTGAAGCCTGTAAAGTCGAGCAAAACTCCGTTAGAAATCTCTTTGCTGATTCATCTAAGGTTGTCTCACCTTGCGAAAACCGAATGTTAGTTACCATAAAATTCGCTTTTTCTGCGACTATCTGAGAAGGCATAGTTTCCATTGATCGGTTTATTCTTTCAAAAGCCTGTCGAAGTTTCTCTCGTTGTTCATCTATACCCCTGGTTTCTGACTCATTGTTTGGGTCTTCTATGAAATACATCGTCTTGATTTGGTCGAAGTTGATCGAAGATTTTTTACCAAACAGCGTTCCAAGTCCACAGTATTTAATCGATTCCCAGAAAGAGTCCCTTCCTTTATTAAAAAGTTCCGAGTCTTGAACTCTAGCTAAAGAAAGCAGCATTACGAAGAACGTCAGCAACAACGTTACCATATCCGAAAATGTGACTATATACGCAGGGACCTTGCTGCCCTCTGATTCTGTGCTTGAGCCGTTGCGTGGCTTCGCTATGCCTTCGGCTGTTTGGTTACTATCGGTCAACGGTAAACGCTCCGTTCTAATATTACGATCTCAAACATCCTTTTACTGCCTTGCGAGGCACGATCGGGCACAGTACTCGCTGCAGAAACGCTGAATCGCGTTTTATCCAGGCCTTGTTTGTCCACAAGGTACTCTATGGCAGCCCAAGCACGCTCGAGTCCTATGTCTCGCCTTGAGCCGATATGATCGGTATCCTCGGCGGGACCGTTTTCATTTATGACTATCCTGTTGGGCACAGTCCTTAAAAGTACCGCTATATCAGAAAGAATCTGGCGACCTTCGAGTGAAATCGCCGTCCCTCTACCCCAAAAGATATTGTCCGATCGAGTTAAGAATACTTTTAGATTATGTAAAGCCGGGAGGTCCAATACTTCTATTGGATTGGCTTTAATTTGGCCATCCAGTGTTGGTTTCTCATTTCCTTTATCAAGTTCTTCCTTATACGTGATTGGCTCTACAGCTCTAAAGGCTTCACGGTCTTTTGCAATCGAGACACGAACTGAAGGCAGTCCCTCCGCCAAAGCTCTCTCCATCTTCCTGAAGATTTTTTCATCAAAAGATGAAAAGCTCAAGAGAAGTACAAAGAATGTCAATAGCAAAGTCATGCAATCGCTAAAAGTCACCATCCATTCCGGTGCACCCGGCGATTCATCAGATTCCACCTTTCTTCTTATAGACGGCATTATACAGTAGCCTTTATTTCTACACGCCTACGCCGGGAAACGAATGCCTGCAACTTTTCTCGAACCAAAGTCGGATTCTCACCATTAGCTATGGCACAGATACCCTCTACAATCATCTCCATAGTGGTAGTTTCTGCTTTGGAATAGATTCCCAATTTGCCCGCCAACGGCAGAAAAATCAAGTTCGCTGTTAACGCCCCATAAAAAGTAGTGATCAAAGCCACCGCCATTCCTGAACCGATTGATTCGGGTGATTCCATACTTCGCAGCATCTGTATCAGGCCGATAAGTGTACCTATCATCCCAAAAGCAGGAGCAGCCGAGCCCATAAATTCGAGGATTTTTTTGCCCGCTGAGTGACGCTCCTGAAGGTATTGAATCTCCATAGACATCAGCCCGCGAATTTTATTGACATCCTGACCATCCACGAGCATCTGCAAACCCGTGCCTAAAAAATGGTCATTTGTATTACGAATTTCTGATTCCAAAGCCAATGCCCCATCGCGCCTGTTGATAGCTGAGTAGTTAACCATTTTTTGGATCAGCTCTGATTGCGAAGGAATCTTTGTAAAAATAGTTTTTTTGACTATCGAAAATATCCTTAAAAACTGCGGCAGCGAAAAATGTATAAGCGTCGCGCATAACATGCCGCCGATGGTGATGGCCATAGAAGGGAGATGTATAAATATTTGCCAGCCGCCACCGGTGACTATGGCGCCGGTAATAACGATAAAACCAAGAACTACTCCTACTATTGTCGCAATATCCATAAGCTAATTCGTCTCCGTTATTTGTTTCAATTTCCTGCAAAAAACTGCAGCCAGCTCGGGCTCAGAAGTGACTAACTCAGACAATAGTTTCGCCTTGGTTCTCTCGCCCATATAGTACAGAATCCTCACCGCATCATTCATGTTACTTTCTGTACCTCCCGGCTGTGCGTTTTGGCACATATTTGTCAATATTTTACCGGCACTGTTGGCATCCATTTTGTCATATGTGGCTGCTATTTGAGTTAGATTGACCTTTTCTGACTGGGTGATTTCTATCCTGCTTTTAAGCAGTTTATCTCGTTGCTCTTTGAGATGTGCGACCGTTCTGGCAAGCTCTATTCGCAGATTATTGAGTTTTTCGATATCCTTTTTTAGCGTGTCCTGAGCCACTTGAATTCTGTTCTCCTGCGTTTGGAGACTTTTCAGCTTGTTTTCATACTGTTCTTTCTTCTGCTGGACCTCATAGACAAGATTCTTTAGCTGTTTCTCAGTCACCACCGACTGGATCGAGGTTTGCTTTAACGCATTATCACCGGCATTGGGCAGGGCTATCGCATCAATTTCCGGCTGTGGCGGTTTCAGCTCTCCGATAAGTCGAGGCTCGGCCTGCTCCGGCTGGCTTAGCTCACCCGGGACGGTTTGATTTATTGGAGCCGGTTTAGTGAGCCATGCAAGGGCAAACGCCCCCGTAAAGCTTACAATACCCGCTGCTGCCATTATTATTATTTTCTTGATCATTGCCGTTCTCCTAACTTCTCGCTATCAAACTCGCTACAATCTCATTGGGTGATTCTGTCACAAAGCAATGTGCTTCTTTTGGGTCCGCCACTGGTGGATAGCTCCCTCATCTAATTCCTTTTGCTCAAGTTTTTCCTGTTCTTTCAGAAATCGTTTTTTAGACTCGGCTTGTAATCTTTCCAAACCTTCTTTGAACCGTCTGGTTTTTATAACTTCAGCAATTTTGTCTCTCTGCTGTGATTCAAGTCTGCACATGTCACTTTGTAATTTTTTAATTTGCTCATCACTTGCTCCAGAGTATTTCAAAAAAAGCTGCTGTTCACTTAATCGCGTCTGAGGCTCCTTTATGACTATGCTCGAGATCACATCTTTGAGTATTTTCTGACGTACTAACAGTTCACCTCGTATCTGGGCCAACCTTTCGGTTACCTGAAACAATTCTGTTCTCTTTACCTGTTCCTCTTTTACCTTGATGTCAAGAACCTGCTGCAACCGCCACACAAATCGTTTCATTTACATTCCAATTATTCAAGGTATCAGAGTAACAGGTTCATTATGCTTTTTCTGATTTTCTACAACCTGATTTGGTTCCCTCGAAGCGGGAGCTCCCGATATCCTGGTCTCCTTTTTGTAAAGCTGAACAGTTATCAATTCATCCCATGTACGGGTAATAGAAATCAGTTGTTTAATAGTTTCTTCGAAGCTCGTTCTTTGACGAACCGGCTGAATAAGAAAATCGTTTATCTTATCAATCAAGCTGATTGCTCCATCGATACGCCTGTTACTGCCCGGGGAAAATGCACCAATGTTTATCAAATCTTCAGCGTCGATATAGGTAGCATATATTTCCTTAAGCTTTACAGCCGCAGCAAAGTGCTCTTTGCTGGTGACTTTCGGCATCAATCTGCTGACACTCTGCAGGATATCCACCGCAGGATAATGTCCTCTTTCAGCCAATTTTCTGGACAACACAATATGTCCGTCCAATAAACTTCTTGCACTATCGGCCACGGGATCGGCCAAATCATCGTTCTCAACCAGAACCGTTAAAATACCTGTAATGCTGCCATTTTCGGCGCAGCCCAGACGTTCGATGAGCCTTGGCATCAGCGAAAAAACACTCGGACAATATCCCTTCACGGCTGGCGGTTCACCCGCAGCAAGACCTATCTCGCGCTGGGCCTGAGCAAAACGAGTAAGTGAATCCATCATAAACAAAGTCTTTTCTCCCTTGTCTCTGAAGTATTCTGCAATAGTAACAGCTAAGAACGCCGCCTTTACCCGCTGAATCGGCGGGCAGTCCGATGTAGCTACTATAATAACGCTTCGAGCCAATCCTTCCGGACCAAGGTCCTCTTCGAGAAATTCTCGAACCTCCCGACCGCGCTCACCTATTAACGCAACAACATTAACAGTAGCTTCGCTCGAATTGGCAATATCGCCGAGAAGCACGCTCTTGCCCACACCGCTGCCTGAGAAAATGCCTACTCGCTGTCCTTTGCCACAGGTTAATACTCCGTCTATTGTTCTGATCCCTAAAGCCAGGGATTCAATAATCTTCTGACGGCTCAATGGCGGCGGACTGCCTATATCCAACGCCTTCTTATCCGTCCCTATTAAAGGGCCTTTATTATCAATGGGTTCGCCTAATCCGTTCAGCACTCTACCCAAAACAGCCTCGCTTAAGTTAATATAACGCGGGGTAGCTCGTGAAGCCACCGTATCGCCCGGTGATATACCTTCTATATGTTCCAACGGCAGCAGGATAAGATGGTCATTATGGAAACCTACTACCTCAGCCAACACCTGCCGACCGTCACGGATACGGATGCTGCAAAGCTCACCTAAGCCCACTTTTGGACCGGTAGATTCCACTGTCAAACCCGACACCCGTACAACATAACCCTGACAATCTAACAGATTCACGCTGCGCAAGACCGAGTGAAACTCCTCAAAATCAATCAAATTGTGGCCATGCTCACTGGTAGTCATAACTCATTCCGCCTTCTTAAGTGCTTTTCCAATTCGTTCCAGATTCTCACCAATCAACGATTTGATAATCCCTTTTGGGCTCTCAAGTACGCACTCTGCCCGCCCAATGTTCGGGTCGGAAACGAACTTGATGCCAGCTAAGGCACCACTCGGCTCATCTTGCTGTGCCTTTTGGCATTTCGCAAGGTCTTCAGGATTCAAATGCACGACCACATCTTGATGACCCTGTGCATTCTTGAGGGCTTCTTTGATGATGGATTCCATCTCGTAATCCCCATCGTCCACTTTTTGCATCAGAATCTTTCTGGCAATCTCGACCGAAAGTCTGGCGATTTCTTCTCTGTGCTCGACATACACTTTGTCGCAAAACTGATTGAGCTTGGCAATCACACCATTGAGTGTCTGGCAAGCTTGTGAAAACATAGCTTTCTGAGCTTCTAAATCCTGTGTTAGAATCTGCTCGGTATTCGCTCCTGCATGCCCTTCGGCACGACCGGACAATCGACTCCCAACACCATTGGCATCGCCATCCAGGACCTTTGCTGATACAATCGGTTTATCAAAATGGACTGCAAGTGTCTGCGACATTCTGCTATCGCCCTGTCACCCTAAGTTTGCCTTCTTCATTGGCCTCTCGCAACGGCCTGACGACTTCTTCTCTGGCCTCAAGAACTTCTTTTGCCAGCGGCTCCTGCATCAATGAAGTTTCTTCATCAAGTATTGCCACAGCCCGCTCAGACATATTTGAGCGTATCTTTTGCACGATATCTTCATCTGCCCCATAAATTGCCACCGCCAGTTTACTTGAATCCACGGTCCGCAGCGCCTCCTGCAGAGACCTGTCCGCTACTGAGGGAATGTCTTCCCACGTGATCATCAAATGCTTGACCATAGTGGCCGTCGTCTCGTCATATTTGCTGATCTCACCGAGCAGTTGATCTCGCAGCTCCTTCTCCAGCCCACTGAGCACAATAGCCAGTTTTCGTAGAGTCTGCTCCGGTTTTTCCACGAGAATCTCTCCTTTGAGACTCTTCAGCCGTTGGGTAACCATAGCTGCCATTCGCTGCTTTACTCCGCCGCTCACCAGTTCCGGATTCGTCATCTTGCACACAGCTTTGAGCCGAACCTCTTCGCCCAAGAGCGACAAAACCTCCTGGCTTTTCTTCGGGGCCAGTTCCGACAGGACCACTGCAATCGTTTGAGGGTGATCACCTTCCAACGAAAGTACTAATTCGTCTGTGCTGGCCAAACGAATATCCGTAAACAGATCCTTTTTCTCTGTCGCTTTTCTGATCTGAGATTGAATTTGCTCCGCCTTGTCTTTGCCAAGGACGTTGACAAGCATTTCGTTAAGAAAAGTCCTCATACTAAATCTCTGGGTTGTCTCTTGCCGAAGTGATTTACAGAACTCTCGGGCAACCTTGGCCTGCTCCTTAACATCCCGCTGCTCCGAGGCATCAATTAGCGCGACCTCCACGGCAATCTCTTGAATCTCTTCGGAGTCAAGTCCCCTGAGCAGCTCAGCAGCAGTCGCAGTATCCAGATTCATCAGCAACATTGCAGCTTTTTGTTTACCCGACAATGTCATTTATGTAGTCCCTCTTTTAAACCTTTTGCACTGATATTTTTCTAACGATTTCTGTTACAAGGCCGGTTACCTATTCTCCGTGCCCGGCAATATTGGCCTTAACTTCGTCAGACATCACATTTCTCTTCTATAAATGCAAGTTCACCTTTCTCATCCATCTCGCGCAGGATGTTGACAATTTCTTCTCTAGCCTCTTCAACATCTTTCTCTTTGTAAGCTGACATAAGTAGCGATTCCCCATCCAGCATGGTCGTCGCCAGCTCGGAGATATTGGACCTTATTTTCCGAACGAGCCTACCGTCGGCCTTGACCAACGCCAGTGCTAATTTACTTATATCAATTCGTCGCAATGCTTCTTGCAGCGAGCTGTCCGCAACATACGGGATATCCTCCCACACTATCATTAAGTCAGCCACCATGTCACCGACCCGGCGGTCTTTGCGTTGTATCGCGCCGAGCAGACCATCGCGAATCTCTCTACCCAAGTTTCGCAAAATCACAGCCACTTTCCCCAAAGACTGCTCAGGCCAAGATGGTAAAGCTTTATCTGTACCACCGACTGCAATAGCTTCAAGACGTCTGCAAACTGCTTCTGCTATTCCTGCCCGTGCTTCAGCCGTCATAGTCTCGCAACTGCTCATCCTGCCGATGGCACTAATTCGCACACCCCCGTCCAAAAAGTCGAGCACCTCCGAGCTTTTCTGCGCTGGCAGTCCAGATAAAACTACCGCCGCAGTCTGAGGGTGCTTATTCTCCAGAACCGAGGCTATCGTTTGCGCATCGACGGAACTAATAAACATGAATGGGTCACGTTTGCACAATAGATCCTGTATCTGGGTCTGAATCTGCCCTGCGTTCTCGTCGCCCACTGTACTTCTTAACACTTCATTCAGAAAACAGTTGAGGTGAAATGTTTGATTGGCCTGCAGCGAATCGTGGAACTGCTGCACGATTTTAGCACTCTGTTTGCCATTTTTGAAACCGGCGGCATCCAGATATGCCAATTCCACGGTCAATTCCTGGACCACCTTTTGGTCAAGACCCTTGAGCATCTCGGTGGCGGTAGTAATATCCAGGCTCATCAGCAACATTGCAGCTTTTTGCTTCCCCGTCAATGCCATCTATTTAGCTCGCCTTTTCTTCAATCCAACTCGTAAACAATTGCCTGACGCGATCAGGATTGCTTTCCAAAGCATTGGTAATCTGTCTACGCAACACTAATGATTCCGAACTTGCGCTTCCGTCCGAAACAAAACCGTCAGTCCCCTCATGTCCAGGCACGGCCTCCATTTTCGCTTTTCTCTTTGCGCCTCTGAATATCCGAAGCACAAGCAGTGCACAAACCGCCATAATCCCTAAAGAAAGATTACGAGCAATTGCTATATAGGTAGGCCATTTGGACGGCTTATCCTCAATCACCAATTCGGCTGGACGGTGAAACCTCACATGGACAACTTTAAGTAAGTCCGTCTGCTTAAGGCCGAGTGCATTTCTAATAATCTCTTCCACATCTGATAACGGCATTATCATTTGTCCGCTATTAGCAGGTCCCGAAGAGTTAGCTTCATTTGCATCGGACACCGACAAGTCAACAAAAGCTGCCACTGACAGCGACTTTATTTCGCCCGGCAGAATAAGCTCCTGCTTTATGGTCTTGCCGACCTCGTATTCTGTAACAATCATTTCATCCTTCTTGGAACTGCCTGGTGCAGCTGTTCCGCTGCCGGCTGGTGCACCGCTCTGCTCGATTTCAGATTTAGTTGTAATCTCTTCTTTTGATGCTACTTTTGCGCTTGGACTGTAACTTTCAGTGACAGTACTGATACTGTTCATATCAATAATAGCGCTGACCCTCACCGCCGCCCGGCCGGGCCCTAAAACAGTAGCGAGCATATCCTCTACCTTTTTGGCCAAACTCTGCTCGACCCTTTCCTTGTAATCGGCAACCGTGCCGGCCCCATTCGTGGCAGCGTAGTCTGAGCTATTAGAAAGAAGACGACCCTGACTATCCACTACGGTTATATTTTCCGGGCCGAGTCCTTCAACGCTGCCGGCGACCATATTAGTAATTGCTGCGACATTTGATGCACTTACGCTGTAACCTGGTCTCAGTCGAAGAACCACAGAAGCGGTAGTTTTTACAGTCTCGGAGGTGAACAGTCCGCCTACGGTGGACTCAGGACTTACGATGTGAACCCGCGCGTGAACCACACCATCCATCATCTGGATGCTTTTGGCAAGCTCTTCCTGTAGAGCCCGCTTTAGATTAACATTTTGCACAAAAGGACTTACACCAATTTTCTCATCATCAAATATCCTGTAACCGCTCTGCTGGCCCAAAGGAAGCCCCTCCCTCGCCATATCCAGCCGAAGCTGATAAACTTGCTCTTTCGGTACATAGATGGTTGTCCCTCCGTCTTTTAATTCGTAAGGAACGCTTTTTTCACTGATTTTGTCTGTAATCTTAGCTGCTTCTTCCGGTGATAAGCCGTAATACAACATTCTCATATCAGGTTTGCGGGCCCAGTGAACAAGAAGCGCGCCGATAATAAGAAATGTCAGAACTACAGCAATCAGCAAAGCCCTTTGTACAAGGCTTACCTTTTGCCAGATTAAAGCTATCTTCTGAAAGAAATTCATCGAAGCGTTCTCGATGCTCGATCCTCAATGCTCGAAGAGCATCGAGTTGCGAGCTCAATTACAACTGCATATTCATTGTTTGCTTGTAGGCCTCAATTAGCTTATTTCTGACACCTACAAGCAGCTTGAAACTCATATCCGCTTTGGCTACGGCTGATACTACCGAAGCAATATCATTATTCTTGCCGGCCAATAAATCCTTTATGGACATATCCGAAGAGTGCTGAATGTCATCAACATCGGATACGAATTGTCCGATGGCCTTAGCGGTTTTTGTAAAATCTGCCCTTTCGGTAATAGTCTTTCCCACTTGAGGCATCGCTTTATTGATGTTGGGCACCATTGAACTGACATTGGCATTTAGGTTTACCATTACGTTGTTCCTTACTTATCGCAGTAATTCGAGTGTCGTTTCCACCATTTGCTGATAACGTTTAAGAATTGCCACATTGGCCTGATACGTACGTGTTGCGATATTTAGATTCATGATCTCAATCGGTAGATTTACATTAGGCATCGCCACATATCCATACTCATTCGCCTGAGGATTACCGGGATCAAAAACACTATTTAAATCCCCCATATCTTTAGCTATGTCCGCCACAGTGACGCCACTAATACCGTCAGCCTCTGCTTTTAGCACAGCCTCGAGTCTGCGATATGGTTCACCTTTACCCGCGTCGGTTGAACGGGCATTGGCAACATTCGATGAGATAACCTCCATGCTTTTGCCTTGCGCCCGCATACCTGAAATTGCTATATCTATGGTCCCGAAGACATCATTAACATCCATTTGCATTACCTTGTCACATTCTGATCATTTCTCATAATTTCAACGGTTGTCAGCGAACAACGATTTATCTTATGTTTTCGCTTATAGCCAATTCTATCTGGCTATACTTTCTATTTAGCAAACGAATATAGGCCTTATGAAGAAGGGCGTTCTTAACCATTTCACCTACCTCGGCCTCTAAATTAACATCATTTCCGTTTGACTTGACCGGTGTCTGCTTAGGCCGATGAATCTGCGGCTTAATTTCTTCAAGATCCGCAGCCCCAGATTTGTCCAGAGCCTTAGCAAGCAACTCTTGGAACTTAACGTCGAACCTGCGATATCCAGGAGTTTGGAGGTTGGCAATATTACTGGCGATTGCCTTCTGACGAAGGCTTTCAGCCCTGATACCAGCCTCGAGTAATTCTAAGACACTGCTTGTCTCAGCCACCTCTGGTTTCTCCATAGCATCTCTATATCAGCCCAAACTTGCTTAATATAATCAGCAATAATCGTGCCAAGCCCATAAGGTTATATTTTTCAATACATTAAATGCTTCGCAGCCTAAAAAAATGGCGTTTGACGTGAAGAATCGCCTTTTTACTTGATTGCAGCAATGTCAGGATTCTATACAAAACGGCCCATTTTTTAACACAGCAATACCGAAGGAATCGGGACTACAAACCTTATAATCTGCCGGCAAAGCCGAATCGGAAATTCTTTCCTGCCTTTATGGAATATTTCTCCGCTGGACCAGCTAACGGCGGGATATTTTATAATAATCACATTCGCTTATCGCTTTTAAGCCTTTTTATAACAATTACTTACTGCCACATTGAGCGCCTGTTATCAATTAGTGGCACGCAACTTGCTTAAAACTAATAATAATCTCTAAGGATCGCTCTATGAATAACAGCTTACTGGCTGTCGCTGATGTTTTGGTAA
>CAZRMQ010000002.1:0-57769 GCA_964601185.1 uncultured Pirellulales bacterium
ATTGTCGAGAATCCTCTACAAATCGGCCCTATTTTATGCAAAACAAAGCCAATTTACGAAAAAGTCAAATGGATGTAAAGTTAATTATAACAAGGGATTATGAGAAAAAGTTGAACTGGACATTTGGTGAAAACAAACCCAAACAAAGCCAATCTCAAAACGGCTGCTGTCTTCAAAGCTCGGCTAAAAGGGCGGGTAATTGCCTAAGCTCGTGGATTATATGCCGCGCAGAAGCCTCCCTGCTTTCTTGCGAAAGCAAGAAGGGAGGTCTATGAATACGGGCGGGACGGATTATCTGAATAGTCAAAATGCCCAATTTGTTCGGGCCGACAAAGTCCTTTTCTTCATTGTCGGCAACGTACACAGTAGTTTCAGCCTTCGTGTTCAGTGTTTTCAGCAGCTTTTCAAAGCCGGCTGGCGATGGTTTCCAGCAATTTCGGCCGAGCTGCTCAGTATAAATTATGCACTTAAAATATTTTTCGATTCCAAGAGCCTGCACCTTCAATTGCTGGGCCGGCAGGAAGCCATCCGTCAGCAGAGCCAACGTGTATTTATCGCTCAGTTCAGCAAGGACGTCCCTGCTGTCGTCCGGCAGGGCGATTTTCGGAACGTGATTACGGTAGACATTTATCAGCTTTTGAATAAGGTCGTCATCGTAGTTGATGCCAAGCTCTTCAAGGGATGCATTAAATGTTTTTTTATGATTGCCGGCTACAAACTGTTTCCAGAGGGCGGCAAAGATGCTCTCAGCAGATGCTTGATAGGCGAGGAACTCGGCAACAGAGGCGAAGCCGCTTCTGCAATATTCGACTTCGTCATAAAGCGTATCATCTAAATCAAAAACAACGGTTGTTATCATGCGGGTAACTGATAGCCAGGCTCAATATTTTTGGAACATTTGTCCCCACTCGGTTTTCATAAATTTGTGTATTCTTATTCTGCCGATTGTAGGATACCAGAGAAAGTCGTGGTACAAATTTGAGGCAAACGGCGCCCATATAACCAACGGCGAATGCAGCAATGGCTTTTCAAGAAATCTCAAAAATCCTAATCGAAGCATCTGGTCGCCCCAGATGACAAGACTTTTTTTTGTAGTAAAACCAAAATTCACATCGTCAATTGTTTCGCCGCGTATTTCTATATTATCGGGATTGCCGATTCCGAGGCCCATTTCGTCGCACATACGAATATAAGGAATCTCCATAGGATTATAGCCCATCATCCTGGCTGCTACCGCGTCAATAGCGACAGAATCGGCGCTTGCGAGGATGAAGTTCTTGATTTTGGGGACCATTGTTCTCGGCCCTGCTCCGTCACCGCAGACTGTTCCGTCCATTACAGCGAAAATTCCCGGATGCAGCTCTTTCTGCATAATCATTAAGTCCACAAGAACTTCATGGATATATTTGTGTGCGTAGTGCCGTACTTCTTTAAGCAGGCCGCCAAAGGCATTTTTGATCGCTCCTGTAGTCTGGGAGTGGCCGTGTGTTTTTAAGGTCGGAAGATGAATTACATTTTTCCCTATAAACATCTCCGGGATTTCAATGCCTTCGGGAAAAATCTGGTCCAGCTTCAGAAGTTTGTGTTTGAATTTATATTTAATCCAATCCGTATCAGGCAGTGATATGAAATTAAGTCTATATTTGTCAAGTATAGGCATCCATTTATTATTATGAGCGCCTTTGACAGGGTTGGTGACGACTGTTTTGTTTTCGACGGGCCAGAGTTTTTCTGCTGAGAAACCATCCTCAATTAGAGTCTTTACTACGCCTTCCACCTGCCAGGGCTGTGAGGAGCAAGCCGGGAAATATTTTGTCCAGGACAGGTTAAGCTTTATAAGAGTATCGTTGTCCTTAGAGATGAATTTGCCGTATTCAGCGAGGTGCATAGCTTCTCTGTAGGTGTCTAAGACCGTTTCGGGAGTGGTTTTCAACACTGCTACTAATGATTTCTGGTTTTGTGAATTTTTATTCATAGGTTTCTCTTATGAGAATCGGTATTAAAACAAAAGTTTAGACTATACAACCGTTAATTTCCTATTGTATACTAATCCCGATTTATTGGGATGACAACAATAAAGCTACAACTTGACTATATATTGGGATGTTTCGGCAGGATATAAAATGAAAGATTACATTTTGCTAATGCGTCCCTCTCACTGGTGCAAGAACATTTTTCTTTTTGTCGGCCTGATATTCGGAGGCAAGCTTCTCGGGTCGTCTGGTGAAGTGCTCTTGGCTATCGGTAGTTCTGTTGGTGGTTTCTTCTGTTTTTCTTTGGCGGCTTCGGCTATCTATGTTCTTAACGATATGATTGATGCCCCAATGGACCGCCTGCACCCCGCAAAATGCAAAAGGCCAATTGCCACCGGCAAGGTTAGCATTGGCTCAGCCGCTTTGTTGTCCATTGTAAGTGCTATTGTTGCAGTTGTCGGCAGCTTCATTCTTGCTCATAATTTTGCACTCGTTATCTTAACATATATAGTTCTGATGATTCTTTACTCGCTTGCGCTAAGAAGAGTGATGATCCTTGACTGCGTGGTAATATCAATCGGCTTTTGCCTTCGGGCGATTGCCGGAGCGGTTGTAGTGGATGTGCCTATCTCGCCCTGGCTGATTATTTGTACATTCGCTTTGAGTCTGTTTTTGGCGTTCGGCAAACGTCGCAGTGAAATAGCTATGTTAGGTGAAGACAGCGAGTCGTTTCGCAAAACTCTGGCCGGCTATACTCCGGAGCTGCTGTCACATATGCTTGACGTAACAAGCGGCCTGGCTGTGATATGCTTTTTGCTTTATGCAATGGACGACAGAACGTTTAATATCTTTGGCACTAATAATCTTGTCTATACTACGCCGTTTGTTCTGTACTGCGTATTCCGATTCAGCGCGCTAATACAACAGGGCAGATTCTCCGGTATAGTAGAGCTTATACTGCATGATTTGCCGTTTCAAATTGGCTTTGTGCTTTGGATTATATCTTGTATTGGAATTATTTATGCTGAGAAACTCAGTTTCGTGAAGTGACTAAAGTGCCTTAAATTCTTGTCTCTCCACAGGATGCCTCACGGCAGAGCGAAGTCGAGAGAATGGATTATAACTTTTGCTCACTTTAGGCTCTTTATATTCCGCGCGGGACTACGGTGCATGGAAGATATACCTGAGATGTTCACAAATAAGCAGCTAAAAAACAACAATCAAAACCAATTAAAATTTCTCACCTTACCTTCCACAGGCCTGCTTGCGTTTCGCAAGCCACTGATAATCCTTGCTCATATAAACGCCTTTGCTGTTTCTCTGTTACTTTCTTTTTTGGTAGTAAACGAGATGCAGTTCAAACAGGCATGGCTTGATGTATATCCAAATCTGCTAATATTTGTTCTCATCGTCAAGCTGCTGGTATTCGGGCTTTTCAGGCAGTACCGTGGCTGGTGGCGTTACGTGGGCATTTCCGACCTGCTCGGGATACTACGCGCGTCGTTGTTTAGTACCTTGATTATAGTAGCTTTCTGGTTTTCGGTGAGCTATATAGATTCTATTCGTCCGAATTTACCGCTAGGTATGGACAAGGTCGCTGAAGGCGTATGTGTGGCAGATATGTTTACAACGGTACTAATACTCGGCGGATTACGGATGATAATTCGGCTGTACTATGAAGAGTTTCGCACCGTAGAAAGTGGACGATTGAAACGGTTTCTCATTGTCGGCGCAGGCAATGCAGGCGAAGCATTACTGCGTGAAATCCACCGTATGCCTGTTGCCGAATATGAGGTTATCGGTTTTATCGATGACGATCCTGCCAAGCGAGGTATAAGTATTCATGGAATATCCGTTCTCGGGACTGTTGAAAAGCTGCCCGAAATCTGCGCCGACCGCAATATCGAAGAAATCGCCATTGCTATGCCATCGGCTACGCACCAGCAGTTAAGGCGAGTCATTCAGGTTTGCGAGGGCACCAAAATCCGGTTCCGGACGGTGCCGGCAATTACTGATATTGCATCAGGTAAATTCCGCGTTTCTCAGATTCGTGACATCGATATCAATGATTTGCTTGGCAGAGAGGCTATCCAGCTCGATCTGGATTTAATAGAGGCCTTTGCAAAAGACAAAATTATCCTTGTCACCGGGGCCGGCGGCTCCATCGGCTCGGAAATGTGCAGGCAGCTATGTAAATTTGAACCAGAATTGCTTCTGCTTGTTGAACAGGCTGAAAATCCACTTTTTTATATTGAAAAGGAGCTGCACAAGCAGTATCCCCAAGTCAGCATGGAAACGATAATCTGCGACATTACCGACAAGCCGCGCGCGGAGGAAATTTTCGAGCAGTATAAACCGCAGGTCGTCATTCACGCTGCCGCCCACAAGCATGTACCCTTAATGGAGCTAAATCCGTCTGAGGCCATCAAAAATAATGTTGGAGGCACAAAAACTGTTGCCGACGCCGCGGATAAATTCGGCATCACAAATTTTGTAATGATAAGCACCGATAAAGCCGTCAATCCAACCAGCGTAATGGGTTCATCCAAGCGGATTGCGGAGATATATATACAGGACTTAAGCCGGACAAGTAACACTCACTTTGTGACAGTTCGTTTCGGCAATGTGCTTGACTCCGAAGGCTCGGTTGTGCCTATATTCAAAAAGCAAATAGCCGAAGGCGGCCCGGTGACCGTTACGCATCCCGACATGAAGCGATATTTTATGACCATTCCTGAGGCGAGCCAGCTCGTCCTTCAGGCGGCAACTATGGGAAAAGGTGGAGAAATCTTCGTGCTCGATATGGGTGAGCCAGTAAAAATTGTAGACTTAGCCAGGGAGCTTATTACCCTCAGCGGCTTCAGGCCCGGCGAAGATATCGAAATAGTCTTTACCGGCCCCAGGCCGGGCGAAAAGCTATTTGAAGAGCTGCGGATAAAAGGCGAAGACATGCAGCACACAAGGCATCCCAAAATCAGTATATGGAAGAACATCCCAATGGAACGAGACAGGCTTCGTGCCGGCATAGGCGAGCTTATGAATATTGCCAGGAATCAAAACCACAACGAAATAATTCAAAAAATCAAAGAGCTTGTCCCTGAATACATTGGCAATGCTAATAATGTAAACCAAGCCCCGCTTGTATCCGTGTGATAATCGTAGTTCTAATACATAGGTGGGGTTAGTCAATAAATAAAACTATTTGCCGCGGCTAAGTGCTTTTTTATTAGTCAACTTAAGAAACTACTTTTCAGGACTTCCCCTATTTTTCATCAGGCTGCTTTTGAAGTGATTTTCTTTCTATCCAACTTTGAAGCTCAGCCTCCTGCTTATTTTCTTCCTGGATAATCTGCTCAGGTGATTTAGGATTTTTAATGGCTGTAAGGTCCTCCAACTTCACGCCGGAGAATCCTACTTTACCCTTAGGGTCGTCGCAGCTAAATCTTACCCAGACAGTAATTTCATTCGCATCAGACGGTAAGGTGATGTTAGAGCTATTTGTGCCATCTTTTAACTTGGTATAGCCGGTAATAGCAAAATCAAATTCCCTTTTTGTCGTTCTATCCGGCCCAAAGGCAGCGATCTGCGCTGCTTCTGGACCGCTTTTGCTGTTCGGGAGAGACGCCAATCCCGCCATCTGCTTGCCTGTTAAATCTTTTTTATCTTTACCGGTAGGTACTGCGTGGATTGAGAATGACCAATTGCCTTTGACGGAATCCATATTAAGTGTATTCATACACGCGGTGAGCCTATAGGTATGCCCAGGTATCAATCCAAGGAATTTCCTGTATATGCCATGCACAGTGCCCTTCGGCACAGCCTTTATAACTTGATAAAATGGTTTGGTCAAAAGTGTTTTGGAAAGAGTACCAAAACGGGCATAAGATTCTATTTCCCGCTCTTCAAAAGATATTTTACTTTGTTCTTTGACCGTACTCCAGGATACCCAATTTGGAGCTATACCTTCGTTAAATGGAATACCGAATGTTTCTTCTTGGCAGTAACCATTATCGCTTACGTGAATAGCAGTAGCATTTGAGGGTATATTATCTCGAAAACCAACCACCCAAAAATCCATATCGTCAATGTTCAATGGTATTCTTTCTCTATCAATAATAAAACTGTTTGAGTTACCATTAATTTTCCTGCCAAACCTATTGTCAAAATCTGTCCAATAACCATTAATCAAAATGAAATCATATTCACTAGAAGTGTTTTCCCAATTCAGTAAGAGTTCATCTTTTTCTTTATGGTATGAACAGCTTAGAAATCGGGGCGGTTTTGGAATACCCAGACCCGTCTCTGTACCTCCTATTATGTATGATTCGGGTCCGAATGGTAATATTAGAACATCTTCCGATGCATGCGCCTGAAAGCCACCAACCCATAGCCAGTGGGGATCGTATTCAACTCGTCGAGTTTGTCTGGAGTGGTGTGCATTTATGGTATCTGCAAGACGTTGTGCAATAGACTCAACCGATTCGCCAGTCTTGGTTTCAATTGAAACATGTTTAACATATCTATTTCCTGTCTTAGCCAAAACAAGTATACCCCCTGAAGCTTCTCCTTTAAATGATAACCCCCATGTTGGGAATCTTCCGCCAGATCCACAAATTTTTTGATTTGAAAAAACTACAATTAACAGTATAAAGATTATTATATTTAGTGGGTATTTTTTTAACTTCATTGCAATCTCCTTTCAAATGGAATCGGATTTTAGTTAGCCTGGGTAACCAGGGTGATCGCTAGATGGACCCGGACAAGGTTCAGAATATGTAGGGTTTGGCCATGGTGCACAGGGACACTCGCTTCCGTCCTCTCTCCACCAATTTATGCATCCTACACCATCTACACAATCAAATTCTACATACCTATAACACCAATAACCCCAACATCCTTCCCCACTCCAATCATATTTATGATCATTACAAGATGCCTGATTCGTTTTAAGAAAAAGTTTTTTCCCAGGATGGGAATATTTATATCTAAAAGCGTTCAAACCGCCGATCCAAACACAACAGCCAACTTCAGTTTGTCTTGGTTGTGGTGTGCCCACATTGTACCACCAGGAATATGCCTTTAACCCCAAATGATTCCCAGTATCACAATATACCCATAAATAATTGTCACAATCATCCATAGTAAAAGCCTGATTTTCTGGAGGACAAGACCATGCCGGCATAAATTCCTCCCAATATCCAGTTGAAGACGGAGTCTTAACAATAATTGTATCCCCTGAAGCGGAACCACCACATTTTGCTCTTATAACGTAATCTCCTAATTTAGTAATACCTGAAAGCGTTGTAGTCGCAGAGCCGGAAGTCGGATTCAACGACGGATTTGCTCCATCCGGCTTACTTACAATTTCCCAGTGTGGCTCACCAGAAGGAAATGACATACCTGGGGGACTAGGTTTTGCCTCAAGATCCACAGTTTCACAAGGACACACGTATATAGGTCCTTCATCTGAAGTCCCGGCTTTTACTACCTTGTCCACCCCCACGAAGGTAAACTGGATTTCCGGCTGAGGAGGCACAGGTATTTCATCTGCTCCAAAATAATACCCAAGGTACTGAAACCATAGACTTTTAGGGCCGCCAGGTATTATTCCTTCCACATAAAGTGTAGCCGGAAAAGAGCCATAACCACAAGCATTCCACGTTGTACCATTTGTTATCTCATTCTGCTTCAAGGCGTTACTCCAGACCTTAATAATTTGAGGTTGATCTATGGCCAATCTAACTTTATCATTGCATCTCGGAGTGTCAACAGAAAGGTGAATCGCAACCAGATCATCCTCACCTGACACCGTTCCATCATCCAAGTCTGAAATGCCGTTGTCGTTATTATCATCATCATTTACAGCGACATAATAACTATCAGCAGACAAGCTATTATCAACAACCCAAACCGTGATACTGTCAGCATCCGAGCCATAGTAATTCCAAACCCATAAGATAGGCGTAGATACGAAGCATTAGGATTGAGGCTATAAATAAAATTATTCGCTGCGGCTATGTGATGATTTAGAGGTCCACTAATCGTTTCTTTCCCTAATAAAATTAAACACACTTTCAATGTGGTTTTCGAACCCGAAAAAAGTTTTTATCGAAATTCGCATAGTAACTTGGTAGCCAGGATCCTTCTTCGACCTTAAGAAAATAAAAACCAATGCTTTTACCATCGTTCCACCAGTTTACCATGCGAAACCAATAATTATACGACATCGATGAATTATCCCAATCAGGATTGTTGGGATCCATTTGCCGATGGATTTCAGCATCTTCCTTCGGAGGAGAAACACCAGCTTCATGAACTGTTTGAGGTCTGCCCCAAACCGCTCGATCCTCCGGCATATACTTTACTAACTCGGGGCGGAATGAGTAGCTTGCAATCTTCTTGTCGAGTCTCTTTAATGGTACCTTTTCTCCGTCCGCGCTCCATCTATAACCTGTTTTATTAAATATTTCCAAGCAAAGATGCTTTGCATTTTCAATCTTCTCCTCGCGCTCCGCCCCAGTGATTCGGCCCCCCAAAGGAGAAACTTTTATAGCAAAGATGCTCGCAGTTTGAGAGATATCTACCCTGTAGTCATTTATCTCCCAAGTTGCGCGGACCACGTCTCGCCCCTCAAACTCATCTCTGATAAAAATAAGCTCAGGATTCTTATCTGGGAGCCATTGCTTTGCAATAACCTTGTTCAGCCATTCCTGGCACTGCTTTTTTGGCCATACCAACTCAACTGCATTATTATCTACTCGGTTCGGTCCATTCAGAACCGATGGTGCTGGCCACTGAAAAAGCCTATCCATTGGAGGGCGAATCACCTGATCCAAACGTGTTGGATCAAGTTTATTAGCAGCATTTTTTCCTGACCCGCCAAATCCTATGCTCATTGCAGCAAAAACCACAACCAAAAACGTGTAGATGATAACATGTTTATTCTGACTCGTTTCCATTTCTTTCTCCTTTCTAAACTTTGTGCCCACTGCTTAATCACTATTTCATTTTTTTTCACGATACCACCTTAATCAGACTTTTACTGGTTTATGGTGCCTCTACCCATGGATCTTCCATACAGGTCAAGAATGTGTATGGTGTGCTTGTACCGACTCTGTATTGCCATTCAACCGATGTAAATGCGGTTTTAACCACATCCTTGGCATTCGTAAATATTCCTACGCCTAGTGCATAGTGATAACCAGTGAACAAGCACGTGGCTTCGTAAGCATTGGCGTTCCCATTGCCATCGACATGTGCTAATCTTTCATATATGTAATCGTCGTCGTGGGTAGTTGGATCTGGATGTCCAGTTCCAGGTACTATCGTGCGCCATTGGGTATCCACAGGAGAAGATGCAGCCGCATATGTGCCGTCTGGATTGGCATGGCAATACCTTATTGCTCCACCACCAAGGCCCAGCATCTGGAAATGTTTGTTTACATAATCGGCAAGTCCTGGACACTGGCTACTTTCATTAGGATCATGAAGCAACCAAATTGGTGACGGCCCCCACATGGGTCCAGATAAATCAAAGGAGCCTGAAAGATTGTTAAAAACTGCATTAGCGGGAATGTTAGGATTTGTTCCCCCTATGCCATTTGCTGCATTACATACGAATTCGATTCTCTTTTCTGTTACACTACTCCCAGATGGTGTGCCCCAAGTAACGTACACTGTATGTGATGTTGTGCTTATAGGATACCAAGTATTTGTGCCGCTGGGAACTTTGTATTTCCAGTTAATCTGGAAATTACCACTGTATTTATTCACCTGATTTATAATGTTTCCCGTTATGCCAAGAGTAGCTGGAGCGCTGGTTAAGCCACTGAAAGTTACATTGCTTACTTCGTTCCAGTCCTCGGTGCCACTAGCATCAATTATCATCGAAGTAGAGTAAGGGTAGGTTAGGGCCTCAGAGATCTTCAATATAAGGTTCGTCAAAGATATAGAATTAGAGTCCTTTGTAACACATACAGGATCACTCTTGTTGGCATCCGAGTCATAGACAGGATCCGTGAAGGGTGTCGTACCATCCGCCCAACCGCCCCATTGTGACGGCGTTTTATCAAGTTCATGGTCACCGCCAAAACCAAATTGATATACTGTTGGCTCCATAACCTTTATTGTAATGGTTTTTCCAGAATCATACGAGCCGCATTTAGCTGTCAATGTGTATGTACCACTATTGGTGAAACTAACATCAATAGTTTGGCCTGTGCCGCTGACTATCCCCGACCAATGTGGTTCTCCTGCAGGCCAGGTGCCAGATGGATATGGAACGCCTTTAAAAGTATATTTTGCACTCTTAAGAACTGTAATAGTGCTACCACCATAAATAGTACACCAGCCATAGTAATCATTTGGATATACCTCCAAGTTGCTAACCTCCATAACGTAGACAGTTTTGTATTCGTAGGCGTTTCCGCAAGCTGCTGTTACCCCATATCCGCTTGCCGTGTACCAACGCGTGGTAAATGTTGTGCCGGCCCCTGTATCTGGGCTGCCTCCTGGGGCACTCCAAGTGACAAGGTCTCCATGACCTTTAGGGTTGGTTATTGCCGTGAAGGTAATATCGCTGCCGACACAAACAGTGTCATTGGAGCTTATATAATCAACCTCAACAACGGCAACTTGCTTTTGCATGCTGTTATTACAGCCTGTAGCGGTTACTGTTTTCATACCTGCTGTGTCCCATCTGGTGGTGTAGCTTCCACCGCTTCCCGATGTTGGGCTATCACCACCGCTCCAGCTTATACATTCATACTTTCCCGGAGGGCTGGTTGTTACCGTGAATGTAATATAACCGTACCGACACACAGCATCTGCCGAATTCACACTGACTATATTCACCGGCAGTACATTAACAGAACGTGTACGGCTGTTTGTCTTATCCGAGCAACCAGGCCCTGTTCCGCAACAACATGGCCGGTCATCGTCGGTGACCGTTAGAGTTACAGATTTTTCACCTGTACTGCACCATTTAGTTGTAAAATATTTACCAGCTCCCGTAGACGGTGATGCCCCTCCCGATGCAGACCAACCCTCTCCAATAGAGCAACCGTCTGGATCGTAGGAAGAAGATGTAAAGGTTGCTTGGTCCCCGCAGTATACGGAACTCGGCCCACTAAAGTTAGCCACCGGCGGCGAGCAGGCCGCATAAACTACAACGGTTACACAAGTAATAACGAAACCACAGCAGAAAATTATGACTTTCTTATTCATATTTATGTTCCTCGTCTACTAATTCCTCTATTTCTGTAGAACTCCACTGCACAAGAAGATCACGAGCAGCTTCAACAGCCTTGCAATCCGGATAATCTGAAAGGAGCCTTTCGCAGGCATGAATTATTTGAACGGCAGCTTCTTTTTTGGAAATACGTCCTGAATTTTCTAATTCCTCAAGGCAACGGGCAATTAGAAATTGGGCGTGCCAGGTGTATTCGTAGTAAGGCCAGTTATCAACTACCTTTTGGTAATACTCTATGGCCTTTTCATATTGACCTAATTGGCGATAACATTCAGCAGAGAATTGGTAAGCCTGAGCGGTAGTAATCGAAGGAGGCAGCTCTTTAATTATCCTTTCCCACACAGCAAGAGCTTTTGTGAAATATTCAATAGACTTGTCGTTAGGTTCTTTTTTGCGATCATCTTGTCTATGCTCAGAAAAAGCCTGTGCCCAATATTGTTCACCAATGCTGAATACGCCGTTAGGCATCTCGGGATGGTCTCTGAACTCGGAAATTATCTTGTCAATCACCTTCTGCGTAGCCGCATCATTTCCACGAGCGATATCTATTCTTGCCAAGCCCACCTTTGCCCACAATAGTATCTTGTTGCCAAACCATTTGTTAACAATGTATTTGTAAAGGTCAGTAGCTATTTCATATTTACCGGTATCGCGATACGCGTCGGCGATAAGGTTGGCAACCTCAGGCAGCCGATTATCATCGGCATAATCAATGAGTATTTGCTCTTTAAGCGAGTCGCCGGTATGGAAATCGGAAAGTCGGATACTTGTGACCGCAAGACCTGTCTTCGTCCAGATAGATTCGGAAGCAGAGATGCCTTTTGCAGCCAGTTCATACATTTGGCGAGTCTTTTCGCTGTTGATGTTTCGCCAGCGGAGATTGTCGCCGATGACGTTTAGAGCTTGGTAAAACTGCGGATGGTTTGAGTAATTTGTGCTGAGCTTTTCAAAGGCTGCATCTGCGGCGTCGTTGTTTTTCAGACACGTATTGCAGACGACTAAGCCTGCCATCGCCCAAACATTGTAATCACTATTGGGCCAGTTATCCAGAACGTATTGATAGCTTGAGGCTGCATTGTTATGTCTGTTTTTATTGCGATATGAATCCCCGACGTGAATCAGTGCTTCAGCTATATTGGGATGGTCGCGAAAATCGGTGACAAGTTTTTGCCGGGAAGATTCAATAAGCTCGTTTTTGCCCCAGCTAATATACAAGCAAGTAAGCTTTTCCTGTGCTTGAAAGGCATAGTCGGTTTGCGGGTGGTCTGCGACGATTTTGTTATAGATTGTCTCAGCCTGCTCGTATTGGCCATTTTTGAATAAAGTTTCCGCTTTTTCAAGTTGGGTGGAGGTATTAGCATAAGAAATGCAAGCCAGTTGAATTATAAGGATAGTACATATCCATAGCGCAACCTGTCTTGAGCGCAGCCTGCACTGAGCACTGTTGAAGTGTCGAAAGAATCGTGTAATTCCTGTCCTGAGCGTAGTCGATGGTTTGGTAAGCATAATTAGTCTCCCGTATTGTTAAAAATTCCGCTCCCCGCTTGCGCGAGGACAAGTTTTTTTGATTTTTTGCCGGCTGGTTATTTAAGAGTGATTCCGGTTGCTTAACCGGTTTTTGTATCTCCGCCTCTTTTGATGACTGTTAAATTGCACTAAAATCAACTTAACAAGTGATGTATAAACCTCTCAGATAGAATTGTCAAGAAAATTCTCAAAAATACCGGAATACCATTATGATTATATGGCTATTCTTACAACAAAAAAGGTTTGCATTTATAAAACAGCTAAGGTATAATCTAACTGTAATAATTGTGTTTCAATCCAAAAGACGGGTCTTAACAGCTTGAAAAACCAAGTTGTTATCGAATTGGAGATGAGCGATTATGGCTGGTATGTTTTATTCACTGAAGGAGGCAGCCGCGAAGCTCAACATGACAGAGCAGGAAGTAAAAGAGTTGGCCAGGCAGGGCAAATTGCGCGAGTTTCGTGACGGCTCCAATTTACTGTTTAAGGTTGACGAAGTAGAAGCTCTGATGGCTGATACAGGTATTGCGGTATCTCAAGGTGAGCCGCTTCCATCGGAAGAGCCTGAAGAGTTTGCAGAGGCTCCGGAATCCGAACTAACATTTGAGCCGGAAGAAATAGGAGAAGCTGAGCCGGAGCCAGAGGCGGAAGAAAAAGCATTCGAGCAGCCTATTGAGCCTGAAGAGGAAATAGCAGGAGAAGAAATAGAGGAAGAAGCAGGAGAAGAAATAGGAGAAGCAGCAGAGGAAGCAGAGGAAGAAGGAGAGGAAGAAGAGATTTTATTGGCGCCGGAAAGCGGGGCACCGGCAGCGGAGGGTGATTTAACCAGTGCTGACACCGCCCTGTCCGGTGAAGGAGTCAACGTACTTGGCGAAACGGACCGTGATTATCAGCTTACAGACGATACTTTGGCTGAGACAACAATCGCACCGGGAACAGGCGGCACCGCGGGCATAAGCGGCACAACCGGTGAGGCCTTGCTGGAAGAGATTGAAGATGATGTTAGCCTGGATTCTTTCGGCAGCGGCTCAGGACTGCTCGACCTTTCGCTGCAGGCCGATGACACCTCATTAGGTGGTATTCTTGACGAAATCTACACGGCTGAGGGTGGGGAGGAAGGTCAGGAATCAGACGAGCCTGCTTCAGCGATGGACATTGTTGCTGAGGCGGAATCAGCAGCGGGCGGAATTCGGGAAGAAGATCTGATCGGTCCAACCCCCCTAAGCGTGGCCCCGATGGTTGCGACGATGGCTCAGCCATATATCGAGGCGCAGCCGGACGCCATGAGCGACTCGTTGGGCATTATGTTGTTTCTGCCACTGTTGGCACTTGTTTATGCGGGGATAGTAACTGTCGCTGCGCTTAGAGATGTAATGCCTACAATTCTCGGCAAGATAAAAACGCCGTATATTGGTTTATACATCATGGTTGGCTTTTCAGTAGCGGCACTTTTAACATTCGGCGTAAGTTTTATGCTTAGCGGCGGAATCAGCACAGCCGGCACAAAGGAAAAAAAGCCGAAAAAGCCAAAAGAGAAAAAGCCCAAAAAAGAGAAAAAAGCTAAAAAATCGAAAAAGACGGCTTCGTGAGAATCTGAGGATTAACCTTTAGCGGAACAATTCATCATCGACTCTTTAAGTAGGTAAAATCATATCTGCGCAGATATTTCCTCAAAAGAGGCAATTTTAAGCTTACTCATTTTCTTTTTGGATAGGCCAGAAAACAGAATCACCATTATCCGCCCATAATCTTCTCGGCTCGCCTCTTGAATTCTTTCCAATTTGACCGCCGTCATCGGTAAAATTATAGCTAAAGCTGTAGAGGATAAAATCATCATCTGTTCTTTTATAAACCAACGGCTTATTGCTAAATGGGTCCATCGGCAATTCTTTCAAATAACCCGATGTCACCAGCTTATCAAGGCCGGCAGGGTATTCTTTGTTATCCAGGCAATACTGCTTGAGAGCTAAAATCATTACCGTTGCTTCATGCGAGATTTTAGCCCGATATACTATTTCAGAGACCCGATCGGCGGCTGGCATAAAGTAGCGTAATAAAAAGTACCTGTATTCAGATAGGGAAAAGAGCATTTTTTCAGCGTTATCAAGCTTGCGAATATGTTTTTCATACGGGGTTATTTTTGCATTCTCAGCACATCTATTATAAAACTCGTTGGCCTTAGACACTGTTTCATCTCGCCTTGCATGTATAATGCTTGCTGCGGTTGAAAGAGGCGTGAGCAGTCCGAAATCCTTCCACATTTCAAAATCATTTTCATTGTCCATCCACCAGCCCCATTTTTGAGGAATCAGGTGGCCGCCTCCCAGTCCTCCATCGGTGAATACGTTTTGGACTATATCCAGAAATGCCAGTCTTTCACCTTCCGTATTCATTAGTGGATAACCTTGTTCATAAATCTGTGATAACTGTTGCTGGACTTGTTTTAAGTCGGTTGTCGGAATATCCGTGGTTGCTAAGATATTCAGTATTTGATTATGGGCAAGTGCACTGATAGCTGTCCCCACCAGCTGTTCAACAATCGTTCCCTTTCCCTGCCAATGACTGCCGGCTCGTGCAACAGCAACGCAATCTTCAAGTCCCTGGCGCGTTTGTCCTTCCTTTACATGTATGCGTGATTGCCAAATACCGAGCCTTGCCAGATGTTTGATCCTGTTTAGGTTCGGCAAAGTGATATCCCACAAAGTTCTTTTCTTGCTGTTCGGATCACATGTATATTCTTTGTAGCAATATGACTTTGAGCTGCCGGCCTTAAATTCCTGCCAGGCGGCTTCGTTCTCTTTAAACCAGGGACTGAGATATTCATATTCGAGATCTGATAGCGCAATTCGAGCGGTCTTTGGCAGATAGTTATAACGCTTCATCCATTCACGAAGCACTGCGACTGTAACTGCTTCGAGAAAATTGGGTGGAACCTTATTCAGTCTTGCCCAATTCGTCAGTTCGGCGTCTGGAAAACCATCAGCTTTCGGAAACTCTACTCCGTCATGAGTTGAAACCGTTACAGGCTTACCTTGCTTAATGGCTTCAACAGCATGATATATCATTAATTTAAATTGGATATATTGCGGTGCTTTCGTCTCTTTGAAAATAGGCACCAAATTGTATCGGAAACATTTAAGAATTATGGCTTGCTGCTCAGCAGATAAATTGTCCCAGTATTTCTTATTGTCCTAAATCCATTTAAGAACTTGTGTTTGTTGCTCTTCGCTTAAATCTGTGAATCGAAATATCTCCTCCAATTTTCCCCGCCAATCACGATAGGAAATAAACTCCTCTACTACTCCACCTCTGATAGGCTCTATGTACAGATTGCTGGCTTTTTCATAGTATGGCCAGGCGTTATCTTCGTCCCGAACCTGTGGCCGACTCATCTGGTTTAAAAGAGCTAAGTAATCTACACTAATGGCTGGTTTGCCGGTTAAAAACCAGATAGTATAAACAGTGAAACACAAAATCAGAATGCCTATAGTCTGAAATGTTCTTACAATGACGGTTCGCCAGAGCGGCCTGCAGCGCTTCTTGGCTCGGCGTAATAAAACCGCAAGCAGTTTCACATCGCCAAACTCTGATATTAGCTTCTGGGTCTTTTGCTCTTTTTCTTGGTCGCCGTCACAATCTTTCAGCTCATCTTCAAAATGCGCCGCCAATTCCACCAGCACATCTCGCTGCACTTTCCTGCGATAGCGCATTTTGTTTACGATCAATTTTATGAAATCTATCGCGCGGGCTGGCAGCCGATTGAATTGTGATTCAGTTTCTTTCCGCTTTTCCATATCGCCTTATCTTATTATTGGTTCGCTTCTGATTTTAGGATAGGCCAGAAAACCGCATCGCCATTATCCGTCCATAATTTCGGTTTGTCTTTGCTATCTTTGCCGATCTGGCCCCCATCGTCGGAAAAATTAAGGCCAACACTATACAGGGTAAAATCATCTCCAATCTTTTTATAAACCAGCGGTTTGTCACTGAATGAGTCTATAGGTATTTCTTTAATGTAGCCGGCTGTCACTAATTCTTCCAAGCTATTCGGATAGGTGCCGACGTTTTGTTTGTATCTCAATAACACTATCAGCAGTAAAGTTGCTTGAACTTCGGTTTTACTTCGATAGGATATTTCATTTACCTTGCCAAGAGCAGGTGCCATGATTTCCAGGAATAAATTACCCTTAATAATCTGTATGCTCTCTTTATTAAAGTCTATTCCTTTGGCTTGAAGCTGGCCTGGATTCTCAGCAGCTATCTTCTCCCAGAAGGCGTAGAACCGGTCAGCCATTTCTCTGCTTTCTCGTTTGTTCGGATGAGTAAAAAAGATATGTCCAATCTGTATCAATACATCATAAAAATCTGCGTTTTCAAAACCTCCAAATCCTATGGAACCTCCTAAATCCCGTAACCGTGGCAAATATAAATGTCCTCCACCTAAACGACCCTCAGTAAAACATCTTTGAATTTCATCATTAACAAATAACCTTTCTCCTTTGAAGCTTACGGTAAAATCCTCACCTAAGGTAATTTGCTCAAAATCTTTCTGCAGCGCAGTTAACAAGGCTGGTTCTATCTTAAATTCGCTTATGATGTCCCGGATTGTTCGAACAGATATGGCTTCGATAGCAATACCTACAAGCTGTTCAATAAGAGTTTTATTGCCTCTCAGGTGCTGACCAAAGCGATAACAGGATTTTATATCACTGAATGCATCCTCGAATTGGTCTTTTTCGGCACGAAGTTGTGCTCGCCATACTAAACTTCGGCACAATGTGCGAAATCCAGAAAGGCTTGGTATAATTACCCCGATCATGCCATCTGATTTATTTTTATTCACATACTCAGGCCAATAATACGGCTTTTGTGAGCCGGTGATAACAAGCTCAAGAGTCTCTTCATTATCGCTCAACCATTTTTCTATGAGCTGTTTTTGTTCCGGTGTAACTTCGCCGGGCTTTTTCGAAAGAAGATCGAAGAGTTCTTTATTATCTTCCGACAATTGCTCATATCGCTTTTCTGCTTCGTTGTAAAAAGGTGCAGCGTTTAAGCTTTCATCAACTGCCGGCCTGACCATTTGATTAAACTCGGCGAGATAGTCAATAGTAACAGCTGGTTTCCCAGTGAAAAACCAAACCAAATAAAGGACAAAGCACAAGATTAACACACCGACTGTTTGAAATGTCCGTACAACAACTGTTCGCCACAGCGGCCTGCAGCGTTTCTTTGCTCGGCGTAATAAAACCGCCAGCAGCTTCACATCGCCAAACTCTGTGATTAACTTCTGGGCCTTTTGCTCCTTCTCTTGGTCGCCGGCACAGTCTTTTAGCTCATCCTCAAAATGCGCCACCAGTTCCGCTTGTACATCCTGCTGCACTTTCCTGCGATACCGCATCTTGTTTACGATCAATTTTATGAAATCTGTAGCGCGAGCCGGCAGCCGATTGAATTGTGATTCAGTTTCTTTCCGCTTTTCCATATCGCTATGTCCTATTTATTGGTTCACTTCTGATTCTGGCACAGGCCCAAAAACCCAGTCACCATCATCCGCCCACATTCTTGGCTCGCCACGGCTGTTAAGACCAAGTCTGCCGCCGTCATCCTTAAAGTCCATGCCGACGCTATAAAGGACAAATTCATGTTCGGTCCTTCTGTATACTAATGGCCGTCCACCGAATGGGTCCATAGGAAGATAGTTCATATATCCAGTCGAAACCAGTTCAGAAAGATTCTCAGGATACCGGCCTTCATTCTTCTGGTATTGCATAATTGCCAATAGAGTTAACAAACCTATTCGGTGTGTTTCCAACCGCCAAGCTATCTGGCTTACTCTTTTATGTGCGGGACCCAGAATCTTTAACATGAGGCTTGCCTGATTAAGGATCTGGTTCCATTCGTCTTCGTCTGTATCTTTATTGTACAAGTCCCACGGTGTTTCTTCAAATAACCGATCAACTTGCTCGAAATATTCATCGATTGTCGCAATAAATTCCTGCCTGCTTGGATATCTGAATGTAAATAACCTCCATAAAAAGTCTTTGATATCTTGCACCACATACGGCAGGCCTTGCTTCAGGAGACGACCATCACCTTGGCCATCGTCGGTAAAACCTCGTTGAATCTGGTCGTACCAGAACACTTTTTCCGCTTCAAGGCTAATGATCGGCTTTCGTTTCTCGACCTGTTTTGCTAATTCCTCCTGGATTGCCCTTAAGGCATCTGTAGACACATCGGTGTTTTTCAAAATCGAGCTAATTTCATTAAGGGGGATAGCCTCAATTGCCACCCCCACTAACTGCTCGATCAGCAAACCTTGGCCATGCAAATGATTGCCAAATTTCTGCAAGACAGAGCAATCTCTCAGTGCAGAGTCAACATCTCCATTGTAAGCTTGAAGTTGAATCTGCCATCGCATGGCACGCGCTAAATTTTTGTAGCCAGGCAAGGATTTCATAACGTCCGGCATAAGAGTTTCTACTAACTGACCCTCACCGCTTTTTTGATAACGACTCCAATAGTAAGGGCGTTGTGCAGCCATTCTGAGTGTTTCCAGAGACTTTCGATTATCTTCGAGCCATGAGACTAAGGACTGTAGCTGCACATCGTTAAAATCTGTGGGCCACTTTACTTTGCTTTTAATAAGCCAGCCGGGCATTTCCACATAAAGCTCAATGGCTTTTTCATAATAAGGTCTTGCATTATCAACAGCATCTCTGTCAGCCCGTACAAACTCGGTCAGCCAATCAGCGTAATTAACCTTAACAGTTGGCCTTCCAATAATCAGAGGACTACTACAGATAAGCAAATACAAAAAGATGACCCCCAATACTTGAAGACCTCGCACAAGAACTTTTTTCCAGACAGGCCTGCAGCGTTTCTTTGCCCGGCGCATAAGATGAGCGAGGAGTTTTGGATCGCCAAATTCGGCGATTAACTTCTGAGCTTTTTGCTCTTTCTCTTGGTCGACGGCACAGACTTTTAGCTCATCCTCAAAATGCGTCGCCAATTCTGCTTGTACATCCCGCCGCACTTTCTTGCGATATCGCATCTTCTTGATTACCAGCTTTATAAACTCGACGGCACAAGCAGGAAGATTTTGAAAATCTGTCTTTTTATGTCCCTTTGACATAATAACCTCGAATTTTCAACCAAAATATTTTGAACCTCAGGTAAAACCTGGGGCTAAAAACTGTTGGTTAGGCCGTCGTTAGCGCTCCGCCGAAGACAAGATTCAGGCCGGCTGTCAATTCTTTAAGTTGCGCCTTTTGTCTTGCCAATTCATCTTTGCCTTTACTGGTGATTGAGTAGTATCTTCTTTTTCTGCCGGAATCTGAATCTTCCCACTTTCCTTTTACGAGCTTTCTGGCCTCCAGATTATAAAGCAGTGGATAGAGCGTTCCTTTGCCGAGCGTCAGGACTTCGCCGCTTCGCTGCTCGATAGTCTGGCTCAGCTCGTACCCATACATCTGGCCGCGAGAGAGAATTTCCAAGACAACCACCGGAGCGATACCTTTTAATAATTGACTTTCAAACTTCATAGATACCTCCTATTTTTGTATTGCGATTATGTACTTGTTTATTTGCCTTGTTTTACATATTATGTTATACATACTATGTGATGTCAATCAAAAAATAAAAAATTTATAAATTTTTTTGGGAGTAAACTGCTGTAGGCAGATAGGAGGTGATTAATACCTTTATGGTTTTAATTTCCTTGAAAAGTAACATTTTGGTCATAAAATAGTTCAGGATTTGCTTGATGATTATGCTTATCCGTTCGTATATAAAAAAAGGATAGACGAAAAATTCGGAGCAGTGGCTGAGTGGTTTAAAGCGACGGTCTTGAAAACCGTTTTACCCTTTGGGTAACGGGGGTTCGAATCCCTCCTGCTCCGGTGTGTTTGTTTTGCGTATTGCGTCGTGCGTATTGCGTTGGGTAGCAGCCACAATCCGGCTAAAGTCGGTAGACCCGGCTTTATACGGGACGGATTGGGGATGGTCATGTCTCAAATTTCCACTTGAATATTCGGCTTATTAGTATATCTTTCTTGTAGCGGATGTTCCCTGGTTTTTCGGGACTGAGAGTAAGCTGATAAAATCTTTCAAGGAGATAAACACATGTTATTAAAACACAACCACAATCGACCTGTTATCCACGTCATTGCCACATTTTTTTGTCTTTTCATTTTTGTTTTTTCCTTACCTGTTTTGGTTTTGGCACAAACAGATGCAAACTCTACGCCTACGGATAAACCCGCCGGTTCCGCAATTACAAATCCTCTAATCGAGCAATGCGCTGACCCCTGGTGTATGCGTCACACGGACGGCTATTACTACTTCACCGCCACTGTCCCGGAATACGACCGCATTGAGCTGCGTCGTGCCTCCACCATAGCCGGGCTTGCTACAGCCGAGGCCAAGGTCATCTGGCGCAAGCACGATAAAGGCCCGATGAGCTACCACATCTGGGCTCCGGAGATTCATCAGATCAACGGCAAATGGTATATATACTTCGCAGCCGGCAAGGCCGATGATATTTGGGCAATACGCATTTATGTCCTCGAATGCTCCGCAGCTAATCCGCTCGAAGGGCAATGGCTCGAAAAAGGCCGGCTCAAGACCAACTGGGAATCCTTCTCCCTCGATGCCACCACCTTCGAACATCACGGCGTCCGCTACCTCGTTTGGGCACAAAAGGATCCCAAGATTCAGGGAAATACAAATCTCTATATCGCCAGGATGGATACTCCGTGGTCCATTAGCGGTGAGCAGGTGATGATTACCAAGCCGGAGTATCCCTGGGAGCAAATCCTTTTCTGGGTCAATGAAGGTCCCGCCGCCCTAATTCGCAATGGGCGAGTCTTTATCAGCTATTCGGCCAGTGGAACCAACCACAACTACTGTATGGGACTTCTAACTGCCGATGAAGATGCGGACCTGCTCGATGCGAAATCGTGGCAAAAATCGACGGTTCCGGTTTTTAAAAGCTGCCCAGCCAACGGCCAATACGGACCCGGCCACAACAGTTTCACCGTATCCGAGGACGGCAAGACTGATATGCTTGTCTATCATGCACGCAACTATAAAGAAATCCAAGGCGATCCGCTGCATAATCCCGACCGCCACACCCGGGTTCAGCCGCTTCGCTGGAAGCCCGACGGCACGCCCGACTTCGGTGAACCCGTCCCCGATGGTCCATTGCCAAAATAACTTGGTGGATATATAATATTTGAACCAAAAGTAAACTAATAAATAAATCCAACCGGCCTTGTTAAACGCCGCCAGTGAGCTTGTCGTTACACATTCATTTGCGATTAAGCAAAGTGAAAAGTACACCCAAACTAAAAGCGACTTAAAAAGGCCTATATATAGCCTATGAAGCCAAACTGCTTAAATTTAGGCTTTTTATCTATGTCAAAAAATATTTTATAATTTTTATTGAACAATAAGAATAATTCTTATATAGTAATCATTAGTATAAATAATTAAAAGCTTTGTGTGCCGTGATAAGATGCTACTAAATAGTAAAAAAGACTTAATCGATTTATTTCGGGACAGGTGCAAAAAACACAATCTCAACATGACTCCCCAACGCATTGCAATATATGAGGAGCTGATTAAGGCAAGAAATCATCCCTATTCTGAAGATATTTTTGAGAAGGTTAGAAATGTTTTTCCTGACATTTCCCTTGATACTGTATATAGAACGCTCTCAACCTTTGCCAAAATTGGTGTTGTTAATATAGTCGAAGGATATGGTGAAGCAAAACGGTATGACCCTGATGTAAATCCCCACCACCATTTCAGATGCCGGAGATGCAATAAGATAGTGGATTTTCATAATCAAAGTTACGATAATCTGAAGGTCCCAAAAGCGTTTCGAAAAAATTTCAGTGTTACTAATGTGAAAGTAATCCTGGAAGGTGTATGCAATAAATGTGTCAAAAGGCGTTGATATATTTTTTGCATAAATAGTAAGAATAATTACTATTTAAGATATATTCTTATATTTAGTTGAAGCGGTGCAAGACAATTAATGTTGTCTATATATTAGTTTGTTCAATGAGATATTAGAAAGGAGATAAAAAGATGGCAAAAGTAGCAAGAGAAATGGTTGAAAAGGCAGGAATCAAAGTCGACGATTTGCTGAAGCTGCTGGTTAAGAATGCCGCTGCAGAATTGACAACTTTTTACTACTATACGATTCTGCGGGTCAATCTTATAGGCCTGGAAGGCGAGGGAATCAAAGAAATTGCGGAAACAGCCAGGATTGAGGACCGCAACCACTTTGAAGCCTTGGTGCCCCGCATATACGAGCTTGGCGGTGAATTGCCCAGCGACATGAAGGTTTTTCACGATATGTCTGCATGCCCGCCTGCATCCTTGCCAAAGGACCCAACTGACATCAAAGCTATGTTGACGGTGCTGGTAAACGCTGAGAGGTGTGCTGTACGTGGGTATACTCAGATCTGCAATATGACAGCCGGCAAAGATCACCGCACATACGCTCTGGCCCAGGCGATTCTTAATGAGGAAATCGAGCACGAATCCTGGTTCTCGGAGTTTCTCGGTGAGGGGCCATCGGGTCACTTCTTACGTAGAGGTGAAACCTCCCCATTCGTAAGCAACTTTATGAGGTAAATGATAAACGGGGATAGGATAGCCTCTAATACACAAGTGCTTCCTATCCCCCTATTTACCATCCATATAGGAAAAAAGATAGCCCAAGAGATGTAGGGCTATTTCCATTTGGTCAATTCTAAGTTGTTACCGTTTTAGCTTTACACACACGCCTTTATATCTACGAAATTGTAATTTCTTGTAATTGTTCTACGATTTTGTTATGATACTGCGGTTTTTTGGAGAGAGCAGAAATTATGAAGGTAAAAGTCGCAAAAGAAGTTAAGCTTTTAAGCGATATATCGAAGGCCTTTGCCGAATCGCTTGACCTTGAAGAGACGTTGAAGTCCATATTTCACTCGCTGGATATGCACCTTAAACTGCGCAGAGGAACTATCACTTTGCTCGACCAGGATACTGAGCTAATTAATATTAAGATAGCTCACGGCCTTAGCGAAAAATCAAAAAAAATGGGTAGCTACAAGGTTGGCGAGGGAATTACCGGAATGGTAGTGCAAAACGGCAAAGAGATTGTTGTTCCTGATATTTCCAAAGACCCGCGCTTTCTGTACAAAACCGGGCCGAGAGGACGAGGAAAGAATCAGAAAATAGCCTTTTTCTGTGTTCCCATCAAGCTGGAAGGTAAGACCATCGGTGCGTTGAGCGTTGATAAGCAGGCCGGCAGTAAAGATGATTTTCAATATAGTCTCAGGCTCCTGAACGTCATCGCTACGATGGTGGCACAGGCGGTGAAACTGAATAAACTTTTTGAGTCCAAGCGAAAGCAATTGCAGGATGAGAATGTGCGATTGCGTCAGGAATTAAAAGCTCGATTCAATATCCATAATATGGTCGGCAGCAGTAATGCAATTCAAGAGGTCTATCGGCTTATCGAGCAGGTTGCCGATAGTAATGCCACCGTGCTTATCCGCGGCGAAAGCGGGACAGGCAAAGACCTCGTGGCTCACGCAATTCATTACAACAGCCCGCGTGCAGACAAGCCTTTCGTGAAAGTGAACTGTACGGCGCTGCCGGAGACACTGTTGGAAAGCGAGCTTTTCGGACATGAAAAGGGTGCCTTTACCGGCGCTACCGAGCGAAAACTCGGCAGGTTCGAAAGAGCGCATGGCGGAACAATCTTTCTCGATGAGATTGGGGATTTCGCGCCGAATCTGCAGGTCAAACTCTTACGCATTATTCAGTTCAAAGAGTTTGAAAGGCTTGGAGGTTTGGAGACTCTGAAGACAAACGTCAGGATTATTGTTGCGACACACAAGAACCTTGAAGAACACATTGAGAAAGGGCTTTTTCGCGAAGACCTCTACTATCGAATAAACGTCTTTCCTATTTATCTGCCGCCGTTGCGGGAACGTAAAGATGACATCATGCTGATGGCGGATTGCTTCCTTGAGAAGTTAGCAGCCGAGAACAATAAGCGAATCAGCCGGATTTCAACTCCTGCAATTGAAATGCTCACCAGGTACCATTGGCCGGGCAATGTAAGAGAATTGGAGAATTGCATCGAAAGGGCGGTTTTATTATGTGATGGAGATGTCATTCGTTCCGAGCATTTGCCACCCTCGCTTCAAATGATAAAAAAGAAAGGACCTGTAGCCAAGAGGTCTTTGGTAGAGATCGTTGAAAATACCGAGAAGGAGCTTATCGTTGATGCACTGAAGAAGTGCGGCGGCCAGCAGCGCAAAGCCGCTCATGATCTGGGTATAACCGAACGCATCCTCGGCTATAAAATCAAGAAGTACAAAATCTATCCGAAGTATATCTAATCCATTAGTGCATACAATTTTGTAGATTACATCTAAATAAACTACTTTTTTGTAGTTTTCTCATTTTTCTCCCTAAACAACCGACATCCATAACATCTTGAGATATAAGCTATTACAACTGTTTAAAAGAAAAAGTGTGTTTTGGCATAGCAATTGCTCATATAAAACAATCGATGATATTGCTTTTGAGCTGAGTATCACACAATCAGAAAACTGAGCGAATTGAAGCTTGATTATAAGGAATTGATTTAAGTGAAAAAGCTTATACTTTTAATTTTGGGAATGAGCGTATTGAACTATGCTGTGACATGCTTTGCAGAGGATACAATCGAGCTTGAGACTTCGGTAGATTTTCTCAGCAAATATATCTGGCGTGGTCAGAATATTGATGATGACCCGGTTTTTCAGCCAAGCATTAGTGCAGCTTATGGTAATCTGGCTGCATCGATCTGGGGCAATCTTGAACTGACCAATATAAACGATAAGAGCGGCGATTTTTCGGAGATTGATTATTCATTGGGCTGCACCGGTACTTTGCCGCGCGTTGATGGTGTGGGGTATTCGATTGGTGTTATCTACTATGATTTTCCGAGTAGTGCCGCCGATGGTACCAGGACTCCGGATACAACGGAAGTGTATTGGGGTCTTAATTTAGATGTACCTTTAAGTCCTTCGGTGACAATCTATCATGATGTTGACGAGGCGGAAGGCTCGTATGTGTCACTATGTGCAGGGCACGATATTGAAAAGATTGTAGAGCTTGGACCGGATATACCTGTCGGCATGGAAATCAATACGAGCTTAGGCTGGGGCAGCGGCTCCTACAATAAGTATTACTGGGGCACCGACCAAAGCAAGCTAAATGACCTGGCGTTTTCTGTTTCTTTCCCGGTAGAAATCGCAGGCTGGACGGTAAAACCAAGCTTGAGTTATGTTACGTTACTAAGTGATGATATACGTGATACAGATGCTTACGGGACGGACAGCGATTTCTTTGTTGCCGGTGTTAGTTTATCAAAGGCTTTTTAAGAATGGAAATAGATATGGACGGTAGAAAAATGAAAGTTTTATTTATCTGTGTTGGGCTGGTAGTAACATTAGCTGTGTGTGCACCTGCATTTGCCGATTCTGCTGGTGCAGGTGACACAGCTTTGGAAAGTATCAACATAGCCAATCTCAAACAAGGTCTGGACACGGTATGGGTATTGTTAGCAGCGTTTTTGGTCTTCTTTATGCAAGCTGGGTTTGGAATGGTGGAAGCCGGGTTCATCCGTGCAAAAAACACCTGCAATATTTTAACCAAAAACTTCCTTGATTTCTGTATGGCTTCGTTGGCTTTTTTCTTAGTGGGTTACGCATTTATGTTCGGTGACGGAAACAGCTTTATAGGCACAAAAGGCTGGTGTCTGCTCGGCCTTGAGCCGATAGCTAACGGTGTCCCTCTATATGCCTTTTGGCTGTTCCAGGCGGCATTTTGCGGCGCTGCTGCTACAATAGTCGCCGGCGGCATGGCGGAAAGAATGAAATTTATCGGATACCTTATTTACTCTTTTACTATTTCTGCTCTTATTTATCCTATTGTCGGACACTGGATTTGGGGTGGCGGTTGGCTCGCAAAAATGGGTTTTGCCGATTTTGCCGGCTCGACCGTCGTTCATACGGTCGGTGGTTTTGCTGCCTTAGTTGGCACCAGCATACTTGGCCCGCGGGAAGGAAAGTACAACATCGACGGAACGCCCCGTGTTCTTGCGGGTCACAGTATCCCGCTGGCCTCTTTGGGAGTATTTATCCTGTGGTTTGGCTGGTTTGGCTTTAATCCAGGTTCGACATTGAGTGTCGGCGATGGTATGGCCATTGGACGCGTAGCGCTGAACACCAACATGGCAGCAGCTCTCGGTGGTATTGTTGCAATGCTAACCGTATGGAAAAGATTCGGGAAACCGGACCTGTCAATGGCTATGAACGGTGCACTCGCAGGGCTGGTCGCAATCACCGCTCCATGTGCGTATGTGGACCCCTGGGCATCAATTGTGATTGGAGGCATCGCAGGTTATATTGTTGTAAGAGGTGTTGAGCTGCTCGACAAATTGAAAATAGATGACCCCGTCGGTGCCGTTCCGGTACACGGTATATGTGGAGTATGGGGCACAATCTGTACAGGAATATTCGGCAAAAAAGCTCTCGGTTTGGCAAACGAAGGCTTCATATACAGTGCGAATCCGATGCAGCTCGGCGTCCAGATTGTCGGTTCTGTTACAACAATTGCATTTGTTATCATAACAATGGGACTGTTATTCAAGCTAATAGACATGACTATCGGTCTGAGAGTCTCACGCGAAGAAGAACTTCGCGGCCTCGATATAGGCGAACACGGGATGGAAGCGTACGGTGGCTTCCAGATATTCAGTACAAGCTAACTCTTGATAAAGGAAAGCTAAAATGAAGCTGATAATCGCATATATTCAACCACACAAATTGCAGGATGTCAAAAAGGCCTTATATAAAAATGAAGTCTTTAAAATGTCCGTGACTAACGCTCTTGGCTGTGGTGAACAGCAGGGTTATACCGAAAGCTATCGAGGCATAAAATTCGAGGTCAACCTGCTTAAAAAAGTCAGGCTGGAGATAGCAGTAAATGAGGACTTTGTCGAAAAGACTATAAATGCGATTATTGAAGGTGCAAAGACGGGCCGGATAGGCGATGGGAAAATATTAGTGCTGGATTTGCCTGAGTGCATCCGCATTCGGACCGGAGAAAAAGGTAAAAAAGCAATTGGCTAAGAACTAAAACGATAGACATTGAATCTGTATTTGTGTAGATTTACTATGATTGAAGAGTGAATAAAAATTTTTCAGAAAGGAACCAAATAATGACTCCAAAAGATTTTTTTGAGTTTGCAAAGAAACACAATGCTGAGATGGTCGATTTAAAATTTACAGACCTTCTTGGAACCTGGCAGCACTGCAGCTTTCCTATTGATACATGGGACGAGGAGACATTCAAGGATGGTGTCGGATTCGATGGCTCGTCCATCCGCGGCTGGCAGGGAATACACGTCTCGGATATGCTGGCTATACCTGATCCTGATACTACGGTCATCGACCCATTTTTTGCCAAACCAACGGTGAGCATTATTGCTAATATTGTTGACCCGGTCACAAGAAAGGACTATAGCCGCGACCCGCGTCACGTGGCGCGCAAAGGAGCAGAGTATTTAAAGAAAACCGGAATCGCGGATACCTGCTATATTGGGCCTGAGCCGGAATTCTTTATATTTGACGAGGTGCGCTACGAGCAGAATCAGTACACGGGTATGTACAAGATAGATTCGGTCGAGGGAGCCTGGAATACCGCTCGTTTTGAGGAGCCGAATCTCGGATATAAGCCGAGCTTTAAGGGCGGCTACTTCCCTGTCAGCCCTACTGATACGTATCACGACCTGCGCGGTGAGATGGTCTATGAAATGCGAAAGGTCGGGATTGTCGTTGAAGCGCACCACCATGAAGTGGCAACAGCCGGTCAAAGCGAGATCGATATGCAGTTTGCTGAGCTTGTAAAAATAGCAGATCAGTTTATGTGGTATAAGTACATCATCAAGAACATTGCCAGGCGAAATGGAAAAACCGTTACTTTCATGGCCAAACCCATCTTCCAGGATAATGGCAGCGGCATGCACTCACACTTCTCGCTATGGAAAGGCGGTAAGCCGTTGTTTGCAGGCAACGGGTATGCAGGATTGAGCGATATTGGATTGTTTTCATGTGGCGGTTTGTTGAAGCACGCACCTGCGATCCTGGCATTTGCGGCACCGACGACGAACTCTTATCGTCGGCTGGTTCCGGGCTTTGAGGCACCGGTGAATCTTGTTATGAGCGCCCGGAATCGCTCAGCAGGTGTTCGCATCCCGATGTATTCAGACCGCCCAAAGGCAAAACGCCTTGAGTTTCGCTGTCCCGACCCAAGTTGCAACGGCTATATAACCTGGACGGCTATGCTTATGGCGGCGTTAGATGGAGTTCAAAATAAAATCGATCCAGGCGAGCCGCTGGATCGGGATATCTACGAAATGACGCCGGAAGAATTGGCCAAATATCCCAAAACTCCTGGCTCACTGGCTGAAGCAATTGATGCTCTGGAAAAAGACCATAAGTTCCTATTGGCAGGCGGCGTCTTCACTGAAGATTTAATAGAGACATGGATTAAATGGAAAAAGGAAAAAGAGCTTAATGAGATGGCCCTGAGGCCGCACCCGTATGAGTTTCATCTGTATTACGACAGTTAATAACAGAAGACAGAAGACGGAGGACAGAAGGCAGAATTTCTGTCATCTGTCTTTCCGTCCTCTGGATAAATTTGGAATTGGGTTGCGGGCGAGGCTTGCCCAAAGTATGCCGCATTGGCAAGATCGGCTGAAAGAGCAAGCCTTGCCCAAATATGGTTCTTAAGCGTTGCTCATAATATACCAGAAATCAAATATGGAAAAAGTTTGATTTTGCATATTCTTTAATAATACCTCCAGATGTTGAGGAGCATCGAAAGATGCTTTTTTTACGCCAGCTTTTCATTATTAGAATGTCTACTTATATTATTTGCTGTTCTAATACTGTTTATTAAAGCAATTTGCTCTCTAAGATCTGAAAGTCGGAGTATAATATTTATAGTAAAGCTTTATCTTTTGAAGCGATTGAGTTATTAGCCTCTATATTGGGGCACTTTTATGGCATAAACCAGTATTATGATGCACCCGAACAAGGAAATCGATAAATATGCAGACCTGCTACAACAGGGGCAAGGTTTATATGAATCTCGATATGAACACGATTCATGCGGGATTGGTGCTGTCGTAGATATTTTAGGGAAACGCAGCCATTCGATTATTGAATATGGCAAGCAGATCCTGGTGAACCTGCATCATCGTGGAGCGGCTGGAGCCGATGAGATTACAGGCGATGGGGCGGGGATCCTTTTCCAGATACCACATGAGTTTTTCTTTGTTGAATGTGAAGAAAAACTGGGCTTTTCTCTGCCGCAACCCGGACAGTACGGCGTTGGTATGGTGTTCGGCTCGCAGGAGACCAAACTTCGCGAGCAATGTGACAAAATCCTGGAGTCTGCAATTGCATACTATGGATTGGCTGTGCTTGGCTGGCGAGAGGTACCCACGACCAACGATTGTCTTGGGCAAATAGCCTTGTCGGCTGAACCTTCTATCAAACAGATTTTCATAGATGGGGCAGGTTTTGGAGAAGAGAATCTCGAACGGCGCCTGTACTTGGCACGCAGGCGGACGGAGAGGTTGGTGAAGAAGAAGTTCGGTGAACAGGGCCAGGATTTTTACATAACTTCGCTGTCGTGTAGAACGATTTGCTACAAAGGCATGTTTATGGCCTGGCAATTGTTCTCTTATTATCCGGATTTGTCTGATGAGCTCATTAAATCGGCTCTGGCAATAGTCCATCAGCGCTACAGTACAAATACGTTTCCGAACTGGCGTCTTGCTCAGCCGTTTCGCTGCATAGCTCATAACGGCGAGATAAACACGCTCAGTGGCAACCGTAACTGGATGCGGACCCGCCAGAAGCAAATGACCAATGAGTTGTTAGGGGATAATATTAGCGATTTGTTTCCGGTTCTAACGCCTGAGATGAGTGACTCCGCATGTTTTGACAGTACGCTTGAGCTTCTCGTTCAGGCCGGCAGAAGTATGCCCCATGCAATGATGATGATGATTCCCGAAGCATTCGGCTCGAAATATCATATTAGTACTGATAAACGCGCTTTCTATGAGTATCACTCCTCAGTAATGGAGCCTTGGGACGGGCCAGCAGCGATGGTATTTACAGATGGTCGGCTGGTCGGCGGAACGCTGGACCGCAACGGCTTAAGACCCTGCCGGTATTTGGTTACAACTGATGGCTTAGCCATTATTGCCAGTGAAGCGGGAGTGGTGCAATTTCCATCCGAAAAGATACAACGAAAGGGGCGTCTTCAGCCGGGTCGAATGTTTCTTGTGGATACTGTTGAGGGAAGGATAATTACCGATAACGAGATAAAAAGCAAGATCGCCCGGCAAAAACCCTATCGCAGGTGGCTGACGGAGAATAGGATTGAGCTTAGAGGATTATTTGATGCGCCCAAGCTTGTCACAAGCGATCCACAAACCCTGAGCCAAAGGATGCGGCTATTCGGCTATACCAGCGAAGAGCTCAAGATGATTTTAACGCCCATGGCCCTGCACGGTCAGGAACCCGTTGGGTCAATGGGTAACGATACACCGCTTGCGGTGCTTTCTGATAAGCCAAAGCTATTATTTAATTATTTCAAACAGCTATTCGCACAGGTGACCAATCCTCCGATTGACCCACTGCGGGAAGGGCTCGTGATGAGCCTGATGACGTTTATGGGCAAAAAAAGGAACATCCTGGACGAGACGCCACAGCATTGCAGACAGCTTAAGCTGCCACATCCGATTCTGACTAATGAGGATATTGAGCGGCTGAAGATGATCAACCGAGACGATTTCAAGGTTGCTACCATCAACGCTGTTTTCCAGCCTGATACTATCGATGCCGGCGCCGGTCTTGCTCGCGCGCTGGATGTATTGATCGATACTGCGGTGCGGGCAATTGCAGACGGGGCGTCACTTATTATTATTAGTGATCGCGGCACCTCTGAAACGATGATGCCGATACCGTCAATATTGGCGACAGCGGCAGTTCATCATGGCTTGCTTAATCGCGGCCTTCGGGGCGAAGTGGGCCTGATCGTTGAGAGCGGAGAGCCCAGAGAGGTTATGCACTTCTGCCTCTTGGCAGGTTTCGGTGCCAATGCAGTCAATCCATACCTGGCGTTTGAATGTCTCGATGAATTACATCGTCGAGATGATCTACCAACTGATATGGAACCGACACAGATAGCAGATAATTATATAGCAGCTTTGAAAAAAGGCATCCTCAAGACTATGAGCAAGATGGGTATCTCCACGCTGCGAAGCTATACGGGTGCCCAGTTGTTTGAAGCTATTGGATTGAACCGTGAAGTTGTTGATAAATATTTTACCGGCACCAGCTCGCGAATCGGTGGAATCGGATTGAATGAAATCGCTGCGGAAGCCCTTGCCCGCCATGTCTCGGCATTCGAACAGCGCCCGGAAGGGGCGCTGGAATTGGATTTCGGAGGCGAATATCATTATAGACGCACCGCAGAACACCATCTATGGAATCCTACTACGGTATCTCGGCTGCAGCATGCCGTAATGAATAACGATGCAAGCGCTTACGCTGATTACGCTAAAGCAGTCAACGATCAATCAACGAAGCTTTGCACGCTGCGCGGACTATTTGAATTTACCCCAGGTGAGCCGATCAATATCAATGAGGTAGAGCCAGCCGGCGAGATTATAAAGAGATTCTGTACAGGTGCGATGAGCCACGGCTCGATTAGCAAAGAAGCACATGAGTGCCTTGCCATTGCGATGAATCGCCTGGGTGCTATGAGTAATACCGGCGAAGGTGGCGAAGATCCATCACGTTATACGCCTGAACCTAATGGAGATTCGAAAAATTGTGCCATCAAACAGGTAGCCAGCGGCAGATTTGGTGTCACCATCAACTACCTCGCGCATGCTAAAGAGCTGCAGATTAAAATGGCTCAGGGTGCCAAGCCGGGCGAAGGAGGTCAATTGCCGGGACATAAGGTCACGGATGAAATTGCGAAAATGCGATATTCTACACCTGGCGTTACACTTATATCGCCGCCACCGCATCACGATATATATTCTATTGAGGATTTGGCACAATTAATATACGACCTTAAATGTAGCAATCCCGGCGTAAAAGTGTCAGTTAAACTTGTGGCGGAAGTTGGTGTAGGCACGATTGCAGCCGGCGTTACCAAAGGTAATGCCGACGAAGTTCTTATCAGCGGCCACGATGGCGGAACCGGTGCAAGCCCGCTTTCTTCAATCAAGCACACCGGCTGTCCCTGGGAGCTCGGTCTGGCTGAGACACAACAGGTTCTTGTGATGAATGGATTGCGAGACCGAATCAGAGTGCAGGCTGATGGTCAGATGAAGACCGGCAGAGATGTGGTCGTGGCGGCAATGCTGGGAGCCGAGCGGTTCGGTTTCGGAACTGCGGCTCTGGTCGCGATTGGCTGTACACTCTTACGCAAATGCCATGAAGGCGCCTGTCCGTTTGGAATCGGTACGCAGGACCCGGAACTACGAAAACGATTCGCAGGCAAGCCGGAGTATATTGAAAGATTCATGCACTTTGTGGCTGAGGAAGTCCGCCAGATTATGGCTGAGCTGGGCTACAGAAGATTTGAGGATATGGTCGGGGCGGTTCACAGATTGAGTGTCCGCAAGGCGATTAACCACTATAAGGCCAAAGGGCTGGATTTTTCTGCCATTTTCCATAGGCCGAGAACTTGCGATGGTAGGGCGTTACGATTAACCAGTGCCCAGCCGGTCAAAATCAACGACAATCTTGATTGGCAGATTCTGGAAAGAGCAAAAGATGCAATTGAGAACAAAAAAAAGACTGTGTTCGAAATGGCAATTGCCAATGTTAATCGAACTATAGGTGCGATTCTCAGTAATCATATAGTGTGTAAATATGGCCCAAAGGGTTTGCCCGATGAGACGCTGGAAATTATTTTTCATGGCTCGGCTGGGCAGAGCTTCGGTGCCTTTTTGGCTCCAGGCGTGACACTGAGACTTATCGGCGAAGGCAATGATTATCTCGGCAAAGGTCTTTCCGGCGGACGAATCGTTGTCCAGACGCCGCAAAATAGCCCGTTTATAGCCCATGAGAATATCATTGTCGGAAATACTCTTCTTTATGGTGCAACTGCTGGTGAAGTCTTCATCAACGGTATGGCGGGTGAACGATTTGCCGTACGCAACAGCGGCGCAACAGCGGTTGTTGAAGGCCTCGGCGACCATGGCTGCGAGTATATGACCGGCGGTGTGGTCGTGGTGCTGGGGCAGACCGGTTGTAATTTTGCCGCCGGCATGAGTGGCGGTATAGCGTATGCCCTTGATGAGATGCAATTGTTTGATACGCTTTGTAATCTGGACATGGTGGAGCTGGAGAGTGTTTGGCAGAACGATGATAAAGAGTTACTGCATGATTTGGTTAAGCAACATCTGAAGTGGACTAATAGTCAGCGTGCAAAATATATTTTGAATGCTTGGCCGGATATGGTGGGAAAGTTTGTGAAAGTTATGCCCATAGATTATCGGCTGTCTTTGGAGAAGATGCGGGCAGCCGAGCAGCGTGACACAGAAACCACGCCGGCTACTGAGGAAGTTTTTCGTTGAGAGAATTAGAGATTAGAGAATCTAAAATTCCAATTTGCCAATTAACTAATCAGCTAATTCACTAATAAACTTAACAGTTATGGGTGAAATAAAAGGTTTTATAAAGTATAAAAGACAGAATGTCGGTCACCGTCCGGTTGAGGAGCGGATACACGACTTCCGGGAGTTGGACTTACTTCTTACGCCGGACGAAATCTGCCAGCAGACAGCCAGATGTATGGACTGTGGAATCCCGTTCTGTCATGGTGCCGGCTGTCCCCTGGGAAACTCTATTCCCGATTTCAATGAGCTGGTCTACAAAGGCCAGTGGGAACGCGCCTGCCGGCTGCTTCACGCTACTAACAACTTTCCTGAGATCACCGGTAGGGTCTGTCCTGCTCCCTGTGAAGCCGCGTGTACTCTTGCGATCAACGATGAGCCTGTGGCTATCAGGCAGATTGAGCAGGCGATTGTTGAGCGGGGTTTCGAGGAGGAATGGATAAGACCTTTAGCTGCCGAAAAGAAGACCGACAAGCGTGTGGCGATAGCAGGCTCCGGTCCTGCAGGTCTCGCTGCTGCCCAGCAGCTTGCAAGGGCCGGTCACTCCGTCGTGGTTTTTGAAAAAGACGAACGTCCCGGCGGGATGCTTCGATACGGCATACCGGATTTTAAGCTGGAAAAGTGGGTCATCGACCGAAGACTGGAACAGTTGGTCGCTGAAGGTATTGAGTTTCAAACTGGTGTGAGTGTGGGAGATGATATTTCCGTGCAGTATCTGCTCAAGATGTTTGATTGCGTCTTGCTGGCAATGGGGTCAAGGCAGCCACGGTCCCTCAATATTACAGGCGCGGATTTGCAAAACGTTGTATATGCGATGGATTTTTTAACGGCCCGGAAGGAGCCATGGCGGGCCAGAGATAAAGTCGTGGTCGTGATAGGTGGAGGTGACACTGGCAGTGACTGTGTAGGCACTGCTCGTCGTCAGGGTGCCCAAAAGATATACCAGCTTGAAATTCTCCCCGAACCTCCGGATACTCGCCCACCAGATACGCCATGGCCAATGTGGCCTCGGATTATGCGAACAAGCACATCTGACGAGGAAGGCTGTGAGGGTCCCCGCTTTGCGGGAATCCAGAGGATGTGGTCCGTAATGACGAAAAGGTTCCTTCCATCCGCGGCAGGCGAGACACGCGTCGGAGAACTACACGGCTGCAAAGTAGAATGGAAAAAGGAAAACGGCAATTGGCAGGTGCAGGAAGTTGCGGGAACTGATTTTGTACTCAAGGTGGATCTTGTGATTTTGGCAATGGGTTTTTTGCACGTGGTTCATAAAGGTTTGATCGAGAACCTCGGCTTGCAGTTCGACAATCGAGGCAACGTGGCAGTAAATGACTTTCAGACAAGCGAGCCGGGGATTTATGCTGCAGGTGATATCGTCAATGGGGCTTCATTGGTAGTAACTGCAATTAAAAGTGGTCGCGAATCTGCGGCTGCGATAGGCCACATGCTCCGGCGCGGAATCTGAGAAGTGACAAGTCTCAACGTCTTTCTAAGACAGTGCAGCTCGCAAACTCAATCTAAACAGGACGATTCCGCTTGGCTCTCAGCAGGTCAAGTGTAATGCGGCTGCGATATTGGCACCTTGTGCAGATAATTCATTGAATCGTTCGGCCGCTTTGTAGGTGTCGTAAGCTTCAAGTTTTATATTGTTGGCTTGAAGGACGCCGCGAGTAATTTCTGATATTTTCATCATTGCCGATGCGCCGCAGCCCGCTACAAGGGTCGCAGGCTTAGCTGCAATAATATCCTTTAAGTCTTCCGCCGACACCAAATGCCCTTGCTTTCGCCACCAATTTGATCTGGTACTACCCAAAATAATTAGGCAATCGCTGTCGAACGTTACGCCATCTATAACAATTTCGCCGAACTGGTATGAATCAATGTGCATAAGCTCGGGCCACTTTACAGAAGTGACTAAAATTTAGAGTAACTAAAGTTTTTATATTTTACTCGGCTTGTCAAACTTTTTTTAGGGGTTTCGATGAATCTGAGCAATCCCGAGTAAGTCGAGGGAAATGAGTAATCTCTACGATAAAAGTTTTAGCAAAACAAATTATCGAAAGAAGATTGCCAATATGTTCAAAATGGCCCGTTTCCTGCTAAAGCCGAAATCTTTTTTCAATTCCTTAGAAAATCGGCTCCGCCTTAAGCACCTCGAATATTTTTAAACACAGGTTGGGTGTGGCAAATTTTTCTGGCGCTTAAAATAGGCAACCTGTAGAATGTGGGCAGTTTTAGTTTTACAGTGTTAACCATGTTTTACAGGAGCCGATCATGGACAAAATGAAATTGCCGGAAATCCAAGCCAAACAGTTAGAGCAACTATTGAAAGAAGATATTAAAGAATGTATCGCTGAGGTGACAGAAGCTATAAACAACGCACGTACAGGCGCGGTTATTGATGACAGCGAAGAACCGGTGCGAATAGCGACAGCAAAATTGCGACAGAAGATATTTCAGAAAGCCTTGCAGATGAAAACAGATGCGGCTCAGGCCGCTTTTTCCCCCTCGCAACGGAACAAAAACAAAAAGTAGGTTGCGGCACAAAGGCAAGCAGTCTGTTGAGCATAGTACAGTCAATGGCGTGGTGAAGCTGGAACGGATTTATTGGTGGTCTACTGAGTCCGGTCGTGATGATACAATTGATCGGCTGATTGGGATAGTGGCAGACAGGGTTAGTGTTGGCGTTCGTCAGATGTGCTGCCGTGTTGCGATTAGCCAGCAGGGATTTGCCAAAGCCGCTGAGCACTTACACCATCTGGCTCAGATTCGTATCAGCAAAGAACATCTGCGAGTGATAGTCGAGTCTGAGGGGCAGTTGGTATTGAACATTCAGCGTAAAGGTTTATTAGCTGCCGGTTTTAGCATTGAGGATTGTAAGACCTCACCAAAAGGGCCTAAACGTGTTTACGTAGGCACTGACGGCGTTAAGATTCCTATGGTTACAGAAAGTGAGAAGAACAAGCGACGCCATCTGCGTGGAGCTAAACGTCCCGGCAGCAAGCGCAGGTGGATGAATCGGGGTGCTGACAACAGGTATAAGGAATTTAAGATAGCGACGATCTACGACGAGTCAAACGAGCATCGCCAGGTGGTTGCAACATCTGGAAACCATGAGGCTGCTGGCAGACTGCTTCGACGGGAAGCTGGACGTATAAATCTTGGCGATGCAGACGAAAAGCTGGCGGTAGCAGACGGTGCCGACTGGATTGCTAAACAGTTAAAAAGTAAACTGCCTATGCTGGATTGCCAGATACTGGACTTTTATCACTTGAGTGAACATGTATGGTCAGCGGCGAATAGCTGTTTTACACAGGGCAGCGAGAGAGCTAAGCAGTTTGCTTGCGAGCTTCTGCATATTGCCAAGCATGAGGGGCCGACAGCGTTATTAACGCAATTGATGGACGAACGCCAGAAGTACCGCAGCAAGAACAAACGTAAGGCCTTGAAAGAACTGATCCAGTATATCGCCCGTCGGTTTGAGATGTGCGAGTATCCGAAATTTATAGAGAGAGGCTGGCAGATAGGTTCTGGTCCTACCGAGGCCATGTGCAAGGTATTGACTTATCGTCTTAAGGGTGCTGGTATGCGTTGGGATAGGCCTGGAGCTGATGGGATAATGGCATTGATTGCTTTACAGCAGTCGAATACGTGGAAAAGCTACTGGGACAGCCGAAAACAGGCAGCATAGCCCTGCCAGAAAATCTGGCCACACCCCACAGGTTCTACTTAGAGTAATAATCTTGCAAAATGGTTATGTTTTGTGTAGAGTAGGTGGGAATTTGTTGGAATGAATGTTTCATAAAGCAAATTTTTGGGGAATAGTGTAATGGTAGCACAAATGACTCTGGATCATTTAGTCAAGGTTCGAATCCTTGTTCCCCAGTTATAATCATATCTCGTATTGCGTATTTCGTATATCTGATTATGTTCATCAATGGTAATGTTTGTAATTTGCACGATATAAAGTCGCGATATCTAATGTTACATTGACTAAGGAATATCATGAAAATGCGTTTGTTGATAGGCAGAATTGCATATCGAACAAAAACTTTACTATTAGTTTCATGTATAATCTTCGCGTGGGCAATGGCCTGTCCCTTTTGCTTTGGGGCTGAAGATGCCGCCAGAACTATCATCCCGGCAAAAACGCAGGGTGAAGCAGTAGATCAAGCGACTATGCAGCGGATTTATGACGAGGTAAAAACACCCTTTAAATACGGCGTGGTACTTCGAGGGCAAGAGAGTAAAAAGGTCGATTGCCCCAATGTCTTTCGCATGAACGATACCTGTGGCAGAGCTAAATGGTTCATGCTTTACGTCTGCATGAACGAGGTTGGCTACGAAACCCATCTGGCGGAAAGTCAGGACCTGCTTAGCTGGAAAACCCTCGGCAAGGTTCTCTCGTTTCGCAAGGAAGGCTGGGACAAATGGCAGGCCGATGGCGGTATTGCGCTTTTTGACTACACCTGGGGCGGCACTAATACAATTCAGCAATTTGATGGAAAGTATTGGATGTCCTACATCGGCGGTGCCCTGCAAGGTTATGAGCCGGACCCGCTGGCCATCGGTATCGCCTGGACTAAAGACCCTGCTCAGCCCGTTGAGTGGAGCCGTCTTTCTGAGAATCCTGTTCTCTCACGTGAGCAAGCCGACGTTCGTGACTTTGAGAAGATGACCCTCTATAAAAGCAATATTATTTGGGACAAGGCCCGGACCCTGGGCTTTCCATTCGTCATGTTTTACAACGGCAAGATCAAGAATGGCTACGAGAGGATCGGCATGGCCGTATCCAAAGATGTGATACACTGGATTCGCTATGGCACCGAGCCTGTCGTTGTCAATGGCCAAGATAAGAAACGTGGCATAAGTGGGGATCCCCAGATAGTTAAAATCGGCGATGTCTGGGTCATGTTCTACTTCGGAGCCGGCTGGAAGCCCAAAGCCTTCGACACCTTTGCGTGCTCATACGACCTGGTGCACTGGACAAAGTGGGAAGGGCCGCATTTAGTTGAGCCCAGCGAGCCATTTGACCAAACATACGCCCATAAACCCTGGATGCTCAAGCACGATGGAGTGGTTTACCACTTTTACTGTGCTGTTGGTGACCAGGGGCGAGTCATCGCTTTGGCCACGTCGCGAGATTTAAAAGATATTGAACAATAATCCAGAAGAATTGGTTAGCCCCCATCTCCCTGTGGCATGGGCTTTTGCTTGCAAGGAAAACCGATAAAATTCCATTTGACGTATTCGGTGGGAATGATAGGATGTTTCCAACGGGAAAAATACAAGCCTGTCTCAAGCATGGTCGAGAGGCTTGTCTTTCCACAGGATGCCTCACGGCAGAGCACAGCCGAGAGAATGGAAATGCGTAACTGTATAATACATAGTTAAGCAGGTGATAAAGGAAAGTGGACTTGATTTATGAAGATAAAATTCTCACGTCATGCAAAAAGAAGAGCAAAGTTATATAACATTTCAGAATCCGTAATTTTAGAGGTTCTTGAAAATAAAGACTTATCTCATCAAGGGATACATGAAATTGTAGAAGATGTGGAAGGATTTAAGTATCCGCTAAAAGTTGTAGTGGCAGTTGAAAATGATATAATAACAGTAATAACAAGTTATTCTTTGAAGAAGGGAAGGAAAGTATGAAAGTATATTATGATGATGAAGTAGATGCTTTATATCTAAAATTGGGAGATGATACGCCGGATGGAGTTATAGAAATTTCTGAAGGTGTTAATATAGATACGACTTCACAAGATAAGATTGTGAGTATAGAAATCCTAAATGCTTCTAAAAAGATAGATTTAAGAACAGTTCTATCTTACTCACTTGAATTTGACAAAGATTTAATAACTCAAAAATTTGCCTAACAACATTCCATTTGAAGTAATCGGCGAACCTTGTAGGGTATGTGCTGATATAGTACCCAGGCGTATTATATAGAACCATATAATACATAGTTCGGGTAGAGGAATACGAATATGAACAACGAACAAGAAAAACACGGAGCAAGGGTTTTCCATGTTTCGGACACAAAACTCCTGATCAAACAGACAGTGAAAAGGGGCAAAGACGCAACCGATCCCTACGTGATCGACGAGCAGAAAGAGCGTCATGTGGATATCAACGACGACAGCGACATTGCACGGGGAATTCGAGATGCCATTAAAGGAAATCTAACGGCAGGAAAGAGATGAAGCCGAACCATTGCCTCCACAGACTCCTCGTCTGCCGGGGCAGCAGCCTCAAGGCTGAGGCGTGACGTTGTGTCGTTTCCGTTCTGCAGCCGGATTTCGTGGCGAAGAAATATAACAAATCGAGCGTTGAATAGTTTCTATAGACAAGATTTCATATTGTCATTTCGAGCGGAGGCTGCGGAGCAGCCAAAGTCGAGAAATCTGCCACCGTAAACGCTAATCAAGATTTCTCCGCTCCGTTCGCTTCGCTCACTACGGTCGAAATGACAACTTTTGTACAGAGCACATTGAATATCCAAAATGGGGAATGGTGTGCGTGGCACACCCTGCCGATTAAGCAGCAGGTGGTACATTTATTTTCCCAGATGGTGGTAGATGTCTTTTCGGTGAGCTATCCGAACAACAAAAACAAGCAGCATTTTTTCTCTGATTGTATAGACAATCCTATAATTGCCCGAACGAATACGGTATAATTCTTTATAGCCCTGTAATTTTTTGCAGCCCTGCGGACGTGGATTTTGGGCAAGCTGTCTGATATTGTTAATAATCTGACGTTGTATGCGTTTATCCTGCTTGCGGATAAACCTGGCGGCTTCCTCTGCCACTTTGACCTGATACATCCCTGATTATACCCCCAATTGTTTTGCCAGAACTTTGAGGTCGATGAATTTACCTTTTTTAATGGCTGCCTTGGCTGCCTGAATATCTATTTTGTCTTCCAATGCCTCCAGTATCTCTACGTCCTCAACAGGAACAAGAGCAAAGGCGGCTTTATTATTCTTTTGGATACATATCCGCTCATTGCCATACATTACTCGTTCGGCTATATCCGTAAAATCACGTCTTGCCTTTGTCATACTTACCTTGGTCATGTCGGCCTTCCTTTCTTTTATATAGTATCGCAAATAACAGGCTTGAGTTCAAGTAAAAAGTTATAATATTTACAAAATTTATAAAGTTTATAAAAGAAGCGATTTTTGCTTACCCTTTTAAATCGACTGCGCCATGTATAACGCCTTGTTGTAGCCGGTAAGATTTGATTTATCGGTTGTTACAAGGCAAACTCGGCGATGATAGGGGTGTGGTCGCTTGGACGGTCTGCGGTTCGTGGCTCTTTATCTATGTAGCAGGCAGTACACTTTTCAGCCAATGTCTTTGTAGCCATAATGTGGTCCAGGCGCCAGCCGAGGTTTCGCTTAAAAGAGTTTGGCAGTCTGTAATCCCAGAATGTGTATTGTCCTGCTTCGCTGCAATTGATTCTAAAGCAATCGACAAATCCCCACTGCAAAACTTTAGTCAGTGCTTTTTGAACCTCCGGATGAAAACAAACGTGTCCCCACAAAGCATCCGGATCATAAACGTCTATCGGCTGCGGTGCGATATTAAGGTCACCTACCCAGATAGCAGGATCGGATGGCTTGAAATGTTTTTTGAAAAGGCTATAAAGGCGATCAAACCAATCCATTTTGTATTGAAATTTTTCCGAGTCGGGCGAAACGCCCTGCGGGACATAAGTATTGACAATTACAACGCCGTTGATTTTAGCTTTAATCAAACGAGCCTCGTCCATCGGCTCATCGGGGAAACCAAATTCTACGTTTGTGATTGGGCTTTTGCTAAAAATTGCTACGCCGTTATAGCTTTTTTGCCCTTTGAAGACATATTTATATCCGGTCTGATCAAGCTCATCGGTTGGGAAATCTGTATCCTGAACCTTCGTTTCCTGCAGGCATAAAACGTCGGGCTGATGCTTGGCTAACCACGGAAGCACGATGTGTAGGCGAGCACGTAAGGAGTTGACATTAAAAGTAGCTATTTTCATTTATTATGCCAATCATTGATGATTAAATCGTTTCTTCCATAGAGTTAGCTTAACCGGTTAAATGCAGCAAATCACGTCTAATATAATATATAAGAACGTCTGCGACTTTCCGCAAGAAGGTTATTTGCTATAACGTCGTAATTATCAATTAAGATTTCCCTTGATTTGGTGGCACCAGATTTAGTATAAAATAGTATGGTAAGGTCTATTGGCTTCTTCATTGTGAGAAACTCTGTATTGCAAGGTATAGAGTAATGGAGTAGTCACTTATCGAGCTTGATAAGGAAGGAGGTAGAAAACAAGGCCAAAAAGCTCTCTTTTGTAGCACCAAACCGAGCGAGAGTGTAACTTTTTTATAAGGTCGGTCTTCTATCCTGTATTCTGATTTTGTGTTTTAGTGTATAGGCAAAACGTGTTGATTGTTGTTTTAAGTTATTGTTTGAGAGAGGATTAATCATGTGTAGAAAGTTGATGTATTCGGTTTATGTTGTTCTGATATTGATTTTGGCTGCGAGCGCTCCGGCTGGTGCGATTGTGTCAATCGAGGTTGAGAACTTCAGCTTTGAATTACCTGGCACCGTTAAACAGCACTGCTGGGATGCGGAGAGGCCGGAAGGAGGAGTCTTTGCAGATGTCCCCGGCTGGACCGATGGTTCTCTTACATCCAATGATTCCGGCGTGGAAACAGGGTATACTACTGCCGCTGAAGGGAGCTTTACAGGCTTTCTGAAGGGAGACGACCCCAATGTTTACAATTTGACTAATTTTCTAATCGGCAGCGGTGATGAGTATGAATTACTAGTTAGTGCCAGGAATAATTGGTCGGCCACGGATTTTAAAATTTCCCTCTATTATGATGATAATGGTCAGAGAGTTACATTGGCTCATTATTCTGCACCGGTTACAGATGGTTTGCTGACAGACCCAAGTACGTTGTTTATCTTGACCTTTTCAGCCGATACCGTACCAGCCTGTTATGACCACCAAATCGGTATTGAATTTGACAATACAACCACTGCTGCTGCTTCATGGGTCGGTTTTGACTATGTCCAGCTTACACTTCTGAGTTCTCTTTATAGAGCTCAGAATCCCTATCCGGCGCATAAAGGCTCTTATGATGGAACAAGTGTTTCTCTTGCGTGGATTGCCGGACCCGATGTGCCCAGTGTGGACAATTACCATGTGTACCTTAGCGACAACTGGGCAGACGCAAACAGCGGCATCCCTGCTGCAGATAAGGGTTTAACCAACATTGCGAGCTATGACGTTAGTGAACTTATTTTAGGCAAAACCTACTACTGGCGGATCGATACGGTCAATGGAGCGAATACCTATCGAGGCAATATCTGGAGCTTTAATACGAGGCCCTCGATTGCTTATAATCCTGTTCCGGATATGGGCAGTAAATACGTGCCTGTGGATGCGACGCTTACATGGGAGGCAGGTCATGGTGCTATCAAGGGCCACGTGGTGTTCTTCGGTGACAATTTCAACGAGGTGAACGATGCTCCTATAGGTACTTCAGGTTCGCCCCCATTCAGAGCATACCTGACGAATCCGACCACCACAAATTGGGCTCCTGAAGAAGCCGACCTTACACTCGAAACAGACAAAACCTACTACTGGCGGATTGATGAAGTTGAGTCCATTTCGCCGCAAGTGATATATAAGGGCACTGTATGGAGCTTTACAACTGTTCCAATAGTAGGGCTCGGTTCAATCACGCGTGAGGTGTGGGAGAATATCACGGGCAGCACTATTGCTGACCTGACAGGCAATCCGGATTATCCGGATAATCCGAGCTTCACTGATTATCTGCCCCTTTTTGATACTCCGAGGGATTGGGCGGACAATTATGGTACCCGTGTGCATGGCTGGCTCTATGTGGAGACTACTGGTGACTATACTTTCTGGCTCGGCAGTGATGACGCCGGCGAATTGTGGCTGGATAACGATATGATTGCTGAGAATACGGGGGCAATCGGTTTTCACCAGTGGGACTCCGCTGATCAGTCTGACCCGATTCATCTGGAAGCCGGCAATCTGTACTACATTATGGCTCTGCAGAAGGAAGGCAGCGATCGCGACACTCTGGCGGTTGCATGGAGCACTTCTGACGATTATACTACTGCAGCGATCATTCCTGGTACAAATCTATTACCATTTGAGATGTATTCGAGAGTATGGGCTTATGGGCCGTATCCGGCTAACAGGGCGATAGAAGTGCGGATAGATCCTAATATTAGCTGGAATCCGGGTGTCTATGCTGATAAATACGACGTATATTTTGGCACTACTTTTAATGATGTAAATAATGCCAATACATCGACAGCCGGGATTTATAAAGGCCGCCAGTCTGACACAACTTATACACCCGGAATCCTGGACTTCAATGCGACCTACTACTGGCGGATTGATGAGGTCAACGATGCTCATCCTGATAAACTGTGGAAAGGTGACGTCTGGAGCTTTACGACGGGTAACTTTCTTGTTGTGGATGACTTTGAAGACTATGACGACATCAATAACATGATATACTATACATGGGAAGATTACTTCGTGAATAATACCGGCATGACTGTGGGGCACCTTGAGGCTCCGTTTGCTGAGAGAACTATAGTTCACAGCGGACGCCAGGCTATGTATATGCGGTATGATAACGACGGTACGGTGAACGAAGGTACCGACTATGAACAGAGTGGTACACTCACTTTTTCTGAGGCTGAACGAACATGGACAGATGCCCAGGATTGGACTAGAGAGGGTGTTGAGTCATTAACGCTGTGGTTTAGAGGCATACCGGGATCGGTCGGCAGTTTCACGCTGGGACCACCGATTATAATGACCGGAGGCGGTGCAGATATCTGGGGTACGTCTGACCAGTTCCATTTTGCTTACAAGCAGCTCTCCGGCGTAGGGAGCATAACCGCGAGGGTGGTCAGCCTCACTAACACCCACAGCGCAGCCAAGGCGGGAGTGATGATTCGCGAGTCGCTGGCTGCAGACTCTGTGCACGCCACGGTGAACGTCACGCCCAGTTCCGGAGTTGAATTCCTGCGCCGTACTATTACGGCTGGTACTAGTGATAGTGATGTACAAGCCGATATCACCGCGCCACAATGGGTGAAATTGACTCGTAACGGCAACAACTTTACAGCGGAGTATTCATCTGATGGAGCTGACTGGCAGATGTTGGGTGTACCGTTGTCGATACCTATGCCGCTGGATGTCTATATCGGTTTAATCGTGTGCAGCCACGACATTAATGCAACCGCCACAGCCGAATTTTCCGATGTCTCTATGTCCGGCACGGTCACAGGTGATTGGCAGTCGCAGGATATTGGCATTGAAAGTAATTTCTCTGAGCAACTTTATGTAGTATTGCAGGATAGTGCCGGCAGTAGTGTAGTGATCAAACATCCTGACCCTGCTGCAACAACCATAGGCACATGGATGGAGTGGAATATTCCGCTAACAGATTTTGCTGGCGTGAATCTGCAGGCTGTCAAGAAGATGTCCATTGGTGTCGGCGACAGGGCTAATACCCAACCAGGTAGTGCAGGTGATTTGTACATTGATGATATAAGGTTGAATCGGCCTTATTAAGGAAGGAGGTAGAAGGCCAGGCCAAAAAAATTCACTTTTTGCACCAAGCCGGGTGAGTATGCAGATTTTTATAAGATATGTCTTCGGTCTTCTGTTTTCTGGTATCTGTCTTCTGATTTTGTGTTTTGGTGTATAAGCAAAACATATTGATTTTTGTTTTAAGTTATTTTTAAGGGAGGATTAATCATGTATAGAAAGTTGATGTATTCGGTTTATGTTGTTCTGGTATTGGTTTTGGCTGCGGGCGTTCCGGCTCGTGCAGCTGTAAATATCCCGGTTGTGAACTACAGCTTTGAAGAACCAAATGTAGTAAAAACTTCCGGATGGGACATGGAGGATGGCGCCCTATATTATGGCGGTGGCCCTGCTGAGGTTCCCGGCTGGGAGTGTGATGGCCCAGCCCCCGATTCCGGCGTGGAATCAATATATAGTAGCCCCCCAGCCACCACCACTGATGGGCTGTGGGCGGGTTGGGCAAAAACAGCGGACCCACCGACTTACAATCTGACTAATTTTTTGATTGGTAGCGGTGATGTTTTTGAATTGAATGTTGATGCGAAGAATAACTATGCAGCCGATAATTTCTTACTTTCCCTCTATTATGATGATAACGGTACGAGAACCACAGTGGCTACTAATAATGTAGCCATTACAGGCACGTACACGACGCTTACTTTGACTTTTGATGCCAGTACCATTCCGGCCTGTTATGATCACGAAATCGGCATTGAACTTGATAATCCGGGCCCCAACTGGGGCTGGGCCGGTTTCGACAATGTTCAGCTTACGCTTACGAGCCCTCTTTATAGGGCTTATACTCCCTACCCGGAGCACAAGGGCTTTTACGAAGGCGCAAGTGTGGACCTTACATGGCTTAAGGGACCTGATTTGCCATCTGCGGACAATTACCACGTGTACATTAGCAACAATCGCAGCGAGGTGGACAGCAACCATCCTAATGCAGACAAGGGCACTGTCACTGACCCGACCTATCTGTATTCCGATATTGTTCAAGGCGATACTTACTACTGGCGAATCGATACGATTAGTGGAGTAACTACCTATCGAGGCAGTACCTGGAGATTTAATACTCAACCCGTGATTGCCTATAATCCCGACCCTGAGACGGACGGCCGTTACGTGCCTGTGGACCCGAATCTTAGCTGGGATGCAGGAACCGGTGCTGTTGAAGGGCATGTAGTTATCTTCGGTGACAGCCTCTCTGAAGTAGATAATGCCCCTGTAGGTACTTCTGGTACTGAGCCGCCATACAGAATATACCTGTCGGATGTGAACGATACCAATTGTACCCCTGCAGAAACCGGACATCCGGCCCTTGATGTTAGCACAGTTTACTACTGGCGTGTTGATACGGTCGAATCCGCATCGGTTCCGACTATCCATAAGGGCAATGTCTGGAACTTTCAGACCGTGCCGATAAGAGGACTCGGTTCAATTACGCATGAGGTATGGGATGGTATCCCTGGCGCCGCTGTTGCCGACCTGACGAGCGATGTAAATTATCCGGATAACCCGACCTTCACCGACTATCTCACCAGTTTTGATACTCCGAGGGAACGGGCAGACAATTATGGTACGCGGGTGCACGGCTGGCTCTATGTAGAGACTACCGGGGATTATACGTTCTGGCTCAACAGCGATGATTCCAGCGAATTGTGGCTGGACAATGATATGATTGTTTCGGTAAGCGAGGCGCTCCCTTATCATATATGGCCCGATTCTCCCAGCTCTGCTCCGATTCATCTGGAAGCAGGCAATCTCTACTACATTATGGCGCTGCAAAAGGAAGATGTTGAAGGCGACCACCTGACGGTGGCCTGGAGCACTTCTACCGACGTTAGTACCGCACATATTATTCCCGGTGTCTATCTGTTACCACGTCATCTGTATGCGCCATTATGGGCCTATAACCCGAATCCGGCTAATGGTGCGACATATACGCAGATTGATCCTAATCTTAGCTGGAGGCCGGGAGAGTATGCTGCCGAACACGATGTATATTTCGGCACAAGTTTTAACGATGTGAATAATGCCAATACATCGACAGCCGTGATTTATAAAGGCCGCCAGTCCGACGCTACTTATATACCTGGAACTCTGGATTTCAACACAAACTATTACTGGCGGATTGATGAGGTCAACGATGCTCATCCTGATAAGCTGTGGAAAGGTGAAGTCTGGAGCTTTACAACAGGTAACTTTCTTGTTGTGGATGACTTTGAAGACTATGATGACGTAGATAGCAGAATATACAATACATGGCTGGACTACTATGTGAATAATACCGGCATGACTGTGGGGCATTTTGATCCTCCGTTTGCTGAGAGAACTATAGTTCACAGCGGCCGCCAGGCTATGTATATGCGGTATGATAACGACGGTACGGTGAATGAAGGTACCGGCTATGAACAGAGTGGTACACTCAATTTTTCTGAGGCTGAGCGAACGTGGACGGATGCCCAGGATTGGACCAGAGAGGGTGTTACCTCGTTAACGCTGTGGTTCAGAGGCGTACCAGCTTCCGTTGGCAGCTTCACAATCGGGCCGCCGATTACGATGACCGGAGCAGGTGCAGATATTTATGGAAGTGCTGACCAGTTCCACTTTGCTTATAAGCAGTTATCCGGCGAAGGCAGCATAACAGCGAGAGTAGTCAGCATCAGTAACACTAACGTCTGGGCCAAAGCGGGAGTTATGATCCGCGAGTCACTGGAGCCAGGTTCTGTACATGCTATGATAGTTGTCACTCCGGGTAGTGGAGTTGCCTTCCAGCGCCGTACTACCACTAATGGTGGCAGCGAGACAGATACAATAGCCGGAATCACAGCTCCACAATGGGTGAGATTGACCCGTAACGGCAACAACTTTACAGCCGAATATTCAGCTAATGGAACAACTGACTGGCAGATGATTGGTGTGCCGTTGTCGATACCTATGCTTGCTGATGTCTATATAGGCTTGTGCCTGACCAGCCATAATACGGCGGCAACATGTACAGCGGAGTTCTCAAACGTTAACATCAGCGGCACGGTTACAGGCGCCTGGCAGTCACAGGACATCGGCATAAATAGTAATATTGCCGAGCCGATGTATATGATGCTGACAGATAGTGCCGGCAGTAGTGCGACGGTCAACAATTCTGACCCCGCTGCGACGACCCTAAACGTCTTCACGCAGTGGAATATTCCGTTGACAGACTTTACCGGCGTGAATCTGCAGGCTATCAAGAAGATGTCAATTGGTGTTGGTGACAGGGCAAGTACGCAACCTGGTGGTGCGGGTGATTTGTATATTGACGATATCAGGTTGAATCGGCCTTAAGAAAAAGTGGTTAAAATTTATAGTGTCTAAAGTGAGCTAAAGTGCCTAAAGTGAGCTAAAATTATAATTCATAACTTTAGGCACTTTAGTCACTCCAAATTTTAGTCACTTAGGTTAAGGCAGGAGAACCTTTCGTTGCCGATTAAGGCCAGAGGTGTTCATTCAGCCAACTGCCGGCTAAGATGGCAAAATCTTTGAAGTTTATTAGGTTGTCGCCATTTAAGTCCGCAGATGATAATAGCGGCTGAACGAAAATACCTGTGCCATTGGTTGCAGTATAGGCGATCTCGGCTTCAGTGAGAGCGTAGTCATAGATGTAGAAGTCATCGATTAAGCCATCATAACCACCATACCATCCTGAGCCGATTTCAAATGAGGTGATTCCCGCGATAGGTGAGTTTGCCCCTATACGGCTGTCATGGAGAGAGCCGTTGAGGAATATTTGCATTATGCCCTTTTTGGTGTCCTTTATGAACGCCCAATGGTTCCAGCGGCCCGACCATTCGCTTTTATATTTATGGTCTCCACTAAGTCGGCCATCGAAAGACCATGGGTAGCCGCAATCCCAGTTATATAGGCCTGCCCGTCTCGGGCGGGTCCAGCAGCCAAGATTAATAGCTATCGCAGGATTATCAACGCCATAGTTGTAGTTTGAGCAGCAAAGCGTATCATTGCGATGTGCTGAATCCGTACCATATTGCCAAAATGTTATAGTGATTCCTGTACTGATTTTTTGAAACAGCTCATCGGCATTAGCTATTTTCACGGAGTCTCCGTAGCCGTCGAAGCTGATTGCCTGGCCGTATATGCCGGGGATGTAGGTTGGGCTGCCGACCTGCTGGCCGTGGTAGCTGTTATTGATGCTGTTGTTAGTATCGCCGTCAAACCTATACCAAACCAGCGGTTCGTTGGGGGGTGCCACCGGATAAGTCTTAGGGCTTTTGTCAAGCCAGTTGTAGGCTATTTCTCGGAGGTCTTCAAAGTTGACAACACAATCGCCGTCGAGATCGGCATAGGGTCTATTCTCCTCTAAGCACCTGGATGGATATAACCTGATATCATCAAAATACACAATACCTCTGCTGATCTGAGATGGCTGGGAACGGAAGCCGATAGAGATATTCTGGATGTGACTTAGGTTTAGGCCGGCTAAGTCTTGAAGATTAATTCTCCAAAGCTGCCAGCCTGGTTGCTTGATATCGTTCATATCATTATATGGAACGAATTCACTATCACTGCCATCGTTCAGTGACAGATACATCTGAGTATTGGTATCGTTACTTATGCTGCCGTGGAAGAACAGCTCAAGGACCTTACCGGCTGCTGAGGTCCAATCCTGAGGTGGGTCAAATTTTCTGGTGGCTTCGGAATAAGAATAATCACGATTGTAATAATCAAATGCCATCGATTGCATGCATCGGCGTGTCGGATATGTTGAAATAGTTACGTATGCTCCACCGGTTTCTTCCCAGATCAGATGTATTTGTTTGTCGCTATTATTGTAGCTCTCAAAATCATCTATAACGAGACAGTCAGCTACGGTAAAGCTCCATATATCGCCGGTTACAGGGCTGTTTGCGTCGATGCTATCGACCTCATCGACTCGCCAGTAGTATGTCCGACCTAATTCCAGACCTCCGGGATCGAAGCTGTTGGCATCCTGTGGCTGTGGAGGATTACTGACAGGATTTGCATTTGCATCTACATCGATAGGAGCGGTACCGAAGTAAACTACGTGTTTATCTGCGGGATCTCCCTGTGACCAGCTTAGGACAGTATCAGTTGGTACGTTTTTGGCTCCATCGACAGGGATGGGATTATAGGCCCCTAAGGGGTGGTCAATGTACGTTCGAGCGCGTATATTGGCTATGTCGAATCCGGGTGAGCCTCCCCCTATGTCTAATGCTACGAGGCGTACCGTATATGGCATAAACGGCAGTAAAATACCTGAGATGTCAAAGCTGATATCAGTGGCGGTATCCAAACCGGTATTAAAAGCTGTTGCTAAGCCGAGCAGGTATTCCTGTTTAGAGCCATCTGTGATGAAGATGAGAGCTTGTTCACCTACTTGGCCCAGTTCTATAAGCAATATATCATCGCCAGGACCGTCAATGATTCTTCCGCGAAACTGTAACTCGACCCAATGGTCTATGGGCACAGTTACACCTGAAACGTCCGATGGCGGCTGGCCAACAAGCATGTCTTCTGGAATTACGGGTACCGGCCAATGTCCGTTAGCATTCACACCTTTCCAGCAGTCATCATGCGGATTATATGCTTCGAGTAAATAGCACGGATACCGAAATGTCTCCTGGCCGCTTAAAATACCGCCACTAAGGGCGAGAATTAATGTTGTAACGAACAAAGTTAATATACTGACTTTTTGCATTTTTGTTTTGTAGCCCGTATAGAAGGTCAGCCTTAAAAATAGCGATACCTGTGGTGAGCCTGTCAAATCCATAGGAATAGCTCGAAAGATAAACAAATTATATCATTTTTGTATTTGTAATTCAATATGGCAGAACCCCGCTCCTTCGACCCTGCTCAGGACGGGCTTGCGGGAACCCATCGTATTTGTTCGAGAGTAGTATGGTTTTACGCCCCTTAGGGGGAAAAAAGTCTTGATATATGGAAGGTTGATGATACACTTGCGGCCTGGAATTGCCGAATTACGATTGAAAATCGCAAATCGTAAATTGAAAATCGAACTGTTATGGATAAGAAATTGCAAGTGATAAAACTTGGACAAAGACTATTTATAAGAGGTAAAAGAAATGGCTGATTATTCAGTGAGTCCTGCGGGTGAAAAGTTTCCAATTCCCAGCCGGGATGAATATCCTGCGGAGTTCAAGCGTGTTGAGTTGCTGGTGGCAGCGGCACGCCAGGATGGCAAAGAAATCGTCGTGGTAATGGGCGTCGGCTTCGTTGGTGCGGTTATGGCTGCTATTATCGCAGACTCCACTGATAAGCAAACCGGTAAACCTAACAAGTTCGTCATTGGCTGTCAGCGGCCGAGTACCCGCAGCTACTGGAAGATTCCATTGCTTAACCGTGGGCAGTCGCCGGTAAAGGCTGAGGACCCTGAGGTTGATCCGATGATTTACCGTTGCGTAGTCGAAAAAAAGACGCTCATTGCTACCTACAACAGTGAGTGTCTTAAGTTAGCCGATTGTGTAGTGGTGGATGTCCAGTGTGATTATACGAAAAACGCCCTCGGCGATATGCGAACCGGCCGGGTGGAAATGGAGGCGTTGGAAGCTACTATAAAAACCATTGGTAAGATGATACAGTCGAAGTGTCTGACTTTGATCGAGACGACTGTGGCACCTGGGACAACCGAATTCGTGGCTTGGCCGATTTTGAAGAGGGCTTTTGCTGCTCGCGGTATAAATTCCGAGCCGCTTTTGGCGCACAGTTATGAGCGCGTTATGCCCGGCAGACAATATGTCTCATCGATACGAGATTTCTGGCGGGTCTGCTCCGGATGTAACCCAGAAGCAAAAAAGCGAGTTGAGAAATTCCTTAACGAGGTATTGAACACCACCGAATTCCCTTTGACCGTTATGGATCGGCCCATCGAGTCAGAGACCGCTAAAATTGTTGAAAATTCTTTCCGTGCCACTATGCTGGCCTTTTTGAATGAGTGGAGCTTATTCGCGGAGCGCAATGGCGTAGATTTGATTAAGGTTATAAAGGCAATAAAAGTCCGGCCTACTCACAATAATATCATATTCCCAGGCCCGGGCATCGGCGGATACTGCCTGCCGAAGGATGGAGGCCTCGGATACTGGGCATACAAACACATTCTTGGTTTCGATGACGACATATTCAGGATAACAACAGCGGCCATTGATATCAATGACACACGAAGTCTTCACGTAGCGGAGCTGACAAGGGATGCGCTTCGGAACATGGGTCGACTGATTGCCGGCGCCCCCGTGCTTTTATGTGGAGCCAGCTATCGCCAGGATGTTGCCGATACCCGCTATAGCGGTTCGGAAGTGGCAGTCCGAAAGCTGACAGAGATGGGAGCGGAGATGCGAGTACATGACCCGTACGTCGAACATTGGTACGAGCTGGAAAACCAGGATACATATCCGGCACCGGGCCATTCATTGGCAAGGTTTTTCCGCAATCAGAGCGGTCTGGCTAATATAACGGTCCAGCGTGATCTTCCCGACGCCATAAAGGGAGCTGAAGCAGTTATACTGGCTGTGCCGCACGAACCCTATTTGAACCTTGAACCTGACCAGATAGTGCAGTGGGCGGGGGGGGCCTTGGCGGTAATCGATTGTTTCGGCATATTGGATGATGACAAGATTCGCCGGTACTTCCAGCTTGGCTGTGAGGTCAAAGGCCTGGGCAGGGGACATATCCAGAGAATAAAGGAAGAAGTTAGAAAAGCTAAGAAGTAACACAATCATGCTATCAGGATGCGTAAATGGATATTAAGAGCAAACGGATAGCAATTCTGTCGCCTGTTGCATGGCGGACGCCGCCGAGGGCTTATGGCGCCTGGGAGACAGTGGCGAGCAATATCACTGAAGGCCTGCTTGCACGCGGCTGGAAGAATGTAACACTATTCGCCACGAAAGATTCCATCACAAAAGCAAAACTCATAGGTTTTATTGAGAAGGGTTACGAAGAAGATAAAACCCAAATTCCGCTGGTCTCAACATGCCTGCATATTTCCAAAATGATGCAGAAGGCAGATGAGTTTGACCTGATTCATAACAATTTCGATTATCTGCCATTGACCTATCTTCCATTTATCAGGACTCCAATGCTAACTACCATCCACGGCTTTTCCGAGCCGGATATACTGCGGGCTTATCACGACCATAAAGATTCTTACTATGTTTCCATAAGTGACGCCGACAGAGACCCGGAGCTGCCGTACTTAGCGACTGTTTACAACGGGATAGACCTTTCTAATCTTACGTTTAGAGAAACGCCGGGAGATAAGCTCGTCCATTACGGACGAATACACAACGACAAAGGGACACATCTGGCGATTGAAGTCGCAAAAAAATGCGGTATGGATTTAATAATAGCAGGCATAATTCAGGACCAGAAATATTTTGACGAGCTTATTAAACCACACCTGAATCAATCATCAATCCAGTACATCGGCCCCGTTAATCCTATTCAGCGTGATGCACTTCTTAAAGAAGCGTATGTGGTCATTCATCTTAACACCATTCCTGAACGGTTTGGCTTGGTGATGGCTGAGTCTATGGCTGCCGGCGTGCCGGTTATTTCGATGGATTTAGGCTCGTGTCGAGAGGTTATTGCGGATAAAGAAACCGGCTATTTAGTCAATAATGTCGATGAAGCGGTGGAGGCTGTGGGTAAAATTGATAGAATAGACCGCAAGAAGTGCCGGCAGCGCGTTGAAGAGAACTTCACCATCGACCGTATGGTCGAAGGCTACGAAAAGGTGTACGAAGAAATCTTCCGGAGAGAAGATAGAAGACGGAAAAAGTTCGATGTTTAGCCGGCACACCTGACTTCGGTGAGCTCAGTCGGGTCGTGGTGTCGGCAAAGAAAACGAACGATGAATGAGAACAAAGTATCTAAAATCTCAAATAACAATTAAACTCAGCATTGCGGCTCGTCTCTCAGACACTGGCTGACTCTGTGCTATGGAACGTGCTTAAACTCCACGCGGTCAAGCTGAACATTCGGCTCAGCGAGGAGTATTAAAATATTGCAGGGGCCGTCGGTCTCTTGGGTGAATTTGAGAACATCCAGAGTAGGCAGAATTTCTCTTGTGTTTTTCAGCCACATCCGCTCTTGTGCGTTGTTGCCCACTGTCACGTAAAAAGCGTCCTCATCGTAAGAGGGTCCCAGGGCATAGACTGTTATCTCATAGTTGCCTTTTTTCAATTGGATAGTTGCCTCAGCCTTGCTGCTCTCATCCTGGAGCACGACGACTTTTCCGCCGCTGGCACCTTCGAGTTCCTGCACCTGCGCATTGGTCAGTTTGAATTCTTCCACTTCCACGAAGAATACGTCCTTTCCAACCTTCTGTACTCTCGGCTTGCTCATACTTGCACAGCCGGAAAACACTAAGGTGATTACCAAAATTGCCATCCATTTTGCTTTCATAACTCTTTCTCCTTTCTCATAGATACGTCCCTAATGACCGTATCAATTACCTCGCGGCGCCATAATGTAGTTGTTTTATCCTGTAGTCTCGTGCGAAGCAAGCAATTCCGTGAATTCTTTGACTATTTGTGATCGCCCATCAATTGAGCAATTTTAGGCTCTATGGCTTCGGCCCAAATTTTGTATCCAACCTTGTTGGGATGCAGGTAGTCCGGCATGATGTCTTTGGACAATAATCCGTCGTCTGCCAGAAAGCTGCTATTGATATCGCGATAATAAATCATTTTTCCATCGGCTATCCTTGAGGCCAATAGGCTGGCTTCTGTATTCTTCTGTCGCTGAGTCGAGTGTTTGGGGTCGCGTGGGAATATCGCCAGCAGGAGTATCTTGGTTTTGGGAAGCTTGGTGCAAAGTCTCTGGCAGATTGCGATGATTCCGTCGGCGATTTCTTCGGCTGTGTTGTCATTTCCATTTGAATTGTTTGTTCCAATCATGAGCACTGCGAGCTTTGGACAGATTTCTTCAAAGTTCGAATGGTCCAGTCGCCATAACACATGCTGTGTACGGTCTCCGCCAAAACCCATATTGACCGCGTTTCGCTTTGCATAATAGGCGTCCCAGATTTCCTTGCCCGTGTTTTCCCAGCCATGGGTGATCGAATCACCGATAAAGAGCAAATCGACGTTTCCATTTTTCAGCCGCTCATTAACAGCGTCATGGCGTGGGCCCCACCATTTAACAGCCCAATCGACGGTTTGCTCCACAGGAGTGACGGCGGAGTGAGTCTTGCCTTCGACCGATTGAAAAGCAAGCTGCTGCTGGCTGGCACAGCCTGTGAGCATAGTAAATGTCAGCAACAGAGCGACAATCATTGTTTTTCGCATCATCTGTCATCTCCTTTTTGAAGTTACTAATGTTGCGGTTCGTGCCGAGTATACGACGTTTGAGTGAAACAGCTTGTAGAATTTGGGTAGTGCATTGTTAAGTTATGCTACCAATTCATTACTTTTTTGAAAAACGGCATGAGCTCTTCCGCCATTTTTTCATGTTCCTGCCTGTCTGGATGGCTTGCGCATCCGTTTGAGTAAGAACCGGAGAATTTGAATATATGAACTTTATCATCATTTTCCACTTCGTGCATGTGTTTTATTACCGCCGATAAATACTCCATCAAACGAGCACTTTTCTCTCCTGAGAACATCGGGCTTGTCAGGCAGCATATTTGTGCATGAGGATATCGAGCTCGGATACGTTTTACAAACTGGATGTAATCATTTATAAACTTGGCTGAATCCAGCTCATCCCTTTTATAGGTGCCATCGCCATCCGAGAAATCATTCGTGCCGAGACAGATAGAAACCAAATCTGGAATATATTGATTAGCATCCCAGATAGCGGAATTTGTATCGAGGAAAATATGCTCATAAACATCAGGCATTGTCGGGCCTGGACTGTTCCAGTTTCGGGTCATGCCGATTCCGGAGACGGAGCTGAAAAGCCAGTTGGCATTTAGTTTATCAGCTACAAGCCGGCCATAAGCAAGATAGGCGTTGTGCTGGTCATACCACTGTGCGGAATCGCAGGGAATTTCCGATGTGTCTAATCCCATCCCGCAGGTAATCGAATCGCCAATAAACTCAATTTTTCGTTCCCGGCTTTTTTCAGGGAGTAGGATTTCGGTGCATAACAATCCTAAAAAATCAACGTAACCTATCTGTGCTTCCGTGGCTTTGCATAAAATAAGAGTGTGAGCAGTGTCTTCCAGATTTTTCGCTATCTCATATTCTGTCTTATTTTTAATAAGCTTAATTCTCTTTTGGTATTTTCCATCAATCGCAATTGAAATATAATTGTGGTTATTATTTAAGTTCTGGTCCTCTAATAAAATACTACAGGTGTTTCCTCTGAATTTTACCTGGAAGTAAGCGCCTGCACCGCTTAATCTGGGTTTTTGGGAATTTGAAAAATCAACCCTGCCTGTGTATTGAATATATTGATTGTCCGGCGTGTGGAGGGATGGTTGAGAAAGCAGTACTTGTTGTCTGTTGAAGAGGAATACATTTATTACAAGTAGGATAATTATCAGCTTAGTTTTTTTCATAATATTCCTTCCATAAAAACGCTTGTCAAATTTTTTACACCAATATTATTTTTATATTA
>CAZRMQ010000003.1:0-56791 GCA_964601185.1 uncultured Pirellulales bacterium
GGCGTATGTTGTAATTGACGATGGGGTAAAAATTGGCAAGAGCAGCGTGATCGACAGCGGATACTTTGGTGCCGATTTTTATCAGTTCTGTAGGGTAGGGTCTTTACCCCACCGTTTTCTCTTGTATTTTTCTTTTACATCGTTATCAATTGGTTTGGGTCTGCTTTTTCAGCCATTGCAGTCATCTATGAACGCATTTTCGTTATATCTCTATAACTTCTGAATAGAGAGATGGAAACGCATTCTGCCGCAAACGGAACTTTGTTCCGTGATTGTGTCCCGTTCGTGCATCGAAATCTACATAGACATATCCTTTTTCGATGGCATTGGTAAAAGCATGGATACTGAATTTCCTCAGCATCGAAATCTTTTCGTAAGAAAAATATTCTTTCCCTCGTTCTGTTTTTGTTTTGGCCTGTACATAAAAGCAGTTTAGGAGTTTTGTGCCGGCTTTATGTTCGAGATCATCAAAACCCCAATATGGTTGCGGGGACAATTCGCTAAGACCGACACGTTTTTTTACCGATTTAAGCCATTCCGCATGTCGAGGGTCAACAGCATTTGCATCAAAGGAAATAAGTATCTTGTGTTGTTCACGGTCAACGACGACCTTAAAACCTCTATCGCTCCTTATCGTACCTGTTATCGTTTGTCTGAAACTCATCTCATCGGCAGTATACTTGGTCCCTGCCTCTTGATGTTTCCACCCATATTTTAGCAAAAGAATCTGGGGGACAAATCTCATGGCGCGAGGAGAAGGTTCCATGTGGAATAAAGTTGTAAGAGAAGTTGTTTCCAATCTTTGACACTTAAGTTCCCATTCGGCTGCGTTTGGTATAGGTAAGTTATTCTCTTTGATCCCGAGTAAATCTTCTAAAGTGTTGCCAATCCCGCCGACATTGCCTTGTCTGGCGGAAATGATCCAGCCCATAGCTTTTATTTCACGCAGCCTTTGAATCAGTGTTTCTTTTGTGTAAATATTCATCAACGTCCTTGTTTTTAGTTTTCCGTTGGCGGTCTCCAGAAGTCGAGCAGGTATTCAAAAGTAACTCCCATAGTTATATAGTTGCTAGGCCAGCCAAAAATGCCTATCCCATTTACAATATTCGTCCTATCCCAAATGATGATGTTTCTTAATTCGTATCCGCGTCTTCTCAATTCTTCAATTAAGGAAACATGTATGGTGATCCGCTGATTTTCCCACCACATGTCAGGGACGTTTATTACACAATGGCCTTTCGGGCGGAGCAATGGTAAGAGCTTTTCATAAATATCCCCCATTGTTTTTGTATACTCATCAAGTTTGAGAGTTCCAAGATCGCGTTCATCCTGCGAATATTGCTCTATTTTCCCAAGCTGTTCGTTTTTTCTGTTTCGGCGTGATTTGTTTTTTCTCTTTCGATTGAGAAGATTGGCATAGGGCGGAGATGTCCAAATCAGTGAAACAGAGCCCTTGTCAAAATACTCAGGTATATTTCTTGCATCATCTTGAACAGCAATTTGCTTAGTTTCATTAAACATATTAGCGTTCTCGGAAAACCTCCTGCTGCAAAGTTTAACATACGAGGCTTGGAGGTCGAATCCTACGCTATTTCTATTCAGGTCATTGGCTGCGATTAACGTTGTACCGCTTCCAACAAAGGGGTCTAAAACCAGTTCACCTTGATGAGTAAAAAGCTCGATTACTTTTTTGGCAAGTGAAATTGGAAACGTGGCGGGATGAATCGTCTTATCTCTTATGTCTCTGCCCTCGTAGTAAAACTGCCAGACACCTATTTGGCTTTTCAGCCATTCTTTCGCCGTCATGCAGTTTATATTTGTTGGTTTACAATCGCAAGTTCGCGAAGGATTTATCTGAAGTTTCTTCCCATGCAACGAATCTCCCTTAAGAATACTCGTTGGCAAACATTTTGATATTTTTTCTTCCTTAAGAGTAATTGAATCTACCATATTTTTCGCCTAACCGCCCCATTCGACTACGCTCAGGGCAAGCTTAAAATTGACGACTTACCAGCCTTTTTGCCCGTTTACAACGCTTCAATGTAATCCAACAATGCCACGATGTAAGCTTACATTGACATAATGTAAGCCTGCAACATCACGATGTAACCTTACAATGCCATAATGTAACCTCACAACGCCACGATGTAAAGCCGCAATGCCTCAATGTAACCTTACAATGCCTTGATGTAAGCCAACAACGCCAAGATGTAAGCTAACAATACCATGATGTAAGCCACCAGCGTTGAAAATTTTTCAAATTAGTGCTTTTTTTTCATGCCTTTATCATTCATAAAGGTAGCAAAGCTTTCTAAATCCACCCCAAGCCAATCGCGTGAACCTTTTGACTTCCATAATATACCACTTGGTTTTATGCGAATCTTCCCAACGACTCGACTTTTTTCGTCTACTATTTCGAAATCATAAAATTTTTCTGGTCTGAAATTATTCTTTGACATCCTTATCCCTTTCATATTTTAATTTTTCACAAAACCACCGTTGTCGTATTACTTGGCTGTCCTTCTCCGGTTTTATTTACTGCGATAACGCGATATTCGAGTTGGTTTTTTAGCGGCTGATCAACCAAAGTTGATTCTGTCTCGATTGACGTGGTGACATCCTGCCATTGATCTTCGGTCCTTATCCTTCGCTGAATCTTATACGAGCTAACCCTTTCGATTCCATAATCGTTAAGATGGCAAGGCCATAATAACAAAATCTTCCTCGAATTGCACTAATCCCGGATTTCTTATTTTATATTTTAAGGGCTGACCTCGATTTACCCTTATTTCGGAACCTGGCCAAGACCGTTGCACACTTTGCATACCCCCTCTTTAATCAATCCTTCGTCCCGCCCGTGCCAAAAGAATGTCACCCTAACGCCACATGAGCCGCACTTGCAGACTGTATCGCCACCGCAGTGCGGACACCACTTATACCCTTCCTTCAAGTCGGAACTGCTTCGACTCCTCATTTTGTCTTCCTTCGTCAAAAATCACGTTTAGCCTCTTCACACATCTTTGATTTCCTTCTGCCAAAATCAAATTTTATTCGACATTTCTCATATTAATCCGCCAGAGGCGGATAAGCCGCCTGCGAAACTTTGGTTCGGCTCGGTTAACTGTGGGGTAGCGACCCCACCCTACAAAACTCGTGGAATATCAATGCCGTAATCCCGTACCTGTGGCAGTCCTGGGGACTCCTTACGGAGAGCTAGGGGATGCCTGACGGCAGGCATGGCCAAGTCCATGAAAACTATGAGCATAATATAGCACTCGCCGGACGGAATCCTTCTTTCTCAGCTTTATATTGTTATTCGGCATTGCGTATTCCTCTTGATACTCGCACTAAAAAAAATGATAAAGGGAAGTGGATTCCGTGTCAAGCACGGAATGACCCTACGCCGCACTACGTGCTTTGGAGGGCAGGCGACGGAGGACGGAGGACAGAAGGCAGAAATCAGAGGACAGAAGGCAGAGAGCGGAGGACAGAAGGCAGAGGACGGACCCTCCGCCGCACTACATGCTTTGGAGGGCAGGCGACAGAGGGCGGAGGACGGAAGACGGATGACGGAAGACAGAAGGCAGAAGACAGAAGACAGAGGACAGAAGACAGATGACAGAAGACGGAGGACGGAAGGCAGAAGACAGAAGGCGGAGGACTGAAGGCAGGGGGTAAGAAAGCAGGGGGTAACAGCAGAAAAAACAAATTTATCCGCCTGTGGCGGAAAGCTGCAAAGTAACACCTCTAATAGGCCGAAATTAGTCTATAACGATAGCCGCAGAATGTATGTAAATACAAGGACCTATAACACACAGAAAAAAGGCAGCCAAAAATGGGAAAAACAGCATTATTAAATCAATCCGAGGTGCTGAAAAGATTTACTGACGTTCTCTATCTGACAAATAACGGCCATAATATCCCTACAGAGGTAAAACGGCTGTTAAGACAGAATAAACTTTCCTTTATGGTATTACCCATAGATAAATTCTCCCAGATTCGTAATAGAATCAGCCTTATTGGGACTGTAATTATCGATGCTGATGAATCCGCCCAATCAGAAGACAGAGGACAGAAGCCTGCCCTGAGCGAAGCCGAAGGGACAGAAGACAGCCTTCGATCGACTGTCTTCGACCCAGACTTTGGGGGGGGCAGCCAAGCCGAGGCTCAGACTCGAATGAAGATCGTCGAAGTCTCGCCGAAGTCCGATGGATCACAACAGTGGAAATTGGCCAGAATAATTGAATCGCTTGAGATGGAAGGTGTCGGTGTGATTCTACTCACAAATCGTACGGAAACACCTGTTAAGAGTTTTTCTTTATCGCCGTCGAATAACAGTTTCTCCAGGACTAACTCTACGAAGTCCGTCGACACAAATGAGCTGTGGCTTAATATCAGCCTCAATCTTGCGTACCGTAAAAAGAGTCCTGGCATAACAGTAAAACCTGCATTTCCGACAAATCAAATCGAAAACTGCCAAAGGGCGGATAAAAATACATTGGGTCAGCAGCTTCAAATGGCTGGTACGCTCGTTGATAACCTCGCAGAGCAGCTTCGTATGGCCGGCAGAGTTCAGCGTGACTTCCTGCCGGATCAACTGCCGAATTGCGACGAATTACAGTGGGCTACTATTTTCCTGCCGGCAGAATGGGTCTCAGGTGATATTTACGATGTTGTACGAATAGATGAGCAACATGTCGGTTTCTATGTAGCTGATGCTGTCGGTCACGCAATGCCGGCTGCACTTTTGACCATCTTTGTTAAACAGGCTCTGGTTATGCGTGAGACATACGAAAATACTTATAAGATTTTTTCACCGGCGGAAGTCATAAAGAATCTCAATGTTCGGCTGACAAGCCAGAAGCTCTCCGGTTACCAGTTCGCTACATGTTGCTACTGTTTGCTGAATATAAAGACGTTGCAGTTGACCTTCGCTCGTGCCGGGCATCCCTATCCGGTTCTTATCCGGCCCGGTAAGCGACCTGAGCAATTGGAATTGCGAGGCTCGCTGCTCGGAGTTTTTGAAAATGCCGACTATATTCAGCAAACCGTCCAGCTTCAAAGCGGTGATAAGTTATTGCTGTACTCTGATGGAGCTGAGCCGTTTATAGGCGGGTTCGACGATATGACCGGCTTTCGTTTCAATGACCAGTTCTGCGGAATCGCTGATTTGCCTGTTGTGGAAATGATGGATGGATTTAACTCATTAGTACATAATCAAACCGTTAGACCTTCTGAGGTTGATGATATTACTGCAGTTGGTTTCCAAATCCTTTGATGATTGGTGATTGGTTAAATGGTTAATAGTTACCAATTACCTGTTCACATCATAACCATATTTTGCTACGGCCTCTTTTTTGATGTAGTCCATGATTGGGGCAAAGTGAATAGCTGGCTCGATCCAATTACTTCTGTTTTCTGCCTGCGGATACACAATCCTTAGGATTCTGCCTTTTTCCCATGCCCTTGGTTCAATTTTAAATCGCAATGAAAATCCATACTTGGAAAGAGAAGCGAGGTTTGGAACCGGGTATGCTTGAGCTTCTGCTCCTTCACACTCAGCTAACGATGGAACAATAAACGGTGTAATGAAACCATCATTCAGGCCTATATCAAAGTTTCTCTTTTTGATGTCAACAAACAGCAAATCGCCTGAGAACCATAGTCCCCTTACCTCTTCAGCGGCGCGCTTTGCTGTACGTGCTGATTGGACACCGAGCTTTTCAAGCTCCCGATCAAGAGCTAACGTCACCGCTTCGTTGAATTCATGCTCGGCATCCTGAAGCGCCATAACGGCAATATGGCTTCCAAAAACATTTGAGAAAGTGTCCTCCCACGAAAATGCGGAGGGAAAATCCGTATAAATTCTTAAACTTTTATAACCGAACCATGTAAGAATTTCGTGCCATATACTCGCTGTAAAAGCGGCGTATTGCCCGACCTTGATGGAAATATTTCGGGCGACTTTTTCTTTTTGCTGCTCCGAAAGAACTGTCCAGTATTGAGGATACACGATATTTACATGGTATATAGAAGGTTTTGCTGTTGTGAATGTGAAATCGGCCTTGTTTTCAATCAGATTATCAAAGGTTTTTGCTGCAAGAAAGGCTGTCCAATCGATGAGTTTGCGTGCATGAGCTATGTCGATATGTCCTGCTTTGCAAGTATATATAATGCCGTTTTTCTCAGATATGTTGGGTCTGTAAGAGTGTGGCCCTAAATCTTCGAGGCCAAGAAAATTTGTTCCTATGGTGGAGCTTGCGTATGATGCCAACCGGGCTTGCGGCGGTGTTTTAGCATCTCTTGGATTGGGGAATTTGGCCTGAGACGTGCCTTTTCCAAAGATGATAATGAGACACAATAACAAAGTACTTTCCGCTTTGTTGAAGAAATAATGACGCATTACTTTTTCGTTTAGAGTAGCTTAGGAATTATCAAAAAATATAGTTCGGAACCTGTCTTTTATAGCCATCCTCATAATAATTATATCATATTCGGGCTCTTTCTCAAAACAGAAGATATTCTGTTCCCCTCCTCGCTCCGCCGTGACGAGCGCTGGGGTAATTGGCTTTGATTGGGTTTGTTTTCACCAAGTGTCCAGTGCGATTTATTTCTCATAATTCCTTGATATATTTAATGTTACATCCATTTGACTTTTTCGAAAATTGGCTTTGTTTTTCAAAAAAACAGGCCGATTTGTAGAAAGTTCTCTACGACTGTAGAACAGACCATGACCACAGGTGCCATGGCTAATTTGGGAATATTTACGTTGTGGTTTTACGTTTTGCATTGAGAATTTAGGTTTTTTGAAAATTTGATATTGTTTAGAGTTTAGGATTTAGTGCTTAGGATTTACTTCTGAGTTTTGCCCTCCGCCTTTCCGTCCCGCCTCCGGCGGGTAAACTCCTGTCTTCTGTTTTCTGTATCCTGTATCTTATTCTATTCGTTAGATACATATTATACAATATTATTTGTTAAGCGTAAAGTAAATTCCAGGAAATAGAGGATTCTCCACCCAGCAATTATAAAGGTGTCATTTGGAATGTTTTTGTTTTGCTTTTAACAACCTACCTGTCTCAGGGTTGGTCTTGCGATGTAGTCTTAAGACTACATCGCTCGGCAGCTTCATTGGATTCTAAATAATAGTTGAAAGGATTATTTGAATCCGAGAATCGTTTGATTTACAAGACAGTCGCTATGTCACTCATACGTAAAGCGCGTACGCACTTTACGTATAAGATATTTTTGTTGTTGGTTGGTAATACGCCGCAGGCGTATTAAGGCCAGGCAAAAGGTGGATTTGTTTCGGTAGGGTGGGGCTTTCATCGCCCTGACGCCAAAGCTATGGAGCGTCAGCGACCTTCACACCCCTTAGGGGGAGAATGAATGCCCCACCATTTTCATTCTTGATACAAAGTGTTTGAGTCTCGATACCTAAGATACTTAGGTATTCTTTGAAAATTGGGTCGGTACTATACCTGTGGCAGTCCTAGGGACTACTTATGGAGAGCTATAAGTATATGCGTATATACTTATAGGCTGCTTTAAGGATCAAGGATTTTACCTGTGGCAGTCCTAGGGACTCCTTACGGAGAGCTAGAGAAACGCAGGGTGCGATGAAATAGCACCGCAACCTCTTAGATTAACCAGAAAATGCTCATGACTCCTTTTTTGCGTTTTGCCGCCGAATGTGCTTGTTCTGGGATGGAAGGACACATATAATATGAAACAATAACTTTGGATAGGCTGACAAAGGCGGAAGTAAAAACGCAGATTTTTCAGGTGATCAATACGCTTTGTTAAGTAAATATAATGGGGACATTTAATTTGCTGTGTGCGCGCATATAGATTGGAATTAATTATGGTGTCCCTAGAATCTGTACTAGTCTAGAGGGAATATGGATTCACAAGAAATTACATCAAATCCAAGAGTTTGGATTAAAGAGGCAACCTTTAGTGATGGAAGTAAGGTAGCCTTAAATTTCGATGATATTGTAGTGTTGGTTGGGCCGAATAATTCAGGAAAAAGTGTAGCGTTGAAGAATATAGAACAAAAGGCAAAAGAAAAGGCTTCCTCAACGGTCGTTGTAACGTCGGTTGAACTCGCGATTGATGGAGACCAAACCGATCTATGCAAGTGGCTAGAAAGGAACTCAAGAAAGAATGTTAGCAATCCATCTAATCCCTCATTTACAAGAATGGGCGCTAGTGTAAATGAAAGCCAAGCAAAAACATGGTGGACAAATTACGGAAATGGACTTCATGAATTAGCTAGGTTCTTTATTTACCTTTTAACGACGGATGATAGGTTGGGCGCTGCTAATCCAGCTCCCAATATCGCTCTTACAAGGGATCCTCTGACGCACCCGATCCACTATCTTCAAATAAATGACGCTATTGAGATGAAGGTTAGTTCCTACTTTAGAGATGCGTTCGGAGAGGATTTAGTTGTCCATCGGAATGCCGGTAATCAGGTTCCACTACACTGCGGAATACGACCGATACCGAAGGAGGGTCAAGATAGGGTATCAGTTTCCTATTTGAAGGATTTAGAGAAACTCCCAACCTTGCATACCCAAGGTGATGGAATGAGGAGTTTCGTAGGCGTCCTTCTACATTCGCTTGTCGTCAATCATACTGTTATAATGATTGATGAACCAGAAGCCTTTCTTCATCCTCCTCAGGCACGACTTTTAGGCCAAATGATAGTGAAGGAGGCACCGCAAGAGCGCCAGTTTTTCTTAGCGACTCATAGTGGTGACTTTTTACGTGGTTTGTTAGATACTCAATCTAGCCGAGTACGAATTCTTCGAATACAGAGGAATAACGAAATAAATCCTATTAAGGAACTGGACAGCGATGGAATAAAGAAAGTTTGGGGAGACCCAATACTAAGATATTCAAATGTCTTAGATGGGATTTTCCATAATAAAGTAGTTTTATGTGAAAGTGACAGTGACTGTAGGTTTTATGCGGCTATCATGGATGCAATTATGGATCCATCAGGTGATACACGCCGTGAACATATCATGTTTCTTCATAGTGGGGGGAAAGGAAAGATGCCAATTGTAGTAAATTCTCTACGAAATCTTGATGTGCCTGTTCGCGTAATTGCTGATTTCGATGTATTGAATAATGAATTACCTCTAAAGAATATCGTGGAGGCACTTGGCGCAAGTTGGTGCTCTGTTGAGAGTAATTGGCGTTTGGTAAAAAAGGCAATAGATGATAAGAAACCCGAGCTAAGCACTACTGAAGTTGCTGATGAAATAAGAAAAATTTTGGATGAAATCCAGGTAAGTGTCTTTCCAACAGACGCAAAGAACAAAATCCAAAGTATACTGAGAAGGTCTTCTCCATGGTCTACAGCCAAGAGCGTCGGGAAATCATATATTCCAAGTGGCGATCCAACCGTTGCCTATAATTCTATGTGTGAGGAGTTGGAAAAGCTTGGTCTTTTTATTGTTACAGTAGGCGAACTTGAAGGTTTTAATCGAAGTATTGGTGGTCATGGTCCGAAATGGGTGAATGCAGTGCTTGAGCGAGATTTGTTGCATGACCCGGAACTTGAAATAGCGAGAACATTCGTTCGGCAAGTAATCAATTAAAAAGACCATTGAGATAATTAAAGATTGGTAGTGTAGGATCTACCCCGCCGAATTGTCATCTAAGTTCAGCAAGTTTAATTTTCGCCTGCCCTGCGTAGCCTAAGGCGAAGCATGGGTCGCTTTTGTCTCGTATTGCGTATATCGTATCGCGTATTGCGGTTTTATTCCGCAACAAATTTTGTCCGTCGCCGTCCCGGCGACGGCTAAACATTTAGATTAATCAAGGGTGTGAAGCTCGCTTAGCGAGCAATATTATGGTCGGGAATGTTGTAAAAGGCAAGAAGAAAATCGCGACAAGGTCGCGCAAGCCCGAAGCACTAAATCCTAAATTCGAAACAATATCGAATGTTTAAAATCCGAATTTTCAAAACAAGAATTATCATTGTTTTTCAAAAGTAATGAGCAACATGGGCAACATGCAGTTTCCCCATCCTACCTTTTTTTGTCGTCTTTTTTCTTGAGAAGTCCGCCGAGACCTTCTATCAGGTCGGAGGGTTTTCCAATTGCTTTTTTAAGCTCATCCGGGACTTTGTCGCCGAGCGTTTCATTAAGGCGTTTGTCAAGCTCCTCCTGAAGTCTTTTCTTTCCGGCCTCAGCAAGTTTCTGCTTGAATTGTTCTGTCAGGCCTTTGCTGTCGAAAACAACTCTGGGTTCGCTAATTGGGCCTACAATCCTTATTGTCGTTTTTAGATTATGTACGGCATCGAGGACCTCCGAAGAGGTTTGGGAGTCGAGGCCCAATATTCCGCCTGCCCGGCTTTTGGCCTGCATATTATCGAGGACAACATTTATAGTCACGTCCATGGAATCAGCGTTGAGTTTGCCCTGAAAATCGCCGGAGGCGGTGCCCGACTCAAAAATGAGTCCTGCATTTGAATTAAGACCTGATTGCAATTTGCTCAGGTCAAAGCCCTTGAATGTCCCCGTTATTTTCGGTTCGCCGGTTCCTGTCGAATAATCCAGCGTGATACTGACAAAAGCAGCAGTATCATACGATGTTAGCTCAAGATTGATGGGAAGCCCTGCCGCTTGGGGTGCATCGCTTACGTTGGCAATAGTGACTTTGCTGTTGGCAAAGAGAGGTGAAGGTATTTGAACATTATCGAGCAAGGCTTTTTTTGCCAGGATTCGAGGTGACGGTGTAATGGGAGCATGGGCTTTCAGATAGTCGAGATATTTTTGAGGTACTTCGCGTGTTTGTTTAGCTGTCTTTTTGTCTTTTGGCAGCCACTTTTGCAGTTTTTGCAGACGTTCTTTCAAGGCCTTTGCATTTTTGATGTAGGTTTCGAGCTTGCTAAGGTTTTCTTTTGTAAGCGCAAAATCGTTGGCATCAAAGATGGGCTGCTTTTGCTGGGTGTCTGCTTCGACGATCTTGCCGGGTTCTGCCCGCGGCTGGTCGAATTTGATATTTGATACTTGTACCTCATCCATTACAACCTTGCCGATAAGCAGATTGTATAAGCTGGCGTCCGCTGCGATTTTTTCTGCCGAGAACTGATTGTTTTGGGGCTTTTCGGGGTCAGTGACCTGTATTTGCGAGATAGATACCAATCCTGTTAAGGGCGAAATTTGGAGGCTGCCGACATCAACTTCGGCACCATTGGCTTGTGTCATCTTTTTCTCGGCATAGTTCTTAATCTTACTGTCTTTTATCTGGCTTATTACGACAGCACAGGCAATTATGAGCAGGACAGCCAGCACCATACCTGCTTTTCGAAAGTATTTTGTTTTAGTTGTGAAAAGTGCTTTGGCGTCTTTAGTTCGCCTGCCGATGAGGAGGCGGTCCAGAATACGCACCCAGGGATTTGAGTACCATTTTTTGAATCTTTCGGAGCCTTCTTCAAATTTCAAAAGCGCCCTGCGAAAGCTGATTACCGAGCGCACCAGGAGGAGCCCTGCAACGGCCCCGATAACCGGTCCAAGTATTAGTGCGCCTGCAACGGAATATTTACTGAAATCTGTAATACCTATTATGGGTATGTATGAAAAAAGTCGCAGCAGAGCTGAGAGATAATCCTGTACGAACATTCCGACGTGGTAAAGGACCGGCGCTGCGGCAAAGCAGAGCGATTTGCCGAGACCCGCTGAGAGGATAAACAGGCCGATGTGGACATTTAATATCAGTGTTATGATGATTATAGCTATGTGGAAGCCGGACCAGCCCGGCATAAGACCGAACGAGAATCCTAAAAATACCGACGAGAAGATAAAGACCGGCGAGACACTGCCGCGAAATACGGCTAAAAGCTTTTTAATAAATCTTGGCAGAAGCATATAAAAACACTCCTTAAGCAGCCCCGGCTTGTCGGGGGTCAACCGTAACCGTTAAACGAAATACGAAATGTCTGTATGCTCAGGGCATTTCTCCTTGGCTTTCTTTTTTGAGCGGCGTTGTCCACAGATATACCGTGTGCTGGGAGCCATCTTTACTGGTCACGGTGACAACCTCATCCGGTTTGACTCCCCTCATATCGAAATCGTGTGATACAATCCGAGAGCCGGGCTTGAGTTTCTCCAATTGTGGAATCAACTTTACATTCAGACTCGGAAGTAGATACAGAGTGATTACGTTCGCATCGCTAAGGTCGAGGGTAAAGATGTCCTTCTGCTCAATTGTAACCAAGTCTCCGACGTTGTTCGCATCCACGTTTTTCAGCGACTCTTTTATGCGCTGCGGGTCGATGTCAAAGCCTATGGCCTTACAGCCGTACTTCTTAGCTGCCGTCACTACGATTCTGCCGTCACCACAGCCCAGGTCATAAACCAAATCGTCCTTTGTGACTTTCGCCATTTCCAGCATCTTTTCCACTACTTCCTGAGGCGTCGGGACAAAGATGACATCCGGGGTTTGGGTCGGATTCTCAACCGGGTTCTCTTCCTCTTCGAAGGTAGAAGTCACAGGTTCCTCCACAACGACAGTGGGAGTTTGAACCGCCGTGGAGTTGTTATTTTCATCGCTCGGTAGTTCAGCGGGAGTGGAACCGGACTGGTGCTTATCACAGCCTGCGAAAAATACAGAACAGGCAAGCATTAAACTGACTACCAAACTGAGTACTTTTTTCATTGTCGAACCTCCTAAAAACCTTAATATTTTTAGAGCACTTGGAAAAAGAGGGGGAGCTAAATTCTATCCTCTTTCTTGTCTTAATTCGAAACCTTAATGATACCCAAAAAAAGGTTTATATCAAGATAAATTTACGACTTTAGAGTTGCTTTGTTTAAGGAATATTTTTGTTTGTCGTGTCATTTTAATATATTTATCGGAACATCGTTTTTTACGATAAAGATACATTAAAAGCAGCCGTTTTGAAGGCATGAAAGTAAGCTATCAATCAAATCATAAAAAATTCCTTCTTTCTCTTGAGGGGCACTTTATATTTTGAGATTTATTCTTGACGGTTAAATATGAATAGGCTTTACTTATAGAGTAACCGATTAACGGAGAAGTTCCGTTGTGCAATTCGCGGTGCAGTCTCAGCGATTAGTCGGTTGTAATAGCTTATAAATTTTTTGTACAATTTTTATGGAGTAATATCTTAATTTTGGAAAGGATTGAACAATGCTAACTACGAGACTGTTAATGGTTTTGCTTGTAGGTATCATAGTGCTGGCGGGTGGTTGCAACTCGGAATTAGAGGACTTGCGAATTCAAAACGAAACACAGCAAAAGCAAATAGATGCGCTGCGGGCTGATGTGGCGGCTAAAAACCTTGAGCTTGACAAGCTGAACAGAGAGCTTGCCGATGCCAAAGAAAAGGGCGGTATCGATGTAGAAACACTGGAGCAAAAAATCGCTGCTCTTAATGAAGACCTGGCTAAGAAACAAGGGCTAATTGATTCAATGCAGAAGAAACTGCTCTACGGCGGCGCACAGCTACCGGTGGAGCTAAGCACCAAGCTGGAAGATTTTGCCAAGCAGTATGATCTGGTTACATACGACGCAAGCCTGGGAATAGTGAAGTTCAAAAGTGATTTACTTTTTGAAGTGGGCAGTGACAAGGTGGCAGCGGAGGCGATCAAAGCCATTCAATCACTTTGTGAAATTTTGAATTCCGAAGAGGCTAAAAAACTCGATATTGTAATTGCAGGTCACACAGATGACATCCCGATTGGCAAGCCCGCAACGCTTGCGAAACATCCGAACAATTGGTATCTGTCCGTCCACAGGGCTGTATCGGTGCTAAACGTGATGGCAGAGAATAAGATCGAACCGAAGCGAATGAGCGCCCGTGGCTTCGGCGAATATAGACCGATTGCGGACAATAAGCCCGATAAAAAAGGCAATCCTCTTAACAGACGAGTTGAGATTTACATCATCCCTGAAGGAATGTAGCGTAGCGTCTCGCTAACAGAAAACAGAAATAGAGACAAGCGACGAGCCAAGAAGTATAAACATGGCAGAACGAACTTTGATAATCGTCAAGCCGGACGCTATCCAGCGTCATTTGGCGGGCGAGATGATATCGCGACTCGAACGAAAAGGCTTAAAACTCGTCGCCACAAAGTTTATTCAAATCTCTGAACAGTCAGCGCGCCGGCTTTATGCAGTACATAAAGGAAAGCCATTTTACGAGGGTTTGGTAAGATATATATGTTCGGCGCCGGCACTTGTGATGGTCTGGGAGGCTGAGGGTATTATAAATATCGTACGCGGCATGATGGGAGCGACTTTTGGCTATGAGGCTCAGCCGGGTACCATTCGGGGCGACTTTAGCTGTTCCAGGGGATACAACCTTATTCACGGTTCCGACAGTCGGGAGTCGGCTGAGCGGGAAATAGAGATATTTTTCCACCGCGATGAAATCATCAATTACGAGCTATCTGACGCTAACTGGCTCTACGGACGAAATGATTAGTGCTCTGTCTTCGACCCTGTTAGAAATTTTCCCTTTCGCTATTATCTTGCCCATTTACGGAATCTCTAAAACTGTAAGCTGAACGGTAAATAACGTAAGAAACCGGATGTCTTACGAGGAGAATATTACCAGTTTTTTCATTGAATTAACGCTCTTTTTATAGTAAAATCTACATTAGATAAAAAACCTTTCGAGAGGATGGATATTCGGATGAAGAAGCTCGTTTTAGTCTTTATATGTCTTCTGCCGGTTTTTACCTGTCAGGGGGAAATAATCATAGTCGATAATGACGGGTCTGCGGACTTCCGTAACATCCAGGATGCGATAAATGCCTCTCGGGACGGTGATATTATTGTTGTTAGAGCAGGCACGTACAATGAGAACATCTTTTTCAACGGTAGAGTTATCACCCTTACCAGTGAAAACCCAGATGACCCAAGCGTTGTTCAGTCAACGATAATTACCACCAATTTCGGTTACAGCATGACTTTTGACTTTGGCGAGGGCAGCGATTCTGTGCTTACCGGCTTTACTATAACCGGACGAGGTATTTTCTGTTACGCCACGTCACCAACCATCTTAAAAAATATCATAAGAGATTGTGACAGTACGGGTATCTACGGAGGCAATGGTGCCGCACCTGCTATTTTAAACAATACGATAACCTCCAATAGTCAGGGAGGAATATACAACTGTGATGGGCGAATCACCGATAACATTATATCACACAATAATGGTAGTGGTATAGTTGATTGTGATGGACCAATAATTAACAACATTATCTCAAGCAACTCTAATGGCTTGGGTGGCGGTCTGCAGTATTGCTACGGTGAAGTTAGAAGCAACGTGATCGAAAACAATTATGCAGCCTTGGGTGGTGGTGCACTCTACGGATGCTACGGCAGGATCAGCAACAACATTATTGTTAGAAACAAAGCCGGTTCTGAAGGCGGTGGGCTTAGCAATTGTTATGGTGACATAAATAATAATATTATCGCTGGAAATAAATGCCAAAACGGTGGTGGTTTATACGGCTGTAGTGGCCCCATACGTAACAATACCATTGTAGGCAATATAGCTGATCAAAGGGGCGGTGGCTTGAGTTATTGCACAGGTTCTGTCCTTAACAACATAATAGCATATAATAAAGCTAACTTTGTCGGAGGGATTTCGGGGCCCTGCAACAATTCCTATAACGCCTTCTGGTTTAATACAACTGGCAATTTTGGAGGTGGCGCAACGTCGGGCACCGGCGATTTTATTGCCAACCCACTTTTCGCGACCGAAGGTTTCTGGGACCCTAATGGTACACCCAATGAAAGCGATGACTTCTGGGTTGATGGCGATTATCACGTTAAATCCGAAGCAGGCAGATGGGACTCTAATAAACAGCTTTGGGTTATAGATGATACAACGAGCCCATGTGTAGATGCAGGCAACCCTAATTCAGATTGGACTGGAGAATTATGGCCGCATGGCAAACGGATAAATTTGGGCGCCTATGGTGGAACGCCGCAGGCAAGTATGTCACTATCAGATTTGGGCGATATTTCCGACTTGAATAATGACGGTTGGATAGATTACAGAGATATGAACTTACTAACAAGAAATTGGCTTAGCAATGAGGTTTTGCTGCCGGAGGACCTTAATAGAGATGCTGTAGTAGATTTCGTCGATTTTGCTGTTCTTACTGAAAATTGGCAGCCGCCAATACCGGCTGTGCCCCCGATACCGAATCCTATGACCTGGGCAACGCCACCTTATGCAACCTCACCATATTCAATTGCCATGATAGCCACGATCGCCACCTCAACCGACTCGAGCGGGGTGGAATATCTCTTCGAGAACATATCTATTGCTGGGCACGATAGCGATTGGCAGGGCGAACCAAATTATATAGACACAGGCCTGAGTCCCTTAACTACATACCAATACAAAGTTAAGGCTCGCAATAAATCCAATCTGCTGGAGACAGACTGGTCGGAGCTCGCTTCTGTAACTACCCCTACTGACGATACTACACCGCCGAGTCCCAACCCGATGCAATGGGCAGCGAGTGGCGAACCTAAAGAGATCAAGATCGGCACCGGGTCATTCGATTTTTATGCCACTATGACAGCAGCAGAAGCCACCGATGGAAGTGGCGTGGTAGAGTATTTCTTCCAATGTACCACCGAGCCCCGCTTTAGTAGCAGTTGGCAGACAGACCGCACATATACCGTCCAGGTGGGAAGAGTCAACCAACGCCATCGTTTCCAGGTCAAAGCACGTGATTTGTTCGGCAATGAGACCGGCTGGTCAACTGAGCTGCCATCCTTGCCTTGAGCTACAAGAACAACTGTGATTCCAAGTGGAACCGAAACAACTACTTGGTGAGGACGCACTTAAGTCTGTGTTAGCGTGTCGCTTTCTTTTCTTTTGTCTTCTTCTCAGAAGGCTTTTTTATATCCACTATATCTATTGCCGGTTTCGGGCATGTTGGTTTTGGGCATTCGCCGGTCCAGCAATAAAGGCAGAGTTTGTCTCTCGGCCTTCCGATGGCCTTAACCATATCATCCACAGTCTGATATCTGAGTGTCGTGACACCTAAATCTTTGGCAATACATTTCACCATTTTTTTGTATTTATCGGAATTATGGTCTATGTATTCCGACACATCTTCCACGTCATGACCTTCCAGGCGGTGAATGGCTTTGCGGGCAGCAAGCTCATGAATCGAGCGTGTGGAGAAATTGAACCTACAAGGAAACATCAAAGGTGGGCAGGCCGGCCTTATGTGTATCTGTTTGGCACCGCAATCCCATAGTTTCTTTATAGTGAAGTTTTTCAGTTGCGTTCCCCGCACAATAGAATCCTCACATACAACAATGCTGTTACCTTTAATTACTTCTTTGATAGCGATGAGTTTCATCTTTGCGATATGGTCGCGTATCTCTTGCGAAGGAGGAGTGTAACTTCTACCATATCCAGGCGTATATTTAACAAGGGGGCGTCTGAAGGCCTTGCCGGACTCCATCGCATAGCCTAAACCATGTGCGATTCCGGAATCAGGAACTCCGGTGACCAAATCAACATCGATATCTTTATCGTGTTTTGCAAGATAGCATCCGCATTTTTCTCTGACGATTTCCACATTTATTCCGTCATAGCTTGATGCGGGAAAGCCGGTATAAATCCAGAGAAATGCGCAGATTTGGCTTATATTTTCTTCCGTCGGCCTTCTTTTTTGTGCTATTCCCTGCTCGCTTATCAGAATTATTTCACCCGGCTCGATGTATTTTATTATCTCGAAGTCGTTATTTGGAAATGCGCTGGTTTCATTCGTAACCGCCCAGGCGTCTTTGCGCTTGCCGATAACAAGCGGTGTGTATCCGAATCTGTCCCTTGCAGCATATATACCATCTTTGTTAAGCAACAGCAGAGAACAGGAGCCCTTTATAACATCAAACATTTTTTCTATACCGTTTATAAGGTCGTTTCCCTGGTTGATTAACTTTGCTATCAGCTCTGTAGCGTTGGCACTTTTCTCGTTTACCTCGCTGAAAGATATTCCTTGTTCCAGCAAATCTTCTGCAAGCTCTTCGGCGTTTTCAATTCTCCCGGTTGTCGCAATGCAGAAAGGTCCAAATTTTGACCGTAGATAAATAGGCTGTTCCTCAAAGGCACTAATAACACCAATACCCTTGTTGCCTTTCATGCTTTTATAATCGTCGTAAAATTTCGACTTAAACTGGCTTTGAGTTAAATCCCGTATCTGACGGGTAAAGTCTTTATCAAGCACAGCCAGACCGCCGTATTCTGTTCCTAAGTGCGAATGATAATCCGTGCCGTAGAAAAGGGCTTCTGCACAATCTCCTTTTGAGACGACTCCAAAAATACCGCTCATATCTCGACTCCTTTATGAGACCTCCTTAGGAGATCGGATTGAAACTTGACACCACTGAAGCTTCGATGTGCTTGTATATTATCAGATATGTCCTGTATGGACAAGTGTTATATGTTCGTTTTTCTGGTTAGCTAAAGGTAAAATTGTCTGAATGCCGATATTAGTATAGAAACTTATAGAGCATCGTGAAGGGATCCCGCTTCGCGGAAAACCAATAGTGAATTGCCATTTGTGACCTGGGCCGGATTCCGAGCGACTTCACGGAGATTTTCTGTGCGACTGAGATCATCGAAGTCAGCGAGCAAGGGTCCCCGCTTCGCGAGAGATTAAAGATATGCTTTCTACACAGACACAATCTATTAGTGAAAAAATATTGACACTCCCTCTCGGACAAAGTGTGAAAGATTTTCTCGATTATTTAGTCGTTGAGGGGGGACTTTCCAATAATACGATTTTGGCTTATGGCCGCGACCTGAAGGGCTTTCTGAAATATTGTAAATCGTGTAAAATTCATGGATTGCAACAGATAAATCCTGTCCTTATACGAAGCTATCTGCGAATTCTCACTCAAAACCAGATGAGCGAAAGCTCGATGAAGCGTTGTCTTGTCGCGATAAGGATGCTGCTGCGATTTGCAAAGCTTATGGACCTTGTTGAAGACGACATGGCCTGTACTATTGAAAGCCCGAAGGCCTGGCAGAAGCTGCCGATTACCTGCAGCAAACAGCAGGTTATCGATCTCCTGAATGCTCCACATCCGGACGAGCCTTTTTATCTGCGTGATAGAGCGATGCTTGAATTGCTTTATGCTACGGGAATTCGTGCAAGTGAATTAGCATGTTTGAAAACGTCCGATTTAAATCTCGATATCGGCTATCTTCGCTGTATGGGTAAGGGCAACAAAGAGCGAGTTATACCGCTCGGTAAAGTTGCTATCGCAGCGACAACTGAGTATCTGATGATGCCTGACGGTCGGCCTAAATTGATAAAGGTTGAAAGTGCAGATTTTCTGCTGCTTTCCCGAACAGGTCGGCCTATGAGTCGTATTGAGATCTGGAGGTTAGTTAAGAAATATGCGATGCGTGCAGGTATGCCGCGAAATTTGACTGTACATACACTAAGGCATTGCTTCGCGACACATCTGTTGGCTGGCGGAGCCGACCTGCGCAGCGTCCAGGAAATGCTCGGACATGTTGATATAGCCACAACTCAGATTTATACACACGTTGACCAGGAAAGATTGCGAAGGATTCATAAGAAATTCCATCCAAGGCCGTAATGGAAGTGCATTTGCAAAAGGCAAGTAAGTACAGTTGAGAGTTTGCTATCCGCTATATTCTTTAGTGGTTCTGTGCAAAATGTGCGAGAATGAAGAAAATCGCTGAGAGCTAATTGACCGAGATGGATTTGGCGGTTATTATGATACTCAAATGGACAGGCGGCAGTTTCCTTAAGGCCATTCGAATGAGCACAAAACGATTATATATGGTAATGTTCCTGTTGGTGATAGGTTGTCAGCAGGCTGGCGTTAGCCAGAGCGAACCAGCCTTGCCGAACGATGAAGCATCCACAAAGACCGATCTTGACCCCCAGTTGAAAATCATCAGAGATGCTTTATCGAAGGGTTCGACAGAGGCGGCAGCTGTACTGCTATTTAATAAAGACCCCCAAGCCAGGAAATTTCTACTCGAAGCACTAAAGCAAGCTGACAGTAACAGCGCACGAGTGGCTGTATGCAAAGCACTAATTCAGACGCGAACAACAAAAAAAACAGTAGAGAATAAAGAGGAATTTATCCAGCCGCTGCTTGAAATATTGACCACTGATGATACCACCGGGGCAAGATTAGCTGCTGAAGCGACCTTGATTTTTAAATATGAGCAAATTAAAGGGCCTCTTGAAAGGATAGCAATAGATGCCTCATTGCCGGTGAAAGCGAGATTGAACGCGATATATGCGTTGAGGCTTCATCCCGATATGGCGGCGGTGTTGAAGTTAATTGAGCTGCTTGAAGATCCTGAAAGTCAGGTTGCAGCGGCGGCGGCAAGTGCCCTTTCTTCTATAGGCATACCAATAGGAGACAGCGCCGAGGCCCGCAAAGAAATTATAAATGAGCTGAAACGCCAAGGTCCGGAAGCCTTCTTGCGGGATAGGCTTCTCCGAAGAGAAACAGAAATCCGCAAACTGGAAACCGAATTGAACTCCTGGCGAGAACGATACCGCACGGCGCTGGATAAGATATACTTAGCTTTGAACGATGATGCGGTCAGGAGCCAGTTTCTGGTTGAGAATTTGCGTGACCCTGAGATGATAATCAGATTATGGGCCTTGGAGAAGGTCCGCCAGGATAGGGTAGGAACCCGACCTAATCCAAAGCTGCCGGGGGAGGTAGGCCCCGTCCTGGTGAATTTAATATCGGACCAGAATAGAGACGTCCGGCTTAAAACGGCTCAACTGCTTTCTTTAATGGGTGGCGTGATCCCGGCTCAGAGTCTGCTGGCTCGGCTCGAAGTCGAAAAGGATGATGTAGTCAAAATTGAGTTGTTCGTAGCACTCGGGTATGCCTTTGCTCCTAATCCTAATATAAAAGTTCCTGAGGATATAAGAAAGCAGGCCTTGGATTGGGCGGTTAAATATCTCAATGAGAATGACCCGAAAAAGGCGCAAAAGGGTGCGGAAGTTATGAAAAGGTTGCTTGAGCAGGATGGATTAGCGTCTGCTGAGGTCGAAAAATATCTCGGTAAGTTGGCGGAAAAATTTAACCAGCAAGACAAAGACACCAACGGATCCCTGCGTGGCGAGCTGCTTAGCATGATGACGGGGCTCTGTGCTCCCCAGAGCGCTCAAAATGTGCCGGCGAGAAAGCTATTCAGACCTTTGTTTGAAAAGTCTATAAATGACAGAACGGATTTAGTTCGAGAAGCGGCAGTAGATGGACTTATCTATATTGATAAAGCGGGCGCCCTTAAGATATTGAGAAAAGATTTCGTCAATGACCCCAGTGCAATTGTGAGGAGGAAGCTGATAGACCTTGCCGGCGATGTCGGTGCCAAGGAAGACCTGGTGTGGCTGGTGGAAAAAACAGGTTCAAGCCCAGAAGGCAAGCTGGCCTGGCAGGCAATGCTTAAAATATTTAACGGCTCCGATACCAGCGTTTTGAGCGAGTGGATAGACAAGTTTTTTTCGCAAAATAGCCAAATCAGGCTATCCGACGAGCAGAAAATTGCTTTTCTTGAGATAGCAGACCGAAAGATTGGTGAAAATAAGCCGGAAATTCTCAAAAATATCAGAGAAATGTTGGCTAACCTTTATATTGAGATGGGTCAGTTTGAACAGGCGGCAAACTATCTGGGCAGATTACGTGAAGCTACGCAGACCGAAGAGGAAAAAGAGGCTGTTTTATCTAAGTTGGTGAATGTGTATTTAAGATGGTCAAAGATAGATCTTGCAGTTAATTTAGTGGAAAACTGCTTATTACAAAAGGACTTAGACCCCGACAATAAAGTGGTACGCTCAATTGACGCATATCTAAGTGCTCCCGACGGGGGCGGAGCAGATCCTAACACGGTGATTGATGCGCTAGGCAAGATTAAAGGAGATGCCATTCAGGCCAGGCCTAAGTGGCGTAAGCAGATGAAACGCTGGAAAGAACTCATTAGCAAGGCTGCAACCGCTGAACCACAAAGGAGTATAGGTGATTAACCGCGGCTTTAACCGATATAATGTAAGCATAGATTTGCGTTACTTTGGTCTGTAAACAGCAAGTTTGGCTCATTTTTAGAAAAAAACGAGCCGTGAAGATTTTTTTGTGTTTTTTTATTTTTTTTATTTTTTATGTTTGCAGTTCTTAAAGCATTTCTTGTATTATAATTCGTTTATACTAAAGTTGGTCATGTAGCAGGCTTTTTCCTTATTAACTTTAGGTTTATTTAGGAAAAACAAGGGGGGTTTTGTTGTCTGCAGGATGATCAAGGTGAATTGGGTTTTGCTGCTGTAGCTCAGCTGGTAGAGCGCTTCCTTGGTAAGGACGAGGTCATGGGTTCGAATCCCATCAGCAGCTAAATGTAAGCAGGTCGAGCTGAGATTGCTTGCAAACTATATATGAATCTTGACTTTAAGCTAATTGTAGAGGTTTGAAAGCGGATGTTGGAGAATAATTGAAGATATGGGCAAGTAAATAATATTAACCTTGCATATTGGAGGTCTATATTAAAATGGCTAAGGCGGTATTCGAACGGACAAAACCACATGTAAATGTTGGAACCATTGGTCACGTCGACCACGGTAAGACAACTTTGACGGCAGCGATGACAAGAGTGATGGAGTTCAAAGGGCTGTCGAAGTTCAAGTCTTATGATGAAATCGCAAAGGCGTCGGAATCTCAGGGCAGACGTGACGAAACGAAAATTCTGACCATTGCTACGGCGCACGTGGAATACGTGACGGAGAATCGGCACTATGCGCACGTTGATTGTCCGGGCCATGCAGATTATGTCAAAAACATGATTACCGGTGCGGCACAAATGGATGGAGCCATTCTTGTCGTTAGTGCAGCCGACGGTCCAATGCCGCAGACTCGTGAGCATATTCTGTTAGCCCGCCAGGTTAACGTACCTTGCATATTGGTTTTCCTTAATAAGGTGGATCTGGTAGATGACCCGGAATTGCTGGATTTGGTCGAGCTGGAGATAAGAGATCTGTTGAATAAATATGATTTTCCAGGTGATGATACACCTGTTATCCGCGGTTGTGCTCTGAAAGCAATGAGAGCCGAGAGTATGGACGACCCTGCATGTGGACCTATCCTTGAATTGCTTAAGGTGATGGATGAATATGTCCCAATTCCCGTGCGGGATGTCGATAAACCGTTCCTTATGCCTGTTGAGGATGTCTTCAGCATAAAAGGCCGGGGAACAGTCGGTACGGGAAGGGTTGATCGTGGAAGAGTTAAAGTTGGCGAAGAAGTAGAAATCATCGGATTGGCTATAGAAACACGTAAAACAGTTGTAACCGGTGTGGAAATGTTTAATAAGACCCTCGATGAAGGCCAGGCCGGTGATAATATTGGTTTGCTTTTACGTGGAGTTGAGAAAAAGGAGCTCGAAAGAGGTCAGGTAATTGCGCGGCCGGGCAGTATCACGCCTCATACCAAGTTTCATTCTGAGGTCTATGTCCTGACAAAAGAAGAAGGTGGCCGTCATACACCGTTTTTCCCGGGTTACAAGCCACAGTTCTATTTTAGAACTACAGATGTCACTGGTTCAATTCTTGCGCTATTAAGTGAGGAAGGCAAGCCTGCAGAGATGTGTATGCCGGGCGATAATATCACTATGGAGGTGGAGATTATTTCCCCCATTGCTATGGAGGAAGGACTTCGTTTTGCTATTCGTGAAGGTGGTCGAACGGTCGGTGCCGGCGTGGTAACGAAAATCCTTGCATAGCTTGTTGGTTTACAATTTTCGATTTCCAATTTTCGATTTGCGATTTTAATTGGCATTCGACAATCGAAAATCGGCAATTTATTGCGGCCTGCTTGGTAGGATTATATTTCTATGGCGAAGAAGAGCAAAAGGGAAAACGTGTGGCTTGAATGCTCTGAATGTAGCAACAGAAACTATCGCACGAGTATCAGCGTAGCTGAGGGTGTGCCGAAAATAGAGCTTAAGAAATTTTGTAGAAAAGAACGCAAACATACCGTTCACAAAATACGACGTAAATAGGATAAATCTGCCCTGTGATGACAATATCAATAGAGATTAGGCCAGTAGCTCAATTGGCAGAGCGTCGGTCTCCAAAACCGAAGGTTGGGGGTTCGATTCCCTTCTGGCCTGCTTTGATTATCATCAGTCCCGATAAATCGTGGTCAGAAAAAACTAAAGGCAATCAGGATTAGATAGGATGTTTTTTAGCTTTTATAAACCTGGACAAGGAAAATATACCAGATTATGCAGCGCTCTGGGTACTGCGCTAATCGTCGGATTAGGCTGTTTGCGGCTTTATCACCTATTAGAAGCTGCTGATTTGGGATTGTGGGTCGAAAGTATGGTGCCCGCAGGATTGTTAGTTGCTTTGGGCATTTTGATTTTTTACCTTATGAATAAGCCTTCTGTTGCAGATTTCCTGATAGCAGGTGAAGGCGAAATGAAGAAAGTAAGCTGGTCGAGCAGGAAAGAAATCGCTGTTTCGACCTTTATCGTGATTGTGGTTGTGGTTTTTATGGCTGTTCTTCTTGGTGCAACAGATACCGGCTTTAGACTTTTTTTTGACTGGCTGTTTGCGTAAGGCGTTATGATGCAGTGGTACGTTTTACGAGTTGCGGCAAATAAAGAGATGCAGGTACAAGAAGCTCTTGCGCAGAAGGTGAAAAATGAGAGCTTAACGGATATTATTGGTAGAATAGAGGTTCCTGTAGAGCGGATTAAGCGAATACGGGGAGGCAGACAAACAATCCAGAAGAGAAAATTGTATCCCGGCTATGTCTTTATGGAGATGGACCCGACCGAGGATGGCCGGGTTCCTGAAAAGGCCTGGTTTATGATTAAGGCGACCTCCGGAGTCGGTGATTTTATTGGCACAGAAGGAGTTCCGACCCCAATGAGGGATACGGATGTGGCAAAGATGCTGTTAGAGGCGGAAAAGCCGGAGGAGGCGCCAAGCATCAAAGTCGAGTTCCAAAAAGGCGATCAGATTAAAATCCGAGAAGGTGCTTTTGAGAATTTTGAGGGTGTAGTCGATTCGATTGATGCCGAGCGCGGGATTGTGAAGGTGATTGTTACGATATTTGGTAGAAGCACACCGCTGGATATAGAGTATTGGCAGATCGAAAAATTGTGACTATTTAGCACAGTTCGTGTTAAAGACTGAAGTCGAGAAGTGCAAAACCATAACTTGAGAGCCAATAATTGGAGAAAAGCATATTACGATATTATATAGAGAAAACCTTTGAATTGGTAAGGCGTATGCATGACTTACTCTGGGATATAAGATTAAATGTTAATACCCGAGTGGTCGTCAGAAGAAAAGATAGCAATTCGCTAAATCGAGATGCTCGTTGGTGCCAACCGAGTCCTTATTTTCGTTTACAACAAATTTTCAAAAGAATTTCGTTCAGCGACACAGATGTATTCGCTGATTATGGATGCGGTGTTGGCAGAGTAGTGTGCTTTGCTGCTCATTTGCCACTCGCAAAAAGTTATGGTATTGAACTATTATCGGATATGGCATTAATTGCACGAAGAAACGCCAAAAGAATGAGAAAACGTAAGGCAACTGTTGAGATCATTGAAGGTGATGCTTTGAAGTTTGATTGTGAAGATGTAACGATTTTTTTCTTTTTTGATCCATTTGGCGAAAAAACATTGCAGGATGTTTTATCGCGAATTCATGCTACTTTGTTGAAGAAGCCGCGTCATGTTCGGATGATATATTTTGGCAGTGACCCTTTAAGAGAATCGATGTTTGACAAAACAGGTTGGCTACACAAAAGGGAGGATTTGAGCATCAGAAAAATAACACGCGATAAGGATTTGGTGCGCTTCTATGAAAGTGCAATCTAAATTGACTCTATATTAGAGTTTGTTGGAAAACAGATTAATTTGAGCTTTTATAATATTAATTATTGCGAACTATAATTTTGGAGCTTGTTTATTTTTCATAGTTGAAGATTTTAGGTGAAGAATGGCGAAAGAAATTGCGGTAAAGATTAAATTGCAGGCGAAGGGCGGACAGGCGACACCGGCCCCACCTGTTGGACCTGCTTTGGGTCAGCGTGGTGTTAATATCGGCCAGTTTGTTTCGCAGTTTAATGAGCGAACAAAGCAGCTCAATGGAACAATTGTGCCGGTTGTGATAACCGTCTATAAGGACAAAAGTTTCACATTCGAGGTTAAAAGCCCGCCAGCAGCGGTACTTTTGAAACAGGCGGCTGAAATTGCAAAGGGAAGTGGAGTTCCAAATAAAGAAAAAGTCGGAAAAGTAACTGCTGAACAAATCCGGGAAATTGCTGAGACCAAATTCAAAGATTTGAATGCGTATGATATAGCCGGCGCCGAAAAAATCATTAGAGGTACAGCCCGAAGTATGGGCGTAGAAATAATAGAAGATAGTGAATAGAAAAACAAATTGTTCAGGCGGTGTAATACGCTGCGAGAGATAATATATGAGTTATAGAAGCAAAAGATACGAGAAAGAATCGCAACAGGCAAGTAAGGAGCCGATGAGTCTGGTGGAGGCGGTCGAGAAAGTCAAATCTTTCAACACGGCGAAATTCGACCAGAGCATAGAGTGTGTACTGCATCTGGGAATAGACGCGAAACAAGCCGACCAAATCGTTCGCGGCGCAATATCTTTGCCTTATGGAATTGGTAAACAGAAAAGAGTCGTTGCTTTTTGTGAAGGTCCGGACGTCGAAGCAGCTCAAAAGGCCGGTGCCATTGATGTCGGCTGTGACGAGCTGATAAAAAAGGTCTCGGGCGGCTGGATGGATTTCGATGTGGCGATTGCTTCACCTAAGGTAATGGGCAAGGTCAGTAAGCTCGGCAAACTGCTTGGACCACAAGGGAAAATGCCTTCACCGAAGAAGGGAACGGTAACTGATGATGTAGCCACAGCCGTAGCTGAATTCACGGCGGGCAAAGTTGAATTCAGGAACGATGCAGGTGGAAATGTCCAAATAGTAGTCGGCAAGCAGAGCTTCGAGGCAGAAAAACTTATAGGTAATATCGAGGCATTCGTCACACATATAAAGAAAATTAAACCGGCAACAGCGAAAGGCACATATATAAAGAAAATGTGCATATCTGCAACGATGAGCCCTGCTGTAGCTGTTATTGTTTAAAGACCGACTGATCGGCAGCATACAATGAAACTCTTGATATTAACAGGTGAAAGATGAGTAAGTTCGTAAAAGAACTGCTTCAGGCAGAACTGGAAAAGAAAGTTGCTGATGAGCATATTAGCGACTTTTTGGTTGTCACCACGATTGGTGTCAGTGGAGTTGACAATAATCTGATGCGTGGTGAGCTTAAAGAAAAGGGCATCAGGTTAATGGTAGTGAGGAACTCGCTGTTTAAAAAGGCTCTGTGCAATGTCCGGCTGGAGCCGGCGACAACTTTGTTTAAAGGCCCATGCACCATTGTGTATGGCGGTGATAGTATTGTTGATGTGGCCAAAGAAATAACGCAGTGGTGCAAAAAGGTTCCGACAATAGAGATAAAAGGAGCATTTCTGGAAGGCTCATCTTTAGATGCTACAGCAGCAGGGGAACTCTCAAAGATGCCCACGCGTCCAGAACTGCAGGGCAAAATAATCTCTCAGGCACAATCACCCGGGGCAAGATTGAGCGGCTGTTTTGGCGCTGCTGCAACTATAATCGCCGGTTGTATAAAGACTGTTATCGAAAGGGCTGAAAAACAAGCGGCATAAGACAAGACACAAGGTTGCTTGTGTGGCTGCCCCCTAAGGGGTTAAATGAAACGACGGAGTTTCGGCTACCACCAAGCGCAGAATAATAGGAGCAGATAGAAATGGCAAAAGAAGAGGCAAAAGAACAAACTAAAGAAGAGGTGAAGGAACAAGTTAAAGAGGAAGCAAAAGAGGTAAAAGAAACAAAAAAGGAAGAAACACCACAAGCAAAGGACAAAAAGAAGTGGAGCACTGAGATTAAAAAACTTGGTGACGCAATAGTCAACCTGAAGTTAATGCAGGCTAAAGAGCTTGGTGATTACCTCGAGCAGGAGTATGGTATAGAGCCGGCCGCAGGTGGTGCTGTCATGATGGCAGGGCCGGTGTCTGCTGCGGCTGAAGAGGTTAAGGAGAAAACAAGCTTTGATGTAATCCTTAAAAGTTTCGGAGATAAGAAAATTCAGGTTATCAAAGAAGTGAGAGCTTTGACAGGGCTTGGTTTGAAGGAAGCAAAGGATCTTGTCGATGGCGCGCCCAAGCCGGTAAAGCAGGGATTGAACAAACAGGAGGCAGAGGCAGCTCAGAAGCAGCTTGAAGCTGTGGGAGCTGTTGTTGAATTGGCATAAGCAAAGACTCGTGCTATGTAGCGTGGCTTCCAGCCTTCGTCCCTTAGGGACTACGGCGGAATAGGCACTACGCAGAAGTAGCATAAGGTCTTATCTATTTGTCCCGTTTAGAGGCTTTGCCTCTAACGGGATTTGAATCCTGGGAGTAACAGATGGTTCCAAAACCGATTCGCAGTTTCGGAAAAGTAAATGACACTATGGAAATTCCCGACCTCGTAGCGGTACAAAGGTCAAGTTACGACCGATTTTTGCAAAAAGATATTCCACCAGGTAAAAGAAGCAATATCGGCCTTGAAGCGCTTTTCAGAGAGATATTTCCAATTGAGAGCTATGATAAGAAGAAGATTATGGAATATCTACACTATGAGCTGGAAAAGCCACATTATTCGCAGACCGAGTGCGTACAGCTACGGTTGTCCTATGCTTATCCGTTAAAAATCTTTTGTCGCTTGCGCAGCGAGCAAGGTGAGGATTTAGCCGAGCAGGGCATATATCTTGGTGAGATACCGGTTATGATAGGCGGCGGTGAGTTTATAATCAATGGTGCTGTACGAGTAATTGTCAGCCAGCTTCACCGCAGTCCCGGTGTAGATTTTCTCATTGAGAGTAAGGAAGGCGATAGGGTTCTGCACGGCGGCAGAATCATCCCAGAGAGAGGTAGCTGGATAGAAATAGGTGTTACTCAGAAAGACATTCTGGTAGTACGAATTGACCAGTCCAGTAAGATACCTTCAACGGTTTTTTTACGAGCAATAGATTCGGCCTATGGGACGACTGAGTTAATATTGCGTTCGTTTTATCAAACAAACACGGTCTCCGTTGACAAACTCACACCTTCTATGTGGTCGGTGGAGCCAATCGTGGATAAAGAAACCGGTGAAATAATAGCAAAAGCCGGCTCGCAAATCGGCGATAAAGCTACCTTAATACAACAAAAAAGTGGCATTAAAAAAGTTGAGGTTATTAGTGAGGTCAGAGATACGCTTATTTTAAATACACTTGCTGAAGATGATTGCCAGAGCCACGAACAGGCACTATTGAAATTCTATATAAGATTAAGACCTGGCAATCCACCCAACCAGGAGAAAGCAAAAACATTCTTTGCGGAGAAATTTTTTGATTCCAACCGATACCGGCTCGGTAAAGTCGGCAGATTCAGATTGAATCGTAAATTTAACCAGACCGTAGATGAAAACGAGATGACGCTTCGGCCGGAAGACTTCCTTAACACTATGAAATACATTATAGCTTTGCGAAACAACGAAGGTGAAATCGATGATATTGACCATCTCGGAAACAGAAGGCTGCGGACTATCGAGGAGCTTGCTGCTGATGAGATCAGAAAGGGATTGTTGAAGCTGCGAAAAACCGTTCAGGAAAGAATGAGTATTAAAAGAGACGTCGAAGAGCAGTTGCGAATCGCGGATCTTGTGAACTCAAAAAGTGTAGCCAGCAGTATAAATTATTTCTTTGGTCGTGGTGAGCTGAGCCAGGTTGTCGATCAGACAAACGCTCTAAGTCAATTAACACACGAAAGAAGATTGTCAGCTCTTGGACCTGGAGGTCTGAACAGAAGAAGAGCCGGCTTTGAAGTCAGAGACGTACATATCAGCCATTACGGGCGAATTTGTCCGATCGAAACACCCGAAGGAACGAATATCGGATTGATTTCCTCTTTGGCAATATTCGCAGCCGTTGATGAATATGGCTTTCTGCTTACACCATATCGCAAGGTAAAGTCCGAAAAGGTTACGGATGAGGTGGAGTATCTACGTGCCGATGAGGAGATGAGAACGGTATTTGCTCCGCCCGGAGCAGTGGAGATGGAGACCGGCAGAATCAGGAAAGGGCTGGTCTTGGCAAGAAAGGGTGGTGAGCTTGCCCATGTCTCAAGCGATGAAGTCGATTACATTGACATTTCACCTAAGCAGATTGTTGGAGTTTCAGCTTCTCTGATACCGTTTTTGGAACATGACGATGCCAACCGAGCTTTGATGGGCTCGAATATGCAGCGGCAGGCAGTTCCGCTTTTAAAGACAGAACCGCCTCTTGTCGGTACCGGCATGGAGGCTGTTGTAGGACAGAATTCAAGTATGGTCGTCCGTGCCATAAATAGCGGTGTTGTTACTACAGTGGACTGTACCAGGATAGTTATTAACCATACCGACGAATATAAACTGGCCAAATTTGCCGGATTGAATGAAAGAACCTGCCTTAATCAGAAGCCAACTGTCGCATTGGGTGACAAGGTCAAGGCAGGACAGATTATCGCAGACGGTGGAGGAACATCACAGGGTGTGCTATCCCTCGGCAAAAATATTTTGGTTGGGTTTGTCTCTTTTGATGGCTACAACTTTGAAGATGCGATTATCGTGAGTGAAAAGCTTTGTAAGGATGACAGTTTTACAAGCATTCACATAGATGAATTTACAGCAGAAGTTCGGGAGACACGCCTCGGTAAGGAAGAATTTACTCGTGATATTCCCAATGTTAGTGAAAAAGCGTTGCGAAATCTTGACGAACAGGGAATAGTCCGCGAGGGAACAAGAGTCTGTCCCGGTGATATTCTGGTAGGCAAGGTTGTTCCAAAGAGTAAGACCGAACTGACTCCGGAGGAAAAGCTTTTACACGCTATATTCGGCAGAGCTGGTGAAGACGTCAAAAATGACTCGCTTGAGCTGCCCAGCGGTTATGAGGGAGTGGTAATCAAGACAGAGCTGTTCACCAGGCGTGGAGCCGGTACTGATGAGCAAAAAAAGGACCTTGAAGCCCAGATAAAACAATATGAAAAAGAAATCCTGGCTAACGAATGTGTTATATTCAGGCAAATGATAGAGTCAATCAATAAAAAATATGATGTCAATATCGTCGATCCGTCCACTCGTCAAAAAGTCGGCGTCAGCGACGATGATGAAGTTGTTTATGAGCAGATAGAGAACTTCGATATTAAGTGGGTCAAACCTGCGTCTGCACGAGAAAATGTACAGAAAATCGTGGGAAAATTCTGGATCAAGATTACCGAGCTTCAAGAAGAAAAGAACCGTAAAATCGAAAGATTGAAACACGGTGATGAGCTGCCAAGCGGCGTGCTGCAGATGGCAAAAGTTTATGTTGCGATAAAAAGAACGTTGTCTATCGGTGATAAAATAGCCGGTCGCCATGGTAACAAAGGCGTTATTGCCAAGACTATGCCTGAAGAGGATATGCCGTTTCTTGAAGACGGTACGCCCCTTGACATATTATTGAATCCACTTGGTGTACCGAGCCGAATGAACGTCGGTCAGATCCTTGAAACTCATCTTGGCTGGGTGGCAAAGGTGCTGGGCTTTGATGCTGTTACACCGGTGTTCAATGGCGCAACGGAAGGTGATATACTCAAGCTCAATAATGAGGCAAATGAGCTTATGGAGCGGCGAAAAGAGGAGCTTGAGCAAAAGGGCCAAGCCCCACCTCATGATGAGTTTTTCATAAATATCCCCAAAACGCTAAAAGCCCAATTGTATGACGGTAGAACAGGTGAGCCGTTCGATCAACAGGCAACCATCGGTTATATCTATATAATGAAACTGCATCATCTTGTTGATGATAAGATTCACGCTCGTGCCACCGGCCCGTATAGTTTGATTACGCAGCAGCCGTTAGGCGGCAAGGCCAGAACCGGTGGACAAAGATTCGGCGAAATGGAGGTCTGGGCGTTGGAAGGCTACGGAGCAGCTTATGCGCTACAAGAAATGCTGACCGTCAAGAGCGATGATGTGGAGGGCAGAACAAAAATTTATGAATCTATGGTCAAAGGACAAAACACTCTTGAAGCGGGTACGCCGCTGTCCTTTGACGTATTGTGTAATGAAATAAGAGGGCTGGGATTGAATATCCAGCTCGAAAAGAAAAGACTTGGAAAAACCGCTCTATAAATTGATTATTGTCAATTATAAGGGGCCATGAATGTTAGGAAATATTTACGATCGCATTAACGATTATGGTTCAGTCAAGATCTCCTTGGCTAGCCCTAATGATATACGCAGCTGGTCCTTCGGTGAGGTACGCAAGCCCGAGACCATAAACTACCGTACGTATCGGCCGGAGAAGGACGGCTTATTCTGCGAGCGAATCTTTGGGCCGGAACGAGACTGGGAGTGTGCCTGCGGTAAATACAAGGGCACTAAGTTTAAGGGGATAATCTGTGACCGCTGTGGTGTTAAAGTCACACATAGTCGTGTCCGTCGCAAGCGAATGGGACATATCAATCTCGCGGCTCCGGTGGTACATATATGGTTTTTTAAATCTATCCCGAATCGTCTTGGTATTATTCTGGGGATGAAAACATCGGACCTTGAGAAGACAATCTATTTCCAGGACTATGTTGTTACGGACCCCGGACACAGCCCGCTGAAGATGGGTCAACTGCTTAGCGAGGAGGAATTCCGTGAGGCAATGAATAAGTATGGCAGCTCATTTAAGGCTTTTATGGGTGCCGAAGCCATCAGAGCGTTATTGGAAAACCTCGATCTGGAGAATATTGGCGTGCAGCTAAGGCAGGCTATAGTCAAAACCAACAGCAAGCAGAAGGTCAAGGACCTTACCAAACGTCTTAAGACAATCAACGAAATAAAAAACAGCGGCAATAAACCGGAATGGATGGTGCTTGAGGCTGTACCTGTTATTCCGCCGGATTTGAGACCTTTGGTGCTGCTGGAGAGAGATAACTTCGCAACCAGCGATCTGAATGACCTTTATAGGCGAATCATTAATCGCAACAATCGCCTAAAGAAGCTTATGGACCTCAACGCTCCTGATGTGATTATCAGAAATGAGAAACGAATGCTGCAGCAGGCTGTGGACTCTCTGCTGGACAACTCTCGGTGTCGAAGACCTGTTTTAGGCAGTAATAATCGACCTCTAAAATCTCTGACTGATATGATTAAAGGAAAGCAGGGACGGTTCAGAGAGAACCTGCTCGGAAAGCGTGTTGATTACTCAGCTCGGTCGGTTATCGTAGTAGGACCAGACCTGAAACTATATCAGTGCGGATTGCCGAAGAAAATAGCTCTGGAGCTATATCAGCCTTTCATTATTCGTAAGCTCAAGCAACACGGCCTTGCAGATACGATTAAAAGTGCCAAAAGGATGATAGAACGGCGTGACGAAGTGATATGGGACATCCTGGAAGAAGTCATTCATCAGCATCCTGTGCTTTTGAACCGTGCTCCAACACTTCACCGGATGGGTGTTCAGGCTTTCGAGCCGATCCTTGTGGAAGGCAATGCGATTATGCTGCACCCGTTAGCCTGTAGGGGTTTCAACGCCGACTTTGATGGCGACCAAATGGCAGTGCATCTGCCGCTAAGTATTGAAGCTCAGGCTGAAACTCATATTTTGATGATGACCACCACAAATATTTTCTCACCTGCCAACGGCTCGCCAATGGTCGGACCATCTCAGGATATGGTGATGGGCAATTACTACCTGACGCTTTTAATAGATGAGTTCCAGAAACCGACCGAGGGCTCCAAACCTGGTGTCAAGGAGCAAAAATCGCCGGTTTTTCGAGATACATTTGAAGCAATAATGGCTTACGAAGTTGGTAAAATCAATCTGCATGAGAAGATTAAGGTACGTATTCCTCGCTCAGCCATGGCTCAAGCGAGTTTATCGAGGTCGAGTGGATCGAAAAAAGAGGAACCAACTACAAAATATGCAGTAATTGAGACAACTGTGGGCAGATGCATATTCAATGACATACTACCAGGCGGTATGCCGTTTTACAATACATCAATGTCTCAGAAGAGGCTGAGCCGGGTAATCAGCGACTGTTTCGAATTCTCCGGCAGTGCCGAAACTGTAGATCTGCTTGACAGAATAAAAGATTTAGGTTTTAAATATGCCACGCTTGCAGGCTTGAGCTTTGGTATTACCGACTTGAAAATACCGATAAAGAAAGCCGAGATTATCAGCGATACGGAAAAGAGAGTTGGTCGAATCCAGAAGAACTATACCGATGGTGTCCTGACTGATCGTGAGAGATACAATCAGGTTATAGATGCCTGGACGAACGCCCGTGTGGCGGTCACCAACGAAATGATACGCAGCCTAAAAGAAGATACTAAAGAGGACGGTTCACCGTATCTAAATCCCATTTATCTTATGAGTGATTCCGGTGCAAGGGGAAGCATCGACCAGATTCAGCAGCTTGCAGGTATGCGGGCGCTGATGGCCAAGCCCAGCGGCGAGATTATCGAAACACCGATTAAATCAAACTTTCGTGAGGGATTGACTGTTCTTGAGTACTTTAGCTCTACGCATGGAGCACGTAAGGGACTGGCTGATACAGCCTTGAAGACGGCTAATTCCGGCTATCTGACTCGTAAGCTTATCGACGTGGCACAAAATGTAATTATTATTGAGCGTGATTGCCAAACCTTGCAGGGAATTACCAAAAGCAGTGTCACCAGAGGCGAATCCGATGATAGTCGGAATGTGCCCCTTTCGCAGCTTATTATTGGCAGGACCGCCAGGGACAATATTCGTAATCCGATTACTGACGAAATGATAGTGCGTGAGAATGAGATAATAACACCGGTGACCGCAGCAAAGATCGAGGCTTTGGGTCTTGATGCCATCAGAGTCAGAAGTACCTTGACCTGTGATAGTCCCTTTGGTGTTTGCGCCAAGTGTTACGGCTGGGACATGAGCACCAGCCGTTTAGTTGAAGAAGGCTCTGCGGTCGGTATTATTGCTGCCCAGTCGATTGGTGAGCCGGGCACTCAGTTGACGCTGCGCACGTTCCATACTGGCGGTGTCGCTTCCAGAGCCATTCTTGAACGTGAACAAAAGGCCACTTACACAGGAAAAGTTCAGTATCGTGATATAAATGCGGTTGCCTTACAACATGAGGATGGCACTACACACATAGTCGCACTCAAACGCAACGGCGAAGTAGGCCTTCTTGACGCCAAGGGACGAGAGCTCGACAGATTCAAAGTACCGTATGGCGGTATCATTTTGGTTGAGGATGGACAGAAGGTTAAGGTCGGAACGACACTATTCAGATGGGACCCACACCGAACACCAATTTTGGCGGAAGTTCCAGGTCTTATCAGTTTCACCGATATCATTGAGGGTGAAACCGTTCAACCTGAAGAAGACAGAAGACAGAAGGCACAAGGCAGAAGGCGGAAGGCAATTGAAGGAAGTCTATCCTCTTCTACTCTGAAAGATTCCACTGTAACAGGTTCCTTCAGTCCTTTGGTCGTAATTGAGCATAAAGGTGATAAGCACCCGCAGCTCATTATTGAAGATTCAGATGGCAAAATACTTGATGTTCACTATCTGCCTGCAGGAGCCAGAATTGAGGTGACAGAGGGTCAGCGTGTTCAGGCGGGACAATTGCTTGCTCATCAACCCAGAGCAACCGGTGGTACACAGGATATTACAGGGGGATTGCCTCGCGTTACTGAGGTTTTTGAGGCACGTAAACCAAAGGACCCAGCCGCTATGGCTGAGATTAGCGGCCGAGTCGAATTACGCTCCGACAAGCGAAAGGGCAAAATGACAATAATTGTCAGCAGTGAAAAAATGGAGAGAGAACACCACGTCCCACGAGACAGACACCTGAATGTCCACGCGGGCGATATGGTTGAGGCAGGTGACGCCTTGACGGACGGCCCGTTGGTTCCCCATGATATCCTGCGCATCAAAGGCGAGGAAGCATTACAAAGATATTTGATTGTGGAAGTCCAGAACGTTTACCGCAGCCAAAATGTCAATATCAACGATAAGCATATCGAAATCATCACTTCTCAAATGATGCGAAAGGTTGAAATTGATTCCGTCGGCGACAGCTCATTTTTACCGGGAGAGGTTGTTGACAAATTTTTATTCCGAAAAGAAAATGAAATATTAACCAACAGTGTTAAAATTGTAAGTACCGGCGATATTCCTGATTTGAAGGAAGGACAGATTATCAGCAAAAAGGAGCTGGCCCGCAAAGAAGAAAAATTTGGTGATATTAAGCCTACGCCGCCAAAGACCAGAAAGCCAAAACCTGCAACAGCCAAGACGTTGCTCCTGGGAATAACCAAAGCTTCACTGTGGTCGGATAGCTTCATCGCAGCGGCCAGCTTCCAGGAGACAACTAAAGTCTTGACAGAGGCGTCCTTAGCCGGTAGAGTAGATGAATTGCACGGCTTAAAGGAAAATGTGATACTCGGTCACTTGATACCTGCGGGCACTGCTTTTAAGCCGCACCTTGAAATGAAGGTCAAGCATCTTGTAAAGGCTCCTCTGCCTAAAGAGTTCAAGCTTGCACCTTCAGAGGAAGGAATTAAGGATGCGGAGGCAAGGGCTGACGCCGCAGTAAAGGAAGCTTTAGGAATTGATTAATCCGCCTATGGTGGATTGGGTAATTTATAATCTAAGACTGTAAGAAGTAAGAATTATGCCTACAATAAATCAGTTAGTTAGACGTCCGAGGGCCAAATCCAAAGGTCGAAAACGAGTGTCTGATATAAGTGGTTCGCCGCAGAAAAGAGGTGTGTGTCTGATCGTAAGGACGCAGACGCCCAAGAAGCCTAACTCGGCTTTACGGAAGGTCGCCAGGGTAAGACTGACCAACGGCAAGGAAGTTACCGCTTACATACCGGGCATCGATCACAACCTCCAGGAGCACAGCACGGTTGTGATTCGTGGAGGTCGCGTAAGAGACCTGCCAGGTGTTCGGTACCATATAGTTCGTGGAGTCCTCGATTGTGCCGGCGTAGCTAATCGCAAACAGGGCAGAAGCAAGTACGGTGCGAAGAAAGGTAAATAAATTGCCGATTTGCGATTGTCGAATGATGATTGAAATCGCAAATCGAAAATCGGAAATCGAAAATGAAAAAGTGGACCGTTTCAAGTCAACAATTAAAACCCGATCCTAAGTATAACAGCAAGCTGGCCTCGAAGTTTATTAACTCTATGATGTTGCAAGGCAGGAAAAGCACCGCACAGCGGGTTTTTTATGATGCTATGAATATTATATCCAAAAAGATAGCGGATGCACCACCTATCGAGGTGTTCGAGACAGCGATAAACAATGTGAAACCACTGCTCGAAGTTCGCAGCAAGCGTATTGGTGGAGCCAGCTATCAGGTGCCTATGCAGGTCAGGTCCAAACGCCAGCAATCACTTGCTTTTAGATGGATAATACAGTCGGCCAGGACTAAGAAGGGAAAGCCGATGTCTGAACGTCTGGCATCTGAGCTGATAGACGCCTACACCAAGCACGGTGGTGCAATGACCACTCGAGAAAATATCCATAGAATGGCTGAGGCAAATAAGGCTTTTGCCCATTTTGCCTGGTAAGATTCGTAAGTTTCAACTGCCACGGAAAGTTTTACAAGATACCGTGGCAGTTTTTTTATTCTAAAGTGTTAATACCTAAAGTGAGCTAAAGTGCCTAAAGTTAAGCAAAATAATTACTTTAAGCACTTTACATTTTAGCCACTTCACACTTTAGGTTCTTTTAGAGTTCGAAGAAAATGGACACTCTGCAAAAATTGCGTAACATCGGAATCATAGCTCATATAGACGCTGGTAAGACGACTGTAACTGAGCGTATCTTGTTTTATACGGGCAAGACCTACAAAATGGGTGAGGTCCATAAAGGTACCGCTGTTATGGACTATTTGGAGGAGGAGCAAAAAAGAGGCATCACAATCACATCAGCCGCGACCAAATGCCCCTGGAAGAGCTTTGAAATCAATCTTATCGACACACCGGGACATATTGACTTTACCGCTGAGGTTGAACGGTCTCTGCGAGTTCTTGATGGTGCAGTAGTCGTATTTGATGGCAGCGAGGGAGTACAGGCTCAAAGCGAAACCGTCTGGAGACAGGGACAAAAATACGGTTTGCCTTTTATCTGCTTTATAAACAAGATGGACAAAACCGGCGCAGATTTTCAGATGAGCGTTGACAGTATCCGTGATAAGCTCCTTGCTAATCCGATTCCACTACAGATCCCCATAGGTGCAGAAGACTCTTTTACTGGGATAATGGACCTGATCAAAATGAAAGCAGTTTACTATCAGGCTGAAAAGCTTGGAGCAACTTTTCAAGAGGCTGAAATCTCTGTCGAGCTGATGCCGATTGCACAGCGACAAAGACGCGTGATGATTGAATCAGCCGCCGAATATGATGAAGAGCTGATGGACTGCTATGTTCATGATAATCCGATTAGCGTTGAAATTATTCAAAGAGCGGTCAGAAAGGCAACTTTGGCTGGCAAGTTTCATCCGGTATTTGTAGGTTCGGCATTGAAATATATAGGTGTGCAACGTCTGCTCGATAGCGTTATAGCGTACCTGCCTTCTCCTTTGGAAAAGCCTGTTATTATAGGTCATAAACCAGATGATGAAAGTAAAGAAGTACCGGTGAAATGCGATCCGAAAGGCAGCTTGGTTGCTCTTGCGTTTAAGATTACAGGTGATGCGCATGGTGATTTGAGTTTTCTTAGGATTTATCAAGGCACATTAAAAGTCGGAACCAGGGTGCTTAATGTAAATCGCAATAAGCGTGAAAATATTACCAGATTATTTGAGATGCATGCCAATGAGCGAAAAATCGTGGACTTCGCAAGGGCCGGTGATATTATTGCAGTTGTAGGGCTAAAACACACCCTCACTGGTGATACGGTTTGTGACCCCAAAAAACCTGTGTATTTGCCCAGCATTACATTTCCTCAAACAGTAATTAGCATGTCGATAGAACCCAGAACAGCAGCCGAAAAGGCTAAATTGGCAAATGCACTGGCTGACTTGCGGCGCGAAGACCCAACTTTTGAGTGCAAGACTGACAGCGAAACAGGCCAGACAATCATCAGCGGGATGGGGGAGCTGCACTTGGAAATACTTGAGAAAAAACTGGTTAAAGAAAAAAAGGTCGATGTCAGGGTTGGAAGGCCAAGGGTGGCGTATAAAGAAGCTGTAACTCAATCGACGCAGGCGGAAGGCAAATTTATACACCAAACCGGCGGTCATGGTCAATACGGTCATGTAGTTTTGATGATAGAGCCGCTGTTTACAGAGGATGGACATTGGAATCGCGAGATAGACTTCGAGAACAGGGTTGGCTCTGATATAGTACCGAAAGAGTATATTTCTGCTGTGGAACGTGGGGCAAGACAGGCGCTGGCTTGTGGTGTATTAGCAGGCTATCCTGTTATGGGAGCTAAACTTACGTTAATCGGCGGCTCATTCCATTCGGTTGATTCTTCAGATTTAGCTTTTGAGCAGGCCGCGGCAGTCGCGGCAGAAAAGGGCTTAAAAAAGGCAAAGTCTGTTTTGCTTGAGCCAGTCATGCGACTTCAAGTAGTAGTCCCGGAGGCTACTTTTGGAGCTGTTCAGGGAAGTCTACTCGGAAAAAGGGGCTTGATCACAGATTGCAGGCTGCATGGAAATATGCATGTTATCGATGCTATGGTGCCCTTGGCGGAGTTGTTTGGGTATTCCAGCGAAATAAGAGGCCTTACAGCGGGACGCGGAACCTTTATTATGGAACCGTTAACATATGAAAAAGTGCCGGAGCAGATCGCAAAGCAGATTATTCTCTAAGAAATTGTGTTAATTTTTTGCATTTAAATAAATATTTTTGCCGATTTTATTGACAAAAGAAAAATTGTTTGATAGATTCTTAGGTTTTCGGCTGTAGCGAGCATTGTTCATGAGGACTTTGCGTTAGTTAGTTAAACTATGGTAGGTTCACATTTTACTGTCAAGGATGGTTTATTAAAATACTCTGTTAAACGCAGGGGTACACCAAAGCCGATGAGTGCATCTGGTGGGGTGGCACGGTAACCCCCATGTTAAGCTCGTAAGGAAGGCGAATATCATTGATTGCTGATGATTGAGAAGCAACCCGAGTAGTCGGTGTGAAATTATCAATAGTCGGCAATCGATAATCATTCAAAAAGGCCTTTCCTGCCAGAATCAAATGTGATGCTTCCAGCATGAGAGCAGAGTAACTATACTGCTGGGAGTGATTTTGTATCTTGATTTATAGCTTGATATAAGATAGGTATATGCGAAAGCAACCGGCTAATAAAGAAAGAGGCACCAGATGGCTGCTGAAAGCGAAAGAATAAGAATCAGAATGGAAGCGTACGACCATAGGGCGCTTGATGCATCCGCTAAAGAGATAGTGGAGCACGCTCGAAGAACCAACGCGCGGGTATATGGACCGGTACCTTTACCCACAAGGATTGAGAGATATACGGTTTTACGGAGTCCTCATATCGATAAAAAATCGCGTGAGCAATTTGAGTTGAGGACTCACAAGCGCTTAATTGATATTCGCGATGCAAATGCGAGAACAGCGGAGGTATTAAACCGCTTGGTTGTGCCGGCCGGAGTATTTGTAAAAATTAAGGTGTAACTCGTGTCCGTGACCGGATGACGAGAGACAGACGAAAACCACAATGGCGATGTTATTAGGTAAAAAAGTTGGAATGACTCAGCTATATGACACATCGGGTCGGTTAGTATCTGTTACAGTCATACAAGCTGGTCCTTGTACCGTTATTCAGGTTAAGACCACCGAGACCGATGGTTACAATGCTGTTCAGTTAGGCTATGATGATGTCAAGCTCAGTCGGAACAAGAAACCACAAATAGGCCACGCCGCCAAAGCTAATACAACGCCAAAGAGATTTGTCAGAGAAATGCGGCTGCAGAACGACACCGAATCGGAATATAAAATCGGAGAATCCATTACGGTCTCTGTTTTTTCGGAGAATGAATTAGTTGATGTTGTTGGTACAAGTAAGGGCAAAGGTTTCGCCGGCGTAATGAAGCGGCACGGATTCAGCGGCTTTCCGGCCTCTCACGGCACGGAACGAAAGCACAGAGCGCCCGGCTCAATATCAAGTTTCGCCAGCAACGCAGGTATGGGTGCCAGCATTAAAAAAGGCAAAAAAATGGCAGGTCACATGGGCGACCGCAGAGTTACAGCTAAAAATCACAGCCTTGTAACAATTGACAAGGAGAATAATTTGCTCGTGATTAAAGGTTCCGTGCCCGGACCGGCGGGAAGTTATTGTATCGTCCGCAGCTCCCCGAAGGGATAATGAGCCGAGGAACAACATTTGAATATGATTGAGCTGACAATTTACAACACAGATGGTAAGGAGGTTGATAGCTTGAAGGTGGATGAATCTGCTTTAGGTGGCGTGGTTAGATATCCGTTACTTAAGCAGGCTATCGTTATGTATCACGCCAATAAGCGTGTAGGTACAGCCGCGACCAAGAGCAGGGGTCTCGTGGCAGGTTCCACGCGGAAAATCTATAGGCAGAAAGGTACCGGCAATGCCCGGGCTGGAACCCGCAGAACCGGTAAACGTGTGGGCGGCGGAGTTATCTTTGCAAAAGTTACCAGAGATTTCAGCAAGAGTATGCCTAAAAAGCAAAGAAGATTAGCCAGAGATTCGGCAATATTGGTAAAGCTTTTCGGTAACGATGTTGTGGTAGTCGATATGCTGAGTTTTGAAAAGCCCAAAACCAAAGATTTTGTAAGAGTTCTGGGTAATTTAAAAATTGACCGCAGTTGTCTCGTGGCAATAGGTGACTATGACGAGAACCTTTATATGTCGGCTCGGAATATTCCAAAGGTGGCTGTTATGCCCGTAGCTGAGCTGAATGCAGGTGATATATGCGGCCATCGCAAAATGCTGTTCACTAAGGAGGCATTTTTATCTGTTTTGAATAAAGGAAACAGAGAACAGAAAGCAGAGGATGAAATACAAGATTTAGAAATCTGATCTCTGATTTCTGGCTGTGGTTAAGTCTTTATGGATATACATAATGTAATAATTCGGCCCGTGATTACTGAGCAGGGGATACACTTTGCCAATACGAAGGGTGCGTACCCCTTTGAAGTGAACAGAAAGGCCAACAAAGCTCAAATAAAAAATGCCGTGGAAGATATATATGGCGTTAAGGTAGAAAAAGTCAGAACGGCTAATCTGAGAGGTAAACATCGCCGAAGAGGCAGAGTTACCGGCAGGACAGCCAATTGGAAAAAAGCCGTTGTTTTTTTGAAACCGGATTATCATATAGATTTGTTCTAAACCCGAATTATGGCTATTAGAGTTTATAAACCAACAAGTGCAGGACGTCGGAACAGCTCAGTTATAGATTATTCTGAGCTGACTGTCACGAAACCCGAAAAGTCCCTGTGTTTACGCATCAAGAAAAACGGCGGACGAAATGCTTATGGTATTACTACAACGCGTTTCAGAGGCGGTGGAGCGAGGAAAATCTACCGAATCATCGACTTCAGACGGGACAAGGACGGCATCCCTGCGAAAGTGACAACGATTGAGTATGATCCCAACAGAAACTGTTTTATCTCTCTGCTTAATTACGCCGACGGTGAAAAAAGATACATATTGTCACCACGAGGAATAAAGGTGGGAGACCAGGTGGAAAGCGGTCGATCTTGTGAGCCTAAGATTGGTAATGCGATGCCGATGGAGACGATCCCAGCCGGCATCGAGATTCACAATATAGAAATGACAGTTGGCCAGGGTGGAAAGCTGGTTAGAGGTGCTGGTGCCGCTGCCAGAATCGTGGCCAAAGAAGGTGATTGGGTGACTATCATTTTGCCCAGTGGTGAAATGCGAGTGCTTCGCAAGGAATGTCGAGCGACAATAGGTCAACTAAGTAACTCCGACCACCAGAATGTAAGCCTCGGCAAAGCCGGAAGAAAACGGCACATGGGACGGAGACCCCATGTAAGAGGCAAGGCTCAGAATCCTGTTTCTCACCCTATGGGCGGCGGAGAAGGACGCTCAAATGGTGGACGGCATCCCTGTTCACCTACAGGTGTGCTGGCAAAGGGCGGGAAAACAAGAAATCCCAGAAATCCAAGTAACAAAAGGATTATACGAAGACGCAAGACCAAGAGGCAAAAACAACTATCTATCTAAGGTGTGAATAGCACCTCATATAGTGAGGTGCATAATACGAGATGTAAAATGGGACGATCTCTTAAAAAAGGGCCGTATGTAGATGATAAATTATTTGCCAAGGTTAACAGGCAAATTGCTTTAGGTTCAAAGGAACCTATAAAAACCTGGGCCAGAAGATGCACCATAATCCCTGAGTTTGTTGGTTTTACTTTTATGGTTCATAATGGCAAATTGTTCAATAAGGTTTATGTTACCGAGGATATGGTGGGACATAGGCTGGGTGAATTCTCACTGACGAGAATGTTCAGAGGTCATTCAAGCAGGAAGATAAAGTAGCGGAACATGTTTAGTTAATCCGCTGGATACGAAATATGCTAAGCGCCAACAAATTAAAACAGTTATCTGAGCAGCAAGGAATAACCAGGGATACGTTGGCTGGCCACCTTGCCGGAGGCAAGCTCGACAGGAAAAAAGCGGGAACAGCTGTCAAGAATTGGCAACAAGGTCTTTTTAAGCCTAAGCCACGTACTGATGATGTTCGCCGTCTGGCCTCGGCCCTCGGCGTAGAGGTAAATTACCTGGCCGACTGGCAGTCATCGTATCGGTACGCTCCAATTTCGGCTCGTAAAGCCAGGCTGGTTACACAATTGATAGTCGGCCTGAACGTTCAGGACGCGATGGATGTCCTGAAGTTTACCAGAAAACGGGCCGCAGAAATGATTAACAAGGTCTTAAAATGTGCCGTTGCAAATGCCGATGCGCAGCAGGCCGATGTGGATAATCTTTACATCAGCCAGGCCCGCGTTGATGATGCGGGAGTACGTCTCGGAACAAAAAGATGGATACCTAAAGACAGAGGTAGAGCACATCCTATTCGTAAAACGGGTTGTCATATACATATAACAGTAACGCAGGCTTTAAGCTAAAAAACAGGAATGTATAACTTACATATAAGATTATGGGCCAGAAAACATCGCCAATAGGTTTTAGGACAGGTATAACACTTGGATGGCAGAGCACTTGGTTTGCTCCGAAGGCCAACTACGGAGATTTCCTTGTCGAGGACCAGAAGATACGTAAATATGTTGATAATAAATTCAACCGTCAAATGCCCAAGGGCGCCGTGGCAAAGATAGAAATAATACGGACACGCAATGAAGTTAATGTGACATTGCACAGTGCTCGTCCGGGTGTGGTCATCGGTCCGAGAGGCGGGGAAGTCGATAAGCTGCGAGAGGAGCTTGAGGAGCTGACGGACAGAAAGGTGACTGTCAATGTTATTGAGATAAAAGAGCCGGACCTTAACGCTACTTTGGTGGCTGAGGCGATTGCCGAACAATTAGCCAAGCGATCCTCGTTTCGGCGCACGATGAAGCAGTTTTGCGAATCTGCGATGACCGCTGGTGCACAGGGAGTTAAGATTACGTGCGCAGGTCGGCTGGCAGGCTCGGAGATGGCCCGCGTAGAAACGCAGAAGCTCGGCAGTATCCCCCTGCATACGCTGGATGCTAATGTGGACTACGCCTTAGCGACAGCGAGAACTACTTACGGGGCGATTGGTATTAAAGTTTGGATATACAAAGGCAAATTCGGCGAAGAGATACGACAAAGTTCACGTCGTCGGACCCGTCCGCCAAGGCGCGTTTCTGTAGCGCCTGCAGGAGCTGCCAGGCCTAAAAGTGTCACTAAAACTGACGCAGGCGCCTCAACAGAGAGCAATAGTGGCAGTAAGCCTAATGCTACCGTGTGACGTGGATTTGTTATAAATAAGGTCAAAAACAATGGCAATGATGCCAAAAAGAGTTAAGTATCGTAAAAGCCAACGCGGCATAATGAAAGGCAATGCCTCGAGAGGCAATTTTGTCGCGTTCGGTGAATATGGTCTGCAATCACTGGAAACCAGTTGGGTGAGCGCAAAGACCATTGAAGCTGGCCGTGTTGCAGCAACTCATTATCTACATCGTGAAGGAAAGGTCTATCTGAGGCTGTTTCCGTATAAACCGGTAAGTGCAAAGCCTTTGGAGACGCGAATGGGAAAAGGCAAAGGTGAGCCTGAATTTTGGGTCGCTCGGGTTAGGCCAGGCCAGATATGCTTTGAGATCGGCGGTGTAAGTGAAGACGTGGCAAAGCAGGCATTGCTAAGAGTTGCCCATAAGATGCCTATAAGGTGCAGATTCGTTAAGCGAAGACGCTCTCTGCGATAAAGGAGCCTTAAGTGAAAGTGCAGCAGTACCGTGAGATGGGTCGGGATGAGCTGGAGAGCACACTACCGGAGGTCCAGAGACGGTTGTTTGATTTGCGTTCGCAGGCAGTCACAGAGAAACTGGAGAATTCAAAGGCTATAAAGAACGTTAAACGCGATATTGCCAGGATTAAAACGGTATTGCGTGAGCGAGTATGACGCTCTGCTGCGGGCCAGGCCCCGGCGGCGCCATTGGTAGTCGAAAATGCAGGACAAAAAAGTGAAAACTATAACCGGCAGAGTCATAAGCAACAGCGGCAGCAAGAGCGTTAAGGTTGCCATTGATTTTAAGGTCAGGCATCCGAAGTACGGTAAATATGTAAGACGCAGAACCAAGCTCGGCGTACACGATGAGCGCAACCAGGCTAATCTCGGTGACCTTGTTGAAATTGCTCAATGCCGACCTTATAGCAAAACGAAAAGCTGGCGACTGCTGCGAGTTGTGGAAAAAGCAGTTCAGGTTGAATCGTGAAGCCTGAGTCTTCAAACGAAATACAAGGTAAGAAGGACAACGGTGAGAGAACGATAAGGTGATTCAGCAGGAAACAATGTTGGATATAGCCGACAATTCTGGTGTAAAGTCGGCGCTGTGCATTAAGGTCCTCGGTAAGGTCGGTGCCCGCGGCAAATTTACCCGGCCGGTCGCTACATTGGGAGACATTATCTGTGTAGCTATAAAGAAGGTATTACCAACCTGCCAGTTGGACGACAAAAAAGTACATAAATGTGTAATTATTCGTACCAAAAGTCCGGTGAGGCGACCTGACGGTAGCTATGTGAAATTTGACAGCAACGCCGCAGTGATGATTGATAATGAAGGAAATCCCATAGGAACAAGAATTTTCGGCGCAGTCGCTCGTGAGCTGCGCGAAAAAAATTATATGAAAATTATATCTCTGGCAAGCGAAGTTGTCTGAGTGTTTGGGAATAATCTATAAGCAAGATGACTATGCACGTAAAGAAAAATGATATGGTTGAGATTATAGCTGGTGACCATAAAGGTGCTACCGGCAGGGTGCTGCGTGTTATCCCTGAGAAGAATAAGGTGGTGGTTCAGGGTCACAATATAGCGAAAAAGCACGTTCGGCCTTCACGTAAAAATCCTCAGGGAGGTCGGGTCAATGTTGAGCAGCCTATCCATATCAGTAATGTTTTGCCTGTGAATCCGAAAACATCCAGAAGCAGCAGGGTTCACTATCAGCTAAAAAAAGACGGCACTAAAAAGCGAGTAGCTGTTGATGGTACTGAAATCAGTGTTGTCAAAAAGGCGAACAATAAATAATGAGTCACTAATAAAGAGCTGGATTACGAACCTGATATTATGGCACGGTTAAAAGATTTATATAGGTCGAGGATAGTTCCGGAGCTGGCTAAGGAATTCAGCTATAAGAGCTCTATGGCTGTGCCGCGCATAGAAAAGGTTATTGTCTCGATGGGCGTGGGAAAGGCGGTGCAGGACAAAAAGTATCTCGAAGCAGCCAAAAAAGAGTTGATGATGATTACCGGTCAAATGCCTCTTGTTTGCAAAGCTAAAAGAAGCGTCTCAAACTTCAAACTGCGCCAGGGTATGGAAAACGGCCTGAAGGTTACATTACGCGACGTGAGAATGTACGAATTTATGGACAGACTCATAAACCTTTCAATTCCACGGGTGAGGGACTTTCGAGGTCTTAATCCAGACAGCTTCGACGGCAGAGGTAATTATTCGATGGGCTTATCCGAACAGACCGTTTTTCCGGAAATCAATCCTGCTCAAGTCGAGTTTCAGCAGGGAATGAATATAACATTTATAACGACGGCAAAAACCGATGAGGAAGCAAGGCAGCTGCTGAAGCTGTTCGGTATGCCATTCAGGAAAAAAGAATGATTGGTAACTTGTAAAGGTTAATCTCGTTTAACCATTTACCGTTTGACCAATTACCAAGTATAGGAACGTATAGATGTCAACCAAAGCGTTGGAAAACAAGGTAAAGAAGAAACAAAAATTCCGGGCTAGACAATATACACGTTGTGAGCTTTGTGGAAGAGCAAGGAGTGTTTATCGCAAGTTCAAAGTTTGCCGTATTTGTTTCAGAACCTTAGCTAATGAGGGAAAGATACCGGGAGTAAAAAAAGCCAGTTGGTAGGAAGTAATACACGAGGCATAAAATTATGAGTTTGGGTGACCCAATAGCTGATATGCTGACGAGAATTCGCAATGCTTTGCGAATAAATAAAGAGCAGGTTGAAATCAAAGCATCGAATATTTGTGAAGGTATAGCGGATGTATTAAAGAAGGAAGGCTATATCAAGGATTTCGACCGGATTGACGATGGCAAGCAGGGAATACTGAGAATAGCTCTCAAGTATGATCAGCAGGGTCAGCCTGTGATAAATGAAGTAAAAAGGTTGAGCAAACTGAGCCGCAGGGTTTATTCATCTGTTGACGGGCTGCCTCGTGTTTTGGGTGGTATGGGTATCGCTATTGTTTCGACAAGTAAAGGTGTAATGAGCGATAAAGACTGTCGTGAGGCTAATGTCGGTGGCGAAGTACTTTGTATGGTCAGTTAAATGAGCCGTATTGGTAAAAAACCTATTGTTATTCCTGATGGGATAAAGGCTGAGTCGAAAGGCTCGTCTGTCACTGTATCGGGTCCGCTTGGAAACCTGCAGATGGTTTGTCATCCTCGCATAAAGGTGGAAATCGATAATAATGAGCGGCAAATATTGGTGAAAAACGACCAGCCACAAGACCGGCTGAGCAAGCAGCTGCATGGTACGATGCGGGCTCTTATTGCCAATATGGTTGCTGGAGTCAGTAAGGGTTTTGAAAAAAAGATTGAGATTTATGGCACCGGCTATAATGTTAAAGAGCAGGGTGGAAAGCTGATTTTTCAGGTCGGCTTTTCCAGGCTGATAGAACGGGTGATTCCGAAGGGTGTAAAGGTGAACATTGAGGTTGGTGCTACCCGAGGCGATGAGGTTCCCGCAAAGCTGACACTCTCGGCAATGGACAAACAGCTCATTGGGCAATTTGCTGCCGATGTGCGGAGGATAAGGCCGCCGGAACCCTACAAAGGAAAGGGTATTCGTTACGCAGATGAACGTGTACGGCGAAAAGTCGGCAAAGCATTTACTTCGGGATCTGCTTAGTTAGGATGTAACTTTTGTGAAAGTTGACAGGATAAAAAAAGCAACGCTGAGGCGTAAACATCACGTGCGAAAAAAGGTTTTCGGAACATCGGAAAGGCCACGATTGTCTATCTTCCGGTCTAACAGGCATATTTATGCCCAGGTTATAGATGATGTGACGAGAGTAACACTCGTTTCCGCGAGCACGAGGACAAAAGGACTTCGGGATCAATTATCTAAAACGTCGAACAAGAAAGCTGCTGAGATTATAGGGCAGACAATTGCGAAACAGGCTATCGGTGTTGGTATTAAGTGTGTTTGCTTTGATAGGAACCGTTATAAATTTCATGGCAGAGTCAAAGCGTTTGCCGATGCGGCGAGAAAATCCGGCCTGGTTTTTTGAAAACACTAACAGAAGTTTGGAGAAGATAGTTTGGAGTACGAAGCAGGTAAAGTTGTTGAGCATGAAGAAAAGCCATTAGAGGATACGGTTGTAAAGGTATTCCGTTGTGCCAAAGTCGTCAAGGGTGGACGTAGGTTCAGCTTTGCAGCCTTGGTCGTGGTTGGAGATAGAGCCGGCACAGTAGGCATCGGTTATGGCAAAGCTAACGAGGTACCACAGGCGGTTGAAAAAGGTTTGAAAGATGCCAAAAAAAAGCTGAAAAAGGTAGTAATGGTTAACCGGACGATTCCACATCGGGTGGTCGGCAAATACAGAGCTACAGAGATAATAATGGTCCCGGCCAGCCCTGGTACGGGGGTCATCGCCGGCTCCAGCGCACGTGCGGTCCTCGAATATGCAGGGGTGCAGGATGTTCTTACAAAAGTTTATGGAAGCACATCTGCCAAGAATATTGTTAAAGCTACCATGAATGGATTGTTGAAATTACGTAGCAAAGAGATGATCGAGGCTGTTCGCGGCGTGACGGTAGCAACCAGTAAAGGCTAAGTATCATTCAGGTGGTTAAATGCTTGATTGGGAAATAACTAATATTGCGGGCAAGAAGAAAGCTCGCCGACGTGTAGGTAGAGGAGACGGCTCTGGACACGGTAAAACCTGTGGTCGAGGTCACAAAGGTAGTTCCAGCAGGGCCGGCGCGACTTCTGTATCACTTTACGAAGGTGGGCAGATGCCTTTGTTTCGGCGGCTGCCCAAGCGTGGCTTTAGTAATTACAATTTCGCAACACGCTTCGAAATTGTCAATGTATTACAATTGGAATCTTTCAACGATGGTGATGATGTTGGTGTGGAAGAACTATTAAAAGCCGGACTGATTCAGAGCTACAAAAGTAAAGTTAAAATTCTCGGCGACGGCGAACTAACAAAAAAGCTGCAGGTAACAGCTCATAAATTCAGTAAAGCAGCAGAGCAAAAGATCGTAAGCTGTGGTGGTACAGCAAAAATAATAAGTGAACAGTAAAAAGTGGACAGAAAAGTGCCTAAAGTTATGAACAATAACTTTAGCTTACTTTAGCTTACTTTAGGTGCTTCAAATTTCAGAGATGATTAAGACTGTATTTAATATATTTAAGATCCCGGATTTGCGCAATAAGCTTCTTTTTACGCTGGCGCTACTGGTGATATACCGGGTTGGGTTTCACGTCCCTGTACCGGGTCTTGATCAGGAAAAGATTGCTGCAAGAATGTCGGGAGACGCAGATACTCCTTTGGGAAGGGCTGCTCTATATATGCAGATGTTCACCGGCGGCAGATTAGACAAAACAACTTTATTTGGCCTGGGAATTATGCCCTATATTACCGCATCGATTATTCTTATGCTGCTGGGTGAGGTCGTTCCAGCTCTGAAAAAGCTGCGCCAGGAAGGACAAACCGGTTACAAAAAAATACAGGAGTACACACGCTATCTGACTGTGCTGATTTGCGTGATTCAATCGATAATGTTTATGAAAATGTTGGGATGGGGAGGGGCAGGAAAAGAAGGATTGGCCTATGCCGGTATGGAACGTCAGGCTCTGCTAATGGGTGTTGTCGGCATGACAGCCGGCACTATTTTTATGATGTGGCTCGGTGAACAAATAGATGAATACGGTATAGGTAATGGCATCAGTTTGATAATTATGGCCGGCATCGTTGATAGAATGCCCTGGGCGATCTGGTGGCTTTTGCAAAATGCCAACTTCTCGGTTGCTCCGCCACCTGGCACCATAGGTCCTGCGAAGATATTTTTCCTGGTAGCAGCTTTCATGTTTGTTACAGCCGGCGCGATACTAATAACGCAAGGTCAGCGCCGAATACCAATTCAGCAGGCAAAGATGATGCGAGGCCACAAGATGTATGGCGGCCAAAGACATTATCTGCCGCTGCGTGTAAATCACGGCGGCGTAATGCCGATCATTTTTGCGTCCAGTTTTATGATTTTTCCGCCTATCGTAATTGACTGGGTAGCCAGCAGGTTTCCTGAGTCGGGATTTCTTAGCATGTTACGTGGTGCTTTTCGCCACGATGGTTACACCTACAATGTCTTGTATATGTTACTGATATTTTTATTCGCTTATTTTTGGGTGACGGTGCAATTTCAACCCAAGGAAATGGCCAAGAACCTGCGGGACTCAGGTGCCTTTGTCCCCGGCCTTCGGCCAGGACGCAGAACTGCTGAATATCTCGAAAGGGTAATGACCAGAATTACATATTTTGGAGCCGCGTTTTTAGCCATAATTGCCATTGTGCCGTCGCTGGTTGCAACATTGTTGGGAATTCCATTTATGATATCAATGTTCTTGGGTGGCACAGGTTTATTGATTGTTGTTAGTGTTTCGTTGGACCTTGTTCAGAAAGTCGAGGCCAACTTGCTGATGCGCAGCTATGAAGGTTTCATGGGTACAGGCAGGATAAAGGGAGCTTACTCATGAGGATAGTTTTACTGGGAGCCCCCGGTGCAGGCAAAGGAACACAATGTAAGCGGATAGTCGCCCGATATGGCCTGCAGCATTTATCAAGTGGTGATATTTTGCGCAACCAAAGAGCCACTGGCACCGAGCTTGGGAAAGAAGCACAGAGCTATATGGATTCGGGCGCACTTGTACCGGATGAGATTATTGTTGAGATGATGATCGATGCGATAGAAAAGGCCCCACCGGCTGGTTTTACATTGGATGGTTTTCCCAGAACCGTCAATCAGGCTGTTGAGCTTGATAAATCATTGGCCAGCAGCGGGCAGGGCATAGATGTTATTCTGAATCTGCAGATAGATGACCAGGTAATAGAAGAGCGAATGACCGGCAGACGAAGCTGTCCAGAATGTGGCGCAGTTTATCACATTAAAAATCTGAAACCCAAAGTAGATGGAGTATGTGATAGCGATGACGCTAAACTGATTCAGCGTCCGGATGATAGACCTGAGGTGGTGAAAAATCGACTCAAAACCTATCACCGCCAGACAGAACCACTGGTGGATTATTACCGGGAAAGCCGAACGGTTTGTGATATTGATGCTAACAAAGGTGCTGATGAAGTAAGCGTTTTAGTATTTGAGAAGCTGGACGCTCTCGTCAGAGCATGAAGCATGATGCAAGAGATTATATACGAATTTCGAGACATGAGGTTAAATGGCTATAACGCTTCGCAGCCGAAGAGAAATTGACTTGATGGGCAGAGCTGGCGCTGTTGTAGCGGATGTTCTTTCAAAATTACAAGAGGTCGCAGAGCCTGGGGTAACTACCGGTCGATTGAACGAAATAGCATTGCAAATGACCGCTGACGCCGGAGCTGAAGCTTTGTTTAAGGGTGTGCGTAATCCCCATGCTCTAATCCCGTTTCCGGGCGCAATTTGCGCCTCTATAAATGAACAGGTCGTTCACGGGATTCCTTCAGACGATATTAAGCTCAAGCAAGGCGATATCCTGGGCATCGATTTCGGTGTTAGACTTAATGGTTATTGTGGAGACGCTGCTGTTACATTTGGCATCAGAGAGATTTCTGAGGACAGACAAAGACTCATAGACGTGACGAAGCAGGTTCTCGATATAGCAATAGCAAAGGCTAAGCCGGCTGTTAAATGGAGCCAGATCGCTGGCCAGATGCAGGATTATGCAGAATCGGCAGGCTTTTCAGTGGTAAAGGATTTTGTCGGGCATGGGATCGGCAGAAAAATGCACGAAGAGCCAAGGGTGCCGAACTTTGTCAGCGAAGAGCTGTTGGCAGATGATATTATCTTGGCTGAAGGAATGGTCTTGGCTGTTGAGCCGATGATAAATGCCGGAAGCGCAGGTGTGCGAACGTTGAAAAATGGATGGACAGTAGTAACCAGAGACGGGAAGTGCTCGGCGCATTTTGAACATACAATCGCGATGATGGAAAACGGCTGTGAGGTGCTGACGATGAAATAGCCAACATTGGTTTGCAGCTTTTAACGTAACAGGCACTTATGGCAAAGAAAGACACAATAAGATTGCAGGCTAAAGTGACCGAGGCTTTGCCGAACGCCATGTTCAGGGTTGAACTGGAAAACGGTCATAAAGTATTGGCTCATGTTTCCGGTAAAATGCGTATGAATTTTATTCGAATTCTTCCGGGTGATACCGTGACAGTTGAAATGTCACCGTATGATTTGAATCGGGGACGAATAATTCTCCGGCATTAGGAAGTTCAGGTATAAAAGATGAAGGTTAGAAGCTCGGTAAGGCGTATATGTGAGAATTGCAAGGTTGTTCGCCGCAAAGGCGTTGTGCGTGTGATTTGTACGAACCCACGACATAAACAGCGTCAGGGTTAGCTGTGTTTACAGTTAATTGCAGCAGGTTTGCAGACTATAGACTTTGAATTAAGGACTTATAAGAAGGTGCTGATATGCCGCGTGTAGTTGGTGTTGATATTCCTAATGAAAAGGTTATATGGGTTTCATTGACCTATATCGCCGGTATAGGTAAATATACCTCGGAACAGATCTTAAAAGAGGCTGGGATTGAGAAAAACACAAAAGCAGGCAAGCTAAGTGAAGATGAATTAAGCCGAATAACTCAGATTATCGATCGCAATTATGTGGTAGGGGGTCAGCTTCGCAGACAGGTTGCTCAGAATATAGCTCGGTTGCGTGATATAAATTGTTACAGGGGTATTCGGCACCGCAGAGGTCTGCCAGTTCGTGGTCAGCACACTCAAAGTAACGCACGCACTCGCAAGGGGCCAAGAAAGACAGTCGCAGGCAAGAAGGGTGTGAAAGAGAAACGTTAGCAGCTCAGTCAATACAATACGGGGAAAATAATGGCAAAGAGTACAAAAAGAAAGGTCAGAAAAAACGTTGTCCGTGCTATTGTATGTATTAAAGCGACCTTCAATAATACGTTGATTACTGTTACGGATTTAGAAGGAGATACAATCTGTTCGAGATCAGCGGGTTGTGTCGGCTTCAAGGGCTCTCGCAAGAGCACACCTTTTGCCGCTCAGCAAGCTGCACAGAGCTGTGCTAATACTGCTATGCGTAATGGTGTGCGCGAGGTTGAGATTAAAGTCAAAGGGCCCGGTGCAGGGCGTGAATCAGCTATCTCAGCTATGCAGCAGGCAGGATTACGTATAACCTCAATAGAAGATGTTACGCCTTTGCCGCATAACGGCTGTAGGCCGCCGAAACGAAGACGAGTGTAAAAAATCCGCTGAAAACTTTTTGGAGATGAATAGAAAAATGGGACTTTATCTTGGTCCATCTTGTAGATTGTGCCGTCGTGAAGGTATGAAGCTCTTCCTTAAGGGAGTCAAATGCGAGACGGCTAAATGTCAAGTCGAGAGAAGACAGCGTAATTTGGCGCCCGGCATGCACCGTTGGCACAGAACGAGGACGAGTGAATACGGCGTACGGCTGCGTGAGAAACAAAAGGTAAAGAGATACTACGGCCTTTTGGAGCGACAGTTTATGATATATTTTCATAGAGCTGAGCGGCTAAAAGGCAATACCGGCGAGAACTTGCTGCAATTATTGGAAAGCCGGCTGGATAACGTAGTATATAAGTTAAATTTTGCACCGTCCCGTAAAGCAGCCAGACAGTTGATTTCTCACGGTCATGTTTATGTAAACGGTCGAAAGACCGATGTGAGTGATTATACTATAAAAATCGGTGACAAGATAACCCTGAAAGATTCCGAAAAGAGCACCAAGAAAGTAAAACAGCAGTTAGAGAGCAACACGAATTTCACCACACAGAGCTGGCTGCAATTAAACCGTGAAAAACCCGAGGCTACGGTTGTTGCATTGCCCGGCCGTGCTGATGTTCAGATTCCTATTGAGGAGCAGTTGGTTGTTGAGTTATGTTCGAGATAGCAGCCTGTAGATTTCTGGTCTTGGTGAGCTTGGTTGAGTTACGAATCTGTCTTCTGTCTGCAGCGGACAGCGGCGGAGAAAAAATATGGTTGGGCCGTAAGGCCACAGGCTAACAATGTTGATATTTGTATTTTGATCGGAGGCCGATATGCGAGTTACATGGCGTGGTTTAGAATTGCCGACGCGTGTGGAACGGGACACGACGGTATCAACCGATAAGTATAGCCGGTTCTTTATTGAGCCATTCGAGCGAGGCTTCGGTACGACCATCGGTAACAGCCTAAGACGAGTATTGCTTTCTTCGCTGGAGGGCAGTACCGTAACATCTGTAAAGATAGCAGGCGTCGATCATGAGTTCACCTCGATAAGTGGAGTGATGGAGGATACTACGGATATAGTTTTAAACATCAAAAACCTTGTAATTCGTCTCAAGGATCAAGGCCCGAAGACAATGAAGGTTTCCGCCAAAAAAGCCGGAGTTGTAAGAGCAGCCGACATCGTTGCTGATCCAGCGATAGAAATCATAAACAAAGATTTGGTGTTAATTACTCTGACCGAAAACATAAATTTTGAAATGGAAATGTTGGTAGAAACTGGCAGAGGTTATGTACCGGCCTCTGAACGAATTGCAGATGCCGACAGATTTGACCAGGAAATCGGCAGGATTCTTATTGACGCTATATATTCACCAGTTACCAGAGTTCGCTATACAACCGAAAATACTCGTGTGGGTCAAAGGACGAATTATGATAAACTGATTTTAGAGATATGGACCAACGGAACGATCACACCTGAAATGGCACTGGTTGAGGCTGCCAAGATTTTGCGAAAGCACATCAATCCGCTTGTCCAGTATTTTGAGATTGGAGAGCAGGTTGTCGCTGCTCCTGTAACCGAAGAAGCAGAAGAAGATAGAATGGATGAGGAATTAGCCAAGAAATTGAGCATTCCCATTCAGGAACTGGAACTCTCAGTCAGAGCAAGCAATTGTCTTGAGTCGATGAAAGTCGAAATGGTCGGCCAATTAGTGCAAATGACAGATGCGGATCTGCTGAAGATCCGCAGCTTCGGCAAAACATCGCTGCGTGAAATCAAGAGGAAGATTGCCGATATAGGCCTGTCTCTGGGAATGAAATTACCTTAAGTGAGGAGTATAAGTAAATGCGTCATAGAGTAGCTGGGCGTCATTTAAGTCGAACAAGTGAGCACAGACTGGCCCTGAGACGAAATTTAGTTGCTTCGCTCATCGAGCACGAAACAATTTCGACTACTATCGCAAAGGCCAAAGAAGTACAAGCCTTTGCTGAGAAGATGATCACCTTAGCTCGGCAAGGCACATTATCTGCCAGACGACGGGCGATTGCCTTACTTGGTGATCGTGACATTATAGATTACGAAGATGGTATTGCAGTTACTAAAGGCACTATAATCGGAAAGCTGTTCAGTGACATTGGCCCTCGATACCTTGATAGACCAGGTGGTTATACAAGGATTATCCGTTTATCTTTGAGAAGATTAGGTGATAATAGCCAGCTTGTCCTGCTGCAATTGATAAGCTCGGATGAAAGTTCTCGAAAAGAAGGCAAAAGCGCTGCTAAAAAAGGCGCTCGCAAAAAGGCCAGTAGGGCTGCACAAACCAAAGAAAAATAAGTTTCATAAGCTCACCAAGCTGTCGAAACAGAGCAGGCTTGACCAGAACTATTGACGATGACATATTGTTATAAGAGGCCAGAGTGGCGAGGATAAGCGATTGTATCTTTTGTAAGATTGCAGCTGGCCAGGTTCCTGTTGTAAAGATTTATGAAGATGAAGTTGTGCTTGCCTTTCTGGACGTTGGCCCCATA
>CAZRMQ010000004.1:0-3798 GCA_964601185.1 uncultured Pirellulales bacterium
TTCAGCTTTTTGTATTGCCTCGCATACCACTAACTGTGGTTATTTGGAAGGGCGATGAAGAGTTTGAACCACGAGCATCAGTACTATTTGACCAAACTGCCGCTGCCCAACTACCGTTGGATGCCTTGTTAGCGGCTGTTAGTCTGACTGTTGATGCATTAGTAAAGATTACAGAGTAGATAATATAACTTCTACGTTCGCGAACTTGTCTTATAAGTTTGCGTATAAAGGTTTTAGGCTGGTCAATAAAAAACAAAATTTATAGAGTATTTGTTGACGGTGTTAAGTAAAAACATTAAGATAATACGTCTGCAAGTTTGCTTGATTCTATCGTGTTTAATTTAGGGACTTTATACGGCTAAGATAGTAAGCTGTTACTATATCTATAATGCTGGGGCTCAAAATAGCTATAGGCGGTAAAGGGGGTGTAGGCAAGACCACGTTTTGCGCTGGATTATCGCAGCTATTTGCTGAAAGTGGATTTGATGTTCTGGCTATTGATGCTGATCCAAATGCTAATCTTGCATCGGCTTTTGGCATTCCTTCCGAGCAGAATCCTATCCCGCTTATCAAGATGAAAGATTTGATCGCGGAGCGAACCGGTACCGGCAGGGATGCTGTAGGGACATATTTCAGATTGAATCCTAAAGTCAGCGATTTGCCTGACAAGCACTGGCTTAATGTTAATGGATTAAAACTGCTGGTCTTAGGAGCTATTACCCAAGGCGGCGGCGGTTGTGCCTGCCCTGAAGGAGCGTTTTTGAAAGCATTGCTTACATATACGATACTACAGCGGCAGGAGCTGGTTTTAATTGATTTGGCTGCTGGCGTTGAATTCTTAGGCAGGGCAAGCGTTCAGGGTATAGATGCGCTGGTAGTAGTGGTTGAACCAGGCGGTAGAAGTATAGAAACAGCTAATAATATGGCAAAAATGGCCGTTGATTTAGGGATTAAAAACGTTGCAGCCGTCGGCAATAAAATTACTGATGCCGCTGAAATCGAGATAATAAAATCTCAACTGAAGAATATTACTCTGCTGGGAACTGTCTCATATAGCCGATCTGTGCAGCAAGCAGATCTCAAGCGTACTCCGGTGATTAAAGCTGGTGAAGAATTTATGCAGCAATTAAGGGAAGTAAAGGGTGCTCTAATTGATTTGATTTCAGTGAGCATAGCGACTAAAGATCCCGCCTAAAAGGTGGGATTTGTTCTATGGAGAATAATATGGGTAAAGCCATAATGGTGATCGTCGAGAAATGTTTGGCGTGTAAAAGTTGCGAAATAGCATGTGCGGTGGCACATTCTGAGTCAAAGGTTATAGAAAAAGCAATAACGGAGGCGTCAAAACCCCGGAAAAGAGTGACAGTAGAGGCAGTGGGTGAAAACTCAGTACCCATGCAGTGCAGGCATTGCGAGGATGCACCATGTATTGCGATCTGTCCGACAGCTGCGATACATAGAATTCACGCTGATGGGCCGATATTGATTGATCAGGAAAAGTGTATCGGCTGCAAGTATTGCCTTATGGTTTGTCCCTTCGGTGTTATCGATGTTTCCAATGACGGTAAGGTTATGATCAAGTGTGACCTCTGCTTTGAGCGAGCCAAGATGGGTGAAGAACCAGCCTGTGTTGAAGCTTGTCCTACCAAGGCGATTGTTTTAGTCGATGAAAAAGACCTGGCGACAGGCAGGCGAAAGCGAGCTGCCGAGGAGCTGGTGACATCATCTGAGCAAGGTAGAAAAAGAAAGAAGCGATAAGAGAACATTAAGATGATTACTGTAACTGTATGTGTTGGCAGCTCGTGCCACATCAAGGGTGCACGTGATTTAATAAACAGTTTCCATGATTTTCTGTCCAGAGAGAATCTTGGGGATAAAGTAGAGTTGAAAGGTTCTTTTTGTATGGAGCGATGCGGTGAGGGTATCAATTGGAAGATCAACGAAGAGATTTTAACCAGCCCTAATGTAGAGGAAGGCACAGAAGTATTCCAAAAAAAAATTATGGAGCTTCTAAAGGAAGAAGCACCTGATGGTCCTTTTTTAACAAAAACGCCGCAATAAATTGCGTAAAGAGAATCCTAAGTGAAACTGGGAGTTAAATATTTAGCCCCACGTTTTACGTGGGGTTTTTTCAGAGGAAATTTGCTATGGAGCTTCCCAAACCCGCTACCGGTGGAGCGCACACTAGCGCCATATTACAGCACACTCCAAACGGAGTTCTCCTGGTGGATAAAGAAACGTGTATACGTTTTGTTAATCCAGCTTTTCGCACAATGTTTCGCTGTACCGACGACAAGCTTATGGGCCGACCGGCCAAAGAGTTTGTACACTCTGACTGTTTCGAGCGTGCCATCGCCGCGGGTGGAAGGCTGTTGGTCAAAGAACGTATCCCTGAGCATGAGGTCAGTTTCCGAGTGGGTATTTTCCCTATCGAGGGCGAGGACCTTTACTGCGGCATCTTCATTGATATATCAGAAGAAGAAAAGGCCAGAAAGGATTTTCTTGATCTGAAGGCGCAGACCCTCAAACGCGCACAGGAGGTAATCTCACGACAAATGCAGACGGCACAGGAAATAGCAAGGCTTCTGGGTGAGACAACAGCGGAGACTAAAGTGCTTCTTATGAAACTTATATCCCTCTATCAGGAAGAAGAATAGTAATGAAGTTATTTTACGAGTGGGGCACAAAACAGCTCCAGAAACATGGTGAAGAGCTTTGCGGTGACAATGTGGCAGTTGCCCGTCACGCAGATTATGTCACGCTTGCCCTTGCTGATGGGTTGGGAAGCGGAGTTAAGGCCAATATTCTGTCTATCCTGACTACACGGATTGTTATGCACCTGATGGAGAACGAGCTGCCGCTAAGCGAAGTTGTAGAGACGTTGGGTAAAACATTGCCGGTATGTGACGTCCGAAAGCTTGCATATAGTACATTTGCGATTGGACAGTTTTTCCGCGATGGACGGGCGCGAGTAGTGGAGTTTGACACGCCGCTGGCTATCCTTTTACGGCAGCGAAAATCCGTACCTGTGCCCTTCGAGGAGCGGCAGGTCGAGGGAAAGACAATTCGCGAATCAGAATTACAACTTAAAATAGGCGACTGGATTATTTTTGTTTCTGATGGTGTGGTAAATGCCGGCATAGGGGGCCGCTACCCTCTTGGATGGGGCTTGGACAAAATAGCCCGGTTTCTCGAAGAACACAGTCATCCGGATCTTTCTGCACAGGAGCTTGCCGAAAAATTGGGCCAGGCTGTTGAGGATTTATATTGTAACGAGCCGGGGGATGATGTCAGCATAGCAGTAATAAAAGCCCGCCACAAGCTCGTGGCCACTATCTTGACGGGGCCTCCTGCAGATAGGAACACCGACGAGGCAGTGGTTACCATGTTCAAACAACATCCTGGCCTTTTGGCGGTTTGTGGAGGAACTACTGCAAAAATTGTTGCCCGTTATTTATGCGGTAACTTACTGGAGGTTGACCTTGCTACGATGAAACCTGATGTTCCTCCATTGGCCAGAATGGAAGGTATTGATCTGACAACTGAGGGAATTCTTACTCTTACCAGGACTAATGATCTGCTCCAGTCGGGTGCCGACAAGGAAAAAGTAAAGTTCAATACAGATGGTGCCTCAGCGTTAGTCCGCATGTGTTTGGATGTTGATCATATTCATTTCATTGTGGGCCTGAGCGTTAATCCTGCCCATCAAAATCCGGACCTGCCTCGACAACTGGGTATGAAGCTGGCTGTAGTGCGGGAAATTGCCGATGAGCTTCGCGATAGAGGTAAGGAAGTGAC
>CAZRMQ010000004.1:3898-32881 GCA_964601185.1 uncultured Pirellulales bacterium
TGGCTGTAGTGCGGGAAATTGCCGATGAGCTTCGCGATAGAGGTAAGGAAGTGACTATTGAGACAGTTTAGAAGAAGATTAAAGATTAAAATGCAAAATGCAAAGTTAAAGAAGTCATCCCGACTTGTCGGGATTCCACAATTTTGATTTTTTATTTTTGATATTTAATTTAGTTTTATGGCAGATGAAGATAAGCTTATAGAACAAATAATCAGCCGCTACGATGGGGATGCCGGGATGCTCATACCCATGATGCAGGACCTGCAGTCTGAATGTGGCTATCTTCCGCCGGACCATCTGCGCTCTCTGGCTAAGCAGCTTGAGGTGCCGCTAAGTCGTCTGTTTGCTGTAGCGACATTCTATGCGTCGTTTCGACTCGCGCCGAAAGGTGCTCACGATGTGACGCTGTGCATGGGTACGGTCTGTTTTCTCAAAGGTGCTGGGGCTATCTCTGAGGCTATCTGCAAGGAATTCCGGGTTGAGCCGGGCGGCACAACTCGTGACCGCCTGTTTACATTCCAGGCTGTTAATTGTATAGGAGCTTGCGCAGTAGCGCCGGTAATGTTGGTAGATGGCAAATACTATGACGGTGTCACTCCAGCAGCGGCTCTCGAAATTCTTTATGGACTTGCAAAGGATAAGACAACTGTTGAGAAGGAGTGAAATATGACATTACTTGGCCACAGCCGTCTTGGCAGCATAGCTGAGCTGGAGCGTATGCCAGAGGAGCTGCTGAGCTTGCGTCCCGCCTCAGCAAAGTCAGTACATGTCTGTACTGGCCCAGGCTGTGCGGTGAAAGGAGCGGTCAGGTTATACGAGCTTTTCTGCATGGCTGTGAAGAATGCTGGTGCGGATGTGGAAATCCAGGCCAAAGGCGTTGGCTGTCACGGACTGTGTGAGTATGGTCCAATTGTTCTCGTCCAGCCTGGTGACATTTTCTATCAGCGGGTTGAAGAGCCTGATGTCGCTGAGATCTTTAGAGAAACAATATTAGGCGGGCGGCTGGTCGATCGCCTTCTTTACCAAAATCCTTCGACAGGCCAGAAGGCAGATACTGTGGATGAAATACCTTTCTACAAGGTCCAGCAGCGTATTGCATTAGCCCACAACGGCTTAATCGATCCAACTAAAATCACTGACTACATAGCGCAGGGAGGATATAGTGCTCTTGCAAAGGTTTTATCTTTGATGACGCCCGAAGAAGTTATTTCGGAAGTGGAAATAGCCGGATTGAGGGGCCGTGGTGGTGGGGGATTTCCAACCGCACGAAAATGGCGCTCCTGCCGCCAGGCTGAGGCTTCGCCAAAGTATGTTATCTGCAATGGCGATGAGGGTGACCCCGGGGCTTTCATGGACCGTGCGATAATGGAAGGAAATCCTCATTCTGTTATAGAGGGCATACTCATCGGGGCATACGCCATCGGGTCGGAGCAGGGGTACATCTACGTCCGAAATGAATATCCGCTTTCGGTGGAACGCCTGAAAGAGGCGATTGAGCAAGCCAGGGAATTAGGGCTTCTCGGAGAGAACATTCTGGGTACTTCGTTTTCTTTTAATATCCGGATTAACCGCGGTGGCGGGGCGTTTGTCTGCGGTGAGTCCACCGCGCTGATGGCATCACTGGAAGGCCGTCCCGGTGAACCCAGGGCTAAATATGTCCATACTGTGGAAAGCGGGCTTTGGGAAAAGCCTACCAACCTGAACAACGTAGAAACGTGGGCCAATGTTCCCCATATCATAAACCGAGGCGGCAAATGGTTTGCCGGTATCGGGACGGAAAAGTCCAAAGGAACCAAGGTGTTCAGCCTGGTCGGAAAGATAAGAAATAGCGGCCTTGTCGAGGTTCCTATGGGGATATCACTTAGACGTATTATTGACGAAATTGGTGGTGGCGTGCCAGACGGCAAACGGTTTAAGGCAGTGCAGACTGGAGGCCCATCCGGTGGCTGCATACCTGCTGAGCACCTCGATGCACGCGTGGACTTTGACGAGCTGACAAAGCTTGGTTCCATGATGGGCTCCGGCGGGATGATAGTAATGGACGAGGATACCTGCATGGTCAACGTCGCGAAGTACTTTACCAATTTTCTCCAGAATGAATCCTGCGGTAAATGTACTACCTGCCGGGAGGCCTTGGCCCAGATGATGTACATTCTTGATCGCATAACCAAAGGCCAGGGCGAGGTTGGCGATGTTGAAGAGCTTGGAAATCTGGCGGTGCTTTTGGAAGGAACGGCATTGTGTGCTCTGGGTAAAACAGCCGCAAATCCTGTTATGTCAACAATACGCTATTTCCGTGATGAATACGATGCGCATATTTTAGATAAGCGCTGCCCGGCAAAAGAATGTCGAGGCTTGTTCCGTTACGAGATTGATCCGGAGGCCTGCAAGGCCTGTGGTATTTGTCTGAAGAGCTGCCCGGCAGACGCGATTACCGGCGAAAAGAAGGTTCCGCATGTTATTGACCAGGACAAGTGTACGCTCTGTGGTATCTGTTGGGAAAAATGTCCCTTCACCGCAGTATTAAAGGTTTAAGAAAGGTCAAGTGGAAATGCCTAAAGTTTTAAGTGCCTAAAGTGCCTAAAATTATGGATTTTAACTTTAGCTCACTTTAGGCACTTTAGGTCACTTTAACTAATGAAAGGTCATCGGTGCCTATAGTAACTATAGACGGATGTAAGGTTGAGGTTGAAAAAGACGCGACGATTCTCGACGCTGCTAAAAAGGCGGGCATCTGGATACCTACGCTTTGTTACCACGAGGCTATTTCGTGCGATGCATCGTGTAGGCTCTGCATGGTGGAGCTTGACCGCGGTGAATGGAGGCAATTAGTGACAGCCTGTAATTATCCGGTACGCCGGGATATTGTCGTGTATGTTGAAAGCGACCGGGCCAAACAGGCCCGGCAGGGTGTAATGGAGCTTTTGCTCGCAAGGGCGCCGGACAGCCAGGAGCTAAAGGCTTTAGCCGAGCGTATGGGTGTTATGAAAACGCATTACCCAACGGTCACAGAGAGTCAGCGAAATTGCATTTTATGTGGATTATGCGTTCACGTATGTGAGCAGATAATTGGGCGGTCGGCAATTAGTTTTGCCGGACGTGGAGTGGAACGGACAGTAGCAGCACCGTTTAGACAGCCCTCAGAAGATTGCATCGGCTGTGGAGCGTGTGCCGCAGTTTGTCCAGTGGGGACCATAAAAATAAGGATTCATCAGGATACGCAGGAAGTAGAGATATCGCCGTTTAAGTCGCGTGTAAAACTGCTTGTCTGTCAGGAATGTGGAACGCCCATTGTTAGTACACAGGTTAGCGAACAAGTGCTGAGCAAGGGAAAGGCTAATTGGGAAGAATTACGTGAGCTTTTGCAGCTTTGTCCGAAATGCAGGCGGTCACAGACTGCTATACGGATTAAGACTGCAATAGTTCCTTTGAAAGATTAAAAATCAATATCCAAACAGAGCAAAGAAATTTTGCATTTTAATATTTAATTTTATTTTCGAGGTGTTGTTTATGGACCCGAAAAAACGTAGTAACGACAAAGCATCCCAGCAAATGATGAAACATATAGCAGATAATGGATTCGAAAGTGCCTGGGATAGACTTGAGAAACAAGAACCTCAATGCGGTTTCGGCAAGCTTGGGATATGCTGCAGAAATTGTTCAATGGGCCCCTGCCGAATTGACCCATTTGAGGAAGGTCCGCAGGCAGGTGTGTGTGGCGCCACCGCTGATACTATTGCGGCTAGGAACCTGCTGCGGATGATTGCCGCGGGAGCCGCTGCGCATTCCGATCACGGCAGGGACATCGCGCATACGTTCAAAATGGCGATTGAGAGCGAAAATTGCGATTATACGATCAAGGATGAGCTGAAGTTGAGAGAAGTCGCGGCCAGATTCGGAATCGCTGTTGAAGGCAGGGATACGAAAGAAATCGGAAGCGACCTGGCTGACGCCGTGCTGGCTGAATTCGGAAAGTCGGACGGAACACTCGTTGGCGCCGCGGCTTATGCGCCACCGGCCAGGCAGAAAGTCTGGGAGCAGTTTGGCGTAACGCCTCGTGCGGTGGACCGTGAAATTGTTGAGATTATGCACCGGACACATATAGGTGTAGGTTCAGATTACAAAAATCTCATGAAGCAGGGTATTCGAGCGTCTTTGTCCGACGGATGGGGCGGCTCGCTTATCGCCACGGAGCTTTCGGATATCCTGTTTGGCAGTCCCTGGCCCATCCGGTTTGGGGCCAATCTCGGCGTTCTCGAAGCCAAGAAGGTCAATATCATTGTGCACGGCCACGAACCGACTTTGTCGGATATAGTCGTAGCGGTCTCGCAGGAACCTGAAATGGTGAAAATGGCCAAGGAAAAAGGTGCCGACGGTATTAATCTTGCCGGTATATGCTGCACAGCTAATGAGATACTGATGCGTCACGGGATACCGGTTGCCGGCAATTTCCTGCAGCAGGAGTTAGCGGTTATGACCGGCGTGGTGGAGGTTATGCTGGTGGATGTACAGTGCATTATGCCTGCGCTGGGTTCACTGTCCGGCTGCTTCCATACCAAGCTGATTACTACTTCGCCTAAGTGCAAAATAGCAGGAGCAGAGCATATTGAATTCCATGAGGACAGGGCAGCGGAGATTGCGCGGCAAATTATCAAAATCGCCATTGAGAATTTTCCAAACAGAAAAGGCAAGGCTAAGATTCCGAAGGAAAAGGAACGAGGGATTGCCGGCTTTACAGCGGAGAACATCTTTTACCATCTTGGTGGCCGATTTCGCGCCAGCTATCGCCCCCTAAATGACAATGTTATTAACGGACGGATTCGCGGTGCTGCCGGTGTTGTTGGGTGTAATAATCCCAAGCAGGTACACGATTACGGCCATTTGACATTGATAAAAGAGCTGCTCAAGAATGATGTTTTAGTAGTAAGCACCGGTTGTAGCGCGGTCGCAGCGGGTAAAGCGGGCCTTATGAGGCCGGAGGCGGCAGCAAAATATTGCGGTAAAGGGCTGCTTGAAGTCTGCGAGACTGTGGGCATACCGCCGGTACTACACGTTGGTTCTTGCGTGGATAACAGCAGGATTTTAACGATTCTGTCGAACGTGGTTGCTGAAGGTGGGCTTGGTGAAGATATTTCAGATTTGCCGGTTGCTGGTGCCGCACCAGAGTGGATGAGCGAAAAGGCTGTTTCAATCGGGATGTATTTTGTTGCTTCAGGTGTCTTTACAGTTATAGCTGAGCCACTACCTGTTCTTGGTGCTCCGAATTTAACGCGTTATTTGACCGACGAAATTGAAAAGGATGTAGGCGGCAAATGGGCCTTTGAGCGGGACCCAATCAAGGCCGCGCATCTGATGATTGAGCATATCGAGAGCAAACGCGATGCTCTGGGAATAAACGTAGAGAAAGAACGGAAGCTCTATGACATGGAAGATCGAAGAGCGTTAGCAATAGAATGAGTTGATTAGAGAATTAGCGAATTAGAGGATTAGTAAATGATATTCAAATTAGCTAACCAACTCAAATGAAAGGCAGGTTATTGTATGTCAAAATTGATAGCTTCAGCGGTAATACGTGGTGCTCAAAGAATAGCCGGGCAGGCTGAGGACATCTTAGCGCGGGCTATCAAAGAAAAAGGTAAGGACTGCCGCGTTGAGTTTCCGAACACCGGTTATTATATGCCGATTATTTATTCAATGACTGGTCGAGCAGTTGAGAAGCTGTCGGATTTTGAAGATGTGATGCAGGAAGTTAAAGATATGCTGCCGCCACTGGTCGATGACGAGCTGTGGCTGCCTTATCTGGGCCAGGCCCTTGATGCAGGCATGGCGACACTGTTTGCGGAAGAAGTTATCGAAGGGTGCAAATACCTGATAGGGCCTAATCCGGTAAACGGCATTTGGCTGGGTGCAGCAGACGATGTCATCCTGCGTGAGCGAGGCATACAATTTGTTGATGGCACCGCACCGGGATTTGCAGCAATAGTCGGAGCCGCACCTGATGTCCAGACGGCGGTCGATATCGCCCGTAAACTCCAGCAGCGCTGTCTGTATGTTTTTATGTGCGCGCACCATAACGGCACTACTTTCGCTGATCAGTTGATTGAGGGTGGTGTGCAGTTGGGATGGGAAACCCGCTTAGTGCCTTTTGGCAAGGACATTACTTCAGCAATTTATGCGCTTGGTTTTGCCAGCCGAGCGGCACTTAGCTTCGGTGGCGTTCAACCCGGTGACTTCCGACGTAACCTGTTGTACAATAAAAACAGAATCTTCGCCTTTGTTATGGCTCTGGGTGAAGTCAGCGATGAATGGTACGCTAACGCTGCCGGAGCAATTAACTACGGATTCCCTACTATTGCTGATTCTGATATCCCGCAGATTCTACCAACGGGTGTATGTACATACGAGCATGTAGTCTCAAACATTCCTCACGACCAGATTGTGGAAAAGGCAATTGAAGTTCGCGGCCTGAAGATAAAAGTCGCGGAAATAGATATTCCCGTGGCGCATAGTCCTGCATTTGAAGGTGAGCGAATTCGCAAAGAAGAGATGTACTGCGAGTTTGGCGGCCAGAGAACGCCGTCTTTTGAATGGCTTCGGATGGCCGAGCTCGCCGATGTTGAAGACGGCAAAGTGGAGGTAAAAGGGCCGGATGTAGATAAGGTTAAAGAAGGCGGAAGGTTACCACTGGGGATCGTAGTTGAAGTGGCCGGCAGAAAAATGCAGCCGGATTTCGAGCCGGTGCTGGAACGGCAGGTTCATACCTTTATGAACGAGGCACAGGGACTGTGGCATATGGGTCAGAGAGATATTAGTTGGGTGCGAATCAGCAAAGATGCTTTCAAGGCAGGATTCAAACTTAAACATATTGGTAAGCTTCTGCACGCAATGTTCCATGGGCAGTATTCGAATATTATGGACAAGGTACAGGTTAAGATATTCACCGACGAGCAAAAGGTCGTAGAGCTTCGTGAATTGGCCCGCAAGGTATTCGGCGAGCGCGATAAACGTATTGCGGGCATGACCGATGAAGATGTGGAGACATTTTATTCGTGCACGCTATGCCAGAGTTTTGCTCCGAACCACGTCTGTGTAGTTTCACCGGAAAGACCTGGTTTGTGCGGTGCTTATAGCTGGCTTGACTGCCGGGCCGCATACGAGATAATTCCAACCGGGCCAAATCAGCCCATACCGAAAGGTAAGTGCATCGAGCCGACCATTGGTCAGTGGGACAAGGTAAACGCATTTGTCATCCAGACCAGCCACGGCAACGTCCTGCGGATGAGCCAGTATAGTATGATAACCGATCCGATGACGTCCTGCGGCTGCTTCGAGTGTATCTCTGCGGTGTTGCCGTCTACAGGTGGTATAATGATTGCCAATCGCGAGTTTGCAGAAATGACGCCCTGCGGGATGAAGTTTTCAACGCTTGCCGGCACGGTCGGCGGAGGGCAGCAAACCCCGGGCTTCATTGGACATTCAAAGCACTACATTAGCTCAAGGAAGTTCATTGCTGCCGAAGGCGGAATCAAGCGCATCGTATGGATGCCAACTATGCTCAAAGAGGAAATCAAAGATACCTTCATCAAAAGAGCTGAAGAATTCGGCCTTGGCAGCCAGGATTTCTTGGACAAGATTGCGGATGAAAAGACCGCCACTACCGAGGAAGAAGTCCTTGAGTTTATTTCTAAAGTCGGCCACCCTGCGACGACAATGGAACCAATGTTCTAATTCGTCGTGCGTTGTGCGTATTGCGTTATGCGTAAAGGATTAACGCAATACGACATACGCAATACGCAATACGAGAAAGGAAGTTTTTATGGCTCTGACAGGATTGGATATTTTTAAGTTATTGCCTAAAACTAATTGTAAGAAATGTGGTATGCCGACTTGTTTAGCTTTTGCTATGGCACTCGCCCAAAAGCGTGCCAAGTTGGATGATTGTCCCGATGTTTCGCAAGAGGCTCGACAGAAACTGGCAGAGGCCGCCGCACCGCCAATGCGCAAAGTAGTATTCGGCCCGCTGCCCCGACTTGCGTCGGGAGACGCAGGGGCAAGCAGTGGGGATAACCAGGTGCAGGTCGGCCAAGAGACAGTGTTGTTTCGGCACGAAGAAAAATTTCATAATCCTACTGTTCTGGCTGTTACCGTCTCGGATAAACTCACTGGGCAGGACTTAAAAAAACGCATAGAGGCCATAAATTCACTGCAATTTGAGCGGATAGGGACAAAAATCGGCGTTAAAGCCATAGCAGTAGTCAACGAAAGCGGCAAGGCTGCCGCATTTGCGCAAGCTGCTGCAGCGGTCAAAGATAGCAGCAATCTTGCTCCTATCCTGGTGACGGAGTCGCCTGAAGCAATGGCTGAAGCGGTCAAACAAGTCAAAGATATGGTGCCGCTGCTTGCCTCGGCAACGGTGGATTCAGCAGAGAAAATGGCAAAAATAGCCAAAGAAAATAATTGTCCCCTTGTCGCAAAAGCTGAATCTATCGAGGCTCTTTCTGAGCTGAGTGAAAAGATTAAAGCACAGGGTGTTGAAGATATTGTGCTTTGTCCGGATACTTCGGGCTTGCGGGATAAGTTATATACTTTCACCAGAATGCGAGCGCTGTCCCTGAAAAAGGTATTTAGACCATTAGGCTATCCTGCTATATCGTTTGTGCAGGGTGGTGACGTTGGTCAGCAGTTAGCCGCTGCGACGAGTCTGATTTGTAAGTATTCAGGCATCGTGGTAGTTGATACAGTCGAGCCATACGCTATCTTGGCGATGCTCACCTGTGTAATGAATATCTTTACCGATCCGCAAAAACCTGTCCAGGTAGAGCCGAAGATATATGCTATCGGCGAGCCTGATGAGAAGTCGCCGCTTATGTTTACCACGAACTTCTCCCTGACTTATTACACCGTGGAATCGGATGTTGAAGCCAGCAGAGTGCCGAGTTATATCCTGGTGGTGGATACCGAAGGTACAAGTGTGCTGACAGCCTATTCAGGAGATAAGCTCAACGAAAAGACCGTGGCTGACGCTATGGCCAAGAATAACGTTGAAAAGTTAGTCAAACACCGAAAACTGATAATCCCCGGCTATGTAGCCGTAATGAGCGGCAAGCTTGAGGAAGCTACAAATTGGGATGTTTTAGTAGGACCCAGAGAAAGCTCCATGATACCTAAGTACATGCAGGAGGTGTGGAAATAAAAGTGCCTAAAGTGAGCTAAAGTGCCTAAAGTGAACTAAAGTAAAATAATAATCCATAACTTTAGGCACTTTAGTCACTCCAAACTTTATGAACTTCGACGACGAGAATGCAAGATAGCAAAAAGAAAAAGTGTATTGTTCGATTTGAGCCAAGCGGCTTGAAGACCGAGGTTCAATGTGGAACAAGTCTGCTTGAGGCGGCACATAAAGCAGGTATTTATTTAAGCAGCATTTGCGGCGGAGATGGATACTGCGGCAAATGCAAAGTGATTGTAGACCATATCGAACAAGTTCAAAGCAGACCCACGGCCTTACTTACTCCGGATGAAATAAGGCAGAATATTGTTTTAGCCTGTCAGACCACAGCCCTTTCCGATGTAACCGTAACTGTTCCAAAGTCTCATACTCTTCAAACTTGCCAAATCCTTATGGATGCCACTGCTCACAGATTTAGTGAGCTTGCTGGTGAAGTGCGAGCAGGAGTATTTGAGTTTGACCCTTTGGTTCAAAAGATTTTCATTGAGATGTCCCCACCAACTGTGCACGACCATACGGCTGACCATGAGCGCCTGTATTTGGCTATCCGAGAGCAAATCGATGCTCCTATAATGCAAACCGGTTTCCGTATCCTTCAAAAACTATCCCGGTTATTGACCGGCTGTGAATATAAGGCTACCGTAACCATAGGTCGCCGAGACCAGACTACAGAGGTTATAGAAATTGAAGCAGGCAACCACAGCGGAAGAAACTTTGCAGTGGCCGTCGACCTGGGCACAACCACGGTAGTGGCCCATTTAGTTGATCTGACAAAAGCTGTGACAATAGATTCCGAGGCCACATATAACAGCCAGATAAACTTCGGTGAAGACTACATTCGCCGAATCATCTATGCAGAAGAAAATGACGCTTTTGATGAAATGCAGAATCGTATCGTCCACGATGTGAACGATTTGATTGTGACACTGGCAGCGAGGCAGAGAATTGATTTACAGGAAATAACCACAGTAATATGTGCCGGCAATACAGCGATGGTGCATTTTTTGCTGAATCTTGACCCGACGCGAATCCGCAGAGAGCCGTATGTTGCATCAGCCGGTTTTGTGCCGCCAATCCGAGCCGCGGAGGCTGGAATCCAAATCAATAAACGAGGTTTATTATACTGTCTGCCCAGTGTCGCTGCTTATGTTGGCAGTGACATTGTAGCAGGAGTTTTAACTACGCGAATTTTTACCAAGAAAGGCATTTCCCTTTTTGCTGATATCGGAACGAATGGTGAGGTAGTTCTTGGCAATCGTGACTGGCTGGTCTGTGCCTCAAGCTCGGCAGGGCCTGCGTTTGAAGGTAGTGGTGTCAAGCACGGCATGAGGGCCGGCGCTGGAGCTATTGAGAGATTGAGCATTCTTGATGATGGTTCTATCGAATACAAGACCATCTCAGACACGCATCCAGTTGGCATTTGTGGCTCGGGTCTTTTAGATACCCTTGCCGAATTATTTAGAAACGGCATCATGGACCGAACCGGTCGATTTATAACCAACGAAGATGCAAGATTAACAGAAGGTGACGAGGGTTTGCAGTTTCAGTTAGTACCGGCGGCTAATGAGCACAATGAAATAGTTATCACACAGGCGGATATTGACAATTTGGTACGCAGCAAAGCAGGGGTCTTTGCCGCCATCAGGATTCTTATGGAGTCCACCCAGACAAAACCGCAGGACCTTGACGGGATTTATTTAGCCGGCGGTTTCGGAAATTTCCTGAATGTACGCCAGGCAGTGACCATCGGAATGCTGCCGGATGTCCCGGCGGAGAAGATTCACTTTGTTGGAAACACATCGATTGCAGGGGCAAAAACGGTCCTATTGAGTCGAAAAGCTCTCAAAGCTGCCGAAAAGATTGCAGGAAGTATGACCTACTTTGATTTGATGAGCCATCCGAAATATATGGATGAGTTTATGATGGCCAAATTTCTGCCCCATACTGACTTATTATTATTTCCGTCGGTTAAAAGCGTGAAGTGTGAAGCGTAAAGCATGGTGTGACATGAGTGCCTAAAGTGAGCTAAAGTGTCTAAAGTGACTAAAGTTAATAATAAAGAATTTGCTAAAGAGCTTGAAAATCGGACACGAGAGTTTGCCGTACGTATAATTCATTTAAGTTGCATTTTACCAAATACACCAGAAGCAAGGGTAATAAGAACTCAGATGACAAAATCTGGAACCTCTATCGGTGCAAATTATCGAGAGGCTAACCGTGCCAGAAGTAAAGCAGATTTCAAAAATAAGATTAAGATTTGTGAAAGTGAAGCCAGTGAAACACAATACTGGCTGGAAGTCATTGTAAAGCTTAAATGGCTTGCCTGGGGGAAAGTGAAATGTGATTACCAAGAGTTTGGTGAATTACTTGCTATTTTTACCTCTATTGGAAAGAAGTAGAGTGGAGTAAAGTGAGCTAAAGTGCCTAAAGTGAGCTAAAATTAAAATTAATAACTTTAGTCACTTTAGGCACTTCAAACTTTAGTCACTTAAATTACGAGTATGACAACAACTATAGCTATAAGTGGAAAAGGCGGCTCGGGCAAAACTACCGTGGCTGCTATGATTATAAAGTTGCTGCTGGACCGGCAGAGCAAAGGCGCTATACTTGCTGTGGACGCTGACCCCAACTCTTGTCTGGGCTTGACACTCGGAGTTCAGCCGGATTTAACTATTGCAGAGCTTCGCGAGGACGCACGCAACAAACCGGCCAATAATGCCGGTATGGATCGGCTGCGGACATTCGAATACGGCATCCAGCAGGCGATTACCGAGGCGGCAGGATTTGATTTACTTGCGATGGGCAGGCCGGAAGGACCTGCCTGCTACTGCGCTGTAAACAATATGCTGCGAAAGTTTATGGACCAGCTAAGTTCGCAGTATCAATATGTCATCGTAGATAATGAAGCTGGAATGGAGCATTTATCCCGGCGAACAACTAATAATGTGGATCTGCTGTGCATTGTAGCAGAGCCGACACCTATAGGTGTCGTCACTTCCCAGCGGATTTTTGAACTTGCCGAACGGCTGCCAATTTCTGTAAAGCAAATAGGTGTTATATGGAACAACAAATTGCCGATTGCCGATTGTAGATTGACAATTGAAAATCGAAAATCGGAAATTGAAAATATTGATACTTTTGGCAATATCCCTTATGACCAGGCCATCTTTGATGGTTCCATGCAGGGAAAATCAATATTTGACCTTGAAGGAGACAATCCCGCGTTTATGGCAGTAAAGAGAATATTCGAGGATAAACTTAAATTCGTCGCTCGTATCACGTGACTCGTTTATAATGTGGATCAAGGCAGATGGTATAAAAGAATGGAGGTTTGAAGATGCAAGTTCCCGAAGTTTCGGAAGGTTTTACTGGCTTAATCAATAAGATCACTATCGGGGCTACCAAGGCTGACGGTGGTACACGGACCTCAACAGTAACCATCGGAGGTGCGCGTAACGTGACCTATGGTGGCTCGGTCGATGATAAAAGCGAAAAGCCGGTTATTGCTATGGATGTTCTTGATACCAGGCCTAATGATTGGCCCGACGTCTTGGCTGAGCCTTATAAAGATGTGCTCGATAATCCCGCCGACTGGGCTAAAAAGTGCGTGGAGGAGTTTGGGGCCGAGTTAATTTGCATCAAGTTCGAGGGCATCCATCCCAACAAAGCGAATAAAGATGCTGCTCACGCTGTCAAAGTCACTGAGCAAGTGCTCAAAGCAGTTGGTGTCCCTCTTATACTTTGGGGCTGTGGAAACGATGAGAAAGATAACGAGGTTATGCCTAAGGTCAGCGGCGCTGCAAAAGGCCAAAAGTGTCTTATCGGGACCATTAAAGAAGACAATTACAAGTCATTAACTGCTATCGCCTTAGCTGACGGTCATTTTCTTATCAGCGAGGCGCCTTTGGATATTAACATCGGCAAGCAGGTCAATATCTTGGCTTCAGATATGGGCTTTCCGCTTGAGAGGATAGTAGCGTTTCAGGATACGGGGGCGCTGGGTTACGGAATGGAGTATTCATATTCGATTCAAGAACGCCAACGGCTGGCTGCCCTTACTGGTGATAAAATTATGGCCATGCCGATTATCTGTGATGTAGGTTATGAATCGTGGCGAGCTAAAGAGGCCAAACTGGCAGACGCTCCCGGCTGGGGTGACGTGAAAGACCGCGGGCCGATGTGGGAGACTACCACTGCTATATGTTTGCTGCAGGCCGGTGCAGATATAATTCGGATGCGCCATCCAAAGGCGGTGACCACTGTTAAAAACTTTATCAATGAGATTTGGAAGTAATGAAACCCAAAATACGAAATTCGAAGCACGAAAGATGTAAAGTGCCTAAAGTGAGCTAAAGTTATAGTTTCAATTTTAGGCACTTTAGGCACTCCAAACTTTAGCTCACTTATTTTGTTTCGGATTTCGATATTCGGATTTATACGGAGTACGATTTGCGATATACGAAAAGGAGATATTGATATGATATTGATTGCGGAACGAATTAACGGAATGTTCAAGGACGTCAAGCAGGCCATTGCAGATAAAAATAAGAAGGTCATTCAGGACCTTGCCAAAAAGCAAACTGAGGCAGGTGCCACCTATCTGGACATAAATGTAGGCACCGCCGCAGCCGACCAGGAAGGGACAATGCAATGGCTGGTTGAGACCATCCAGGAAAAATGCACAACAGCTTTATGCCTTGATTCTCAGAAGCTGGATGTCATCGCAGCAGGACTAAAAGTTGTTAATGCCGAAAACGGACTTATTCTTAATTCCACCCCCCTTAATAAGAAAGATGATGATGAAATACTCGACAAGTTCATAGAAATGGCCGAGAAGGCCGGGCCAAAAGCCGGCATTATCGCTCTTGCTATGGACAAAAACGGCGTGCCTCAGGATATAGACACCCGCGTTGCTTTAGCTGCGGAGATTGTATCGAAGGCAATGGAGAAAGGTTTTGACGCACAGCGGTTGTTCATAGACCCAATCGTTCTGCCTGTAAAAGTGCCGAACGCTCAGGTTCAGCCAGGCAATATTTTATCTGCGATGGACCAAATAAAATTCCTGTCTGATCCGGCTCCGCATATGACGGTAGGGCTGTCTAATATCTCTCAGGGAGCTACGGAAAGAAGCATGATAAATCGCATATTTCTTGCTATGGCCATGTCACATGGCTTGGATTCAGCCATTGCCGATGTGTTTGATGCGGACTTAATGAAAGTGGTTGCTACCAGTGACATGCTGATGAACAAGCAGATATACTCGGACTCGTTCTTGAAGGTCTATTCAAGCTCAGCCCGTTAGGCCAAGTTACAAAGTTATTTGGGTCGTAGAAAATATATGCACTTCTTCAATTTATTGCTTGCCATTTACATATATCGTATTATGTATTGCGTTGAGATATATTACGTTCGTGTTGTTTTTTAATTAAATATACTTCGCATAGTGTGCGGCGATAGGCAAAGATGATTTTTACGCTACATAGATATATATTTCGGGAACTTTTCAGGGTATTTGTGCTGGCTGCGTTGGCATTGACAATGATCCTGAGCTTAGGCAGTATATTGCTGCCCGTACAGGATTACGGTTTAGGACCTCGTCATGCGCTTCATCTTATGGGTTATTTTCTGCCGATAATACTAACGTTTGTCTTGCCGATCGCGGCTTTATTTGCTGGGGCTTTAGTTTACGGCCGCTTTGCAAGCGATAATGAGCTTGATGCCTGCAAGGCAAGCGGGATAAGTTTGTTGACCCTGATCTATCCGGGCCTTGCCTTGGCAATTATGGTCGCTATTGCAAATCTGATTTTGAGTTTTCACGTAACACCTGTTTTTGTGCATTTGGCGGAAAAATCTATAAAGGCTGATGCTAAACAGATACTTTTTCGTAACATCAGACGAAAAGGGTATTATAAGCTGCCACAAGACCAGACGTATTTGATTTACGCTGACTATGCCGACTCGCAGAACGAAGCCCTTTTGGGTGTTGTCGTTGCTGAATTGAGGGGTAGCCGCATAGACAAGATTAGTACAGTTGATAAAGCCACGGTGAAGTTCAGCCCTTATAAGGGATTTAACGAAGTACGAATAATTGCGCATAATCCATACCATATTAGTACCGAAGACGAAATGTGGTTCTCATCAGATTGGATTTCATTTGCTATGGAGTTCGGCTCGTTATTAGGCGACGATATAAAGTTCAAGAAGATCCGCGAGATGAAGATGATTCAGGCCGATCCTATTCGGTTTGACCCTATCGCAAAACTGGCTAACAGAACTTATGCACAATTTAGCGCGGATTTATTAGCACAAGACATCGCGGCAAAGATCGCAGACGCTAATGGCTTTTATTCGCTGCACAGCGGAGATAAGTTCATTGAATTTACAGCTAAGAATTGCAGTGTGAAAGACGAGAAAGAAATTGAGTTATCTGAAGAAGTTGTCGTTAAGGAATCTAATATTGTTATCGAAGCTGGAAAGATTAAAAAGCAGCCTTTTCGTAGCCTGAAATGTAACAAGGCATTGCTGTATATTGAAGGTGAGGGCTCGCCGCCTGTATTAACGATTACTATGGAGCTTTACAGTCCTATGTGGCAGCAAGAGGATGGGCAGAAAGGTGTAGTGATTGGAAGGCTTAGAATTACCGGCTTGATTCCGCCGACAAGTGTGGACATAAGAGAAAAGTTTGGAACCGAATATGTTTTAGGTGCTATCCAAAAGGCTTCAGAGTCGTCGATATTAAAGAACGGGCCGAGCATAGAGCTGCATAATCTGCAACATCAGCTTAAGAGAAGCGTGCGGAAGACATTAGCTGAAATTGCAGGGGAGCTACATTCTCGGCTTGTATTTGGAATTGGCTGCGTACCTATGATATTGATTGGTATTGGACTGGGTATTATCAAAAGGGGAGGGCATCTGCTCAGCGCTTTTGCTGCGAGCTGTGTGCCCGCTGCGGCGCTGATAGTGTGCATAATGTGTGGTAAAAACGTTACTGAAAATCTTGGTTCAAAAGGTGTTTCAGGTATAGTATTAATATGGTCAGGCCTGGGTGTTTTGTTGCTTCTGGCGGGGATTATATATTATAAGTTGGCGAAGAATTAGCATCTTTAAAGTAAAAAAGCTAACGTTAAATGCAGTGAATTAATAAAGGCGTGTATCTTGAAGAGAAAATTAGCAGCATTAATTGGACTTAGATTACCTTTTTATACTATAAGCATCCTGGCTCTGTTAATACTGGTATCATTTACCAATCGTAATGCAAGGTTTCTATTTATTATAGATAAGCTAATATTAGTCATGGTAGTATTGATGCCCGTTGTGCTTGCTTTAGGAATTATAGTGTCGATAATTGCTGTAGTCCAATTCGAGAAGAAGAGAACATTCCTTATATGTGTTGTTTCGAATATTGCATTTTTATTTGCGTTATTGTGTTTTATCAAGCCTTTTCTGGTAGAGTTCCAGTTCTTAATTTGAGGGCATTGTATCTGTGGATAGGATTAAAGTAGTCGGCTTCTCAAAGTGGAAACAGTTGCTTTGGTGGATGCTTGTTGCTTTTCTGATAGCGTCGGCCGGTGGCTATTGTATTGTGCTTTTCAAAGTAATGGGAAATTTTCGAGAGGTGGTTCCAGGGAAGGTTTATCGTTCCGGTCAGCCTTCGCCTGCGCAGCTTAGAAATTGGGTAGAACGATATAAAATAAAGACGGTACTAAACCTGCGAGGACATGAGCAGGAGGATATTGAGGCCGAAGAGGCAGTAGCAAGAGAATTGGGTTTAACAATGATCTCCATGCGTGTCAGCTCACGTAGGCTTCCAGCCAGGTATATAGTTCTGAATCTGATAAAACATATCGAATCTGTAGAGCCGCCTGTCTTGATTCATTGTTACTCAGGTGTCGACCGGGCGGGCACAGTCAGCGCACTGGCGGCTATGGCAATAGGTAATGTGGACTACGAGGAGGCTAAATGGAATGCTTATGTTGCACCGGGACCATGGAAGCGGAAAAAGTACGAAAATCGGAGATATTTCAAGTATTACTCTCACATTAGCGATATATTTAAGCTTTATGAGAGCTACTGCAAACGTAATAATTTTGACACAGACGATTGGCAGCAGCTGAAACAATGGGTGGTTAATACGAAATCCTTACCGGAAGTCGAACCTAAGTGACAGGTATGGACTATATAGAGGTTCTCTTGTATTTAGTAGCGTGCATGTTAAAAGGCTCTAAAGGTACAGCATTATATATGTTGTGCGGGACTATGCAGTAGAAATGAAAATATTAGATAAATATGTTGCAAAGAATTTTTTGCTTGGCTACGCGATTGCCTTTTTTGTTTTGATAGGTTTGCGAATGGTTATTGATTTGTTTGTGAACCTCGATGAATTTACGGAGCATTCAGACCTTGGTATTTTTGCTGTTACCAAAAACATTCTTGTCTTTTATGGCCTGAATGCCACACTTTACTTTCGGGATTTTGCAGGAATGATTACTGTTGTAGCGGCGGCCTTTTCATTAGGCAAGATGGTTCGCCTTAATGAGCTTGTTGCCATAATGGCTTCGGGGGTTAGTCTGAAGAGGGTAATCGGGCCAATTGTGCTTCTGGCGATGTTGCTTACCGGTTTATTGGTAGTAGACCAGGAGCTTATAATACCGTCACTCAGCGACAAACTTGCCCGCAGCCATGATGATATTCCCGGCCAGGAGCACTACAATGTATGGTTTATAACTGATGGTGAGGGTTCACTAATTTGCTCTCAAAAACTTGATGTAGAAACATCCACGTTACATCAGCCCACTATTATTATCCGTCGTAAGAGCAGAAGCGGTATTTGGAAAGTGATAGGACAAATATCAGCTGAAAAAGCAGTGGACATTAATAAAAATGGTCAGTGGATTCTGACTAACGGACGGTTTATCGCAAAAGATTCTACAAAAGGTCCTCAGCCGATAAGTGTTTATAACAGCGATATTACTGCAAGAGATATTCCCGTTAGGCGTAAGTCCGAACACAAGACTTTACTAAGCTGGCGACAGTTAGCCGCCCTTGCGTCACAGGCGCAATATGGTGCAAAGATTACAGATTTGCGTCAGCTTTACAGCCAGAAGCATTTTCGTATAACTGAGCCGATTATCAATTTGTTGATGCTTATGGTATGTCTGCCGCTTTTAGTTTGCCGTGACCCAAAGTCGATGAAATCTGCTGTAATGACGAGCTTTTTTATGGTAGGGGCGTGTTTTATTACAACCTTTATATGCAAGATGTTTGCCCCTGAGGCCGATAGCTTCTACCAGATAGGGTTTTGGGCGTGGCTGCCTGTCTTTATTTTCCTGCCGACAGCTTTTGTTGAGCTGGATTTAATGAAAACATAGCTTCAACTGTAAAGGTTAGCTTGGTGTCACGCCAGTATGGTTTTTAATTGCCTTGCGGATTTCCCTGTTTATCCTGACGCTGCACCACTGTTGGCCACACATTGAGCAATAATCAGCGACGGGTGGTATCCTCAAGCGCTAGCTTGGGGATGGGTGATTACGTCGGGAGCTGACTAGGCATAGCAGCGTTCGCATTGGCCGGAGAGTCCGGTCGAATGGGTTGAATACGAGTCCGAGAATTTCTAAAGTCACAACACCAAGCAGTGCCTCATCATTTTCTTCACCTAAAATCACCGGTGTGTGAGCTTCTCCCTGTGGGAGTTTAAGATAAACCTCTGAAACCTGCCTATCGATTATTGTGCCATCAGCTAATGTAAAAGCCATCTTGCGTTTTGGCTTTAAACCGACGGTTTTCCATACCCCTTTAGGAAGCAGGGTATAGGTGGCACCACTATCGATAAGAAACCTCACATCCGCCTGCTTACCACGCAGCCCTTTTACCTGACCTTCAATGTAGGTAATGCCCATAATTGTTATCTTTCTTTGCCTGACTCGAATTACATTATACTATCTCACTACCGCTGGTACAAAGAAAATCCTAATGTTTTACGGCCTTGCGGATTTCCCTGTTTATCCTGACGCTGCACCACTGTTGGCCACACATTGAGCAATAATCAGCAGATGAAGTTTGTTGTATACCCATTTCCTTACAGGCTTCAAAGTGTTTAGCTTCGGCTGTTTGTGGATCAATTGACGCAGCTAAGTGAGTTTTCCAGTCCAGGTTTGTCCGTGCAATGCTTAGTTTCCTGTCTTGCTCGGAGGCACCTTTTAGCCCACGAGCAACGTCTGCAGCATGCGCTGCGATTTTAGCTGCAATAACGCCGGCTCGAACGTCATCGGTGTTCGGCAGGCCCAAATGTTCTTTCGGCGTGACATAGCACAGAAATGAAGCCCCGTAAAAAGCGGCAGCCGTTCCACCAATAGCCGATGTAATGTGGTCGTAGCCTGCAGCTATATCGGTCACTAACGGTCCAAGAACATAAAACGGCGCGCCGTGACAAATCTGCTGCTGGATTTCCATATTATATTGTATCTGGTCAAACGGTACATGACCGGGACCCTCAACCATAACTTGGCAGCCTTTTTCCTGTGCTCTCTTAGTAAGTTCACCCAGAGTCCGTAGTTCTGCAATTTGAGCCTCGTCGGTAGCATCAGCAATGGCACCCGGACGAAGACCATCGCCAAGAGAAAAGCATACGTCATATTCGGCTAATATGTCACACAAATCATCGAACATTTCGTACAGTGGATTTTGTTTATTGTGATACAACATCCATTTTGCTAATAGTGCCCCGCCTCGACTAACAATACCTGCTATGCGATTCTCAAGTAGCGGCAGATGCTCTTTTAACACCCCAGCGTGAATGGTAAAAAAATCAACGCCTTGTTTAGCCTGTTTTTCGATAACTTTGCATATTATCTTGCTGTTTATGTCTTCTACATTACGGTCCTTAATCATTTCATAGATAGGCACTGTTCCAAAGGCTATAGGACAGCGGGAAAGAAGCTCGCAGCGGGTCTCGTCAAGATTACCGCCGGTACTTAAATCCATAATCGTGTCAGTACCGGCAGCCAGCGCAGCCTGCATTTTTTCTATTTCAGCTTGGACCGAGTATCGTTCACTACTTGTACCGATATTTGCATTTACCTTTGTCCTTAGGACACGCCCTATACCGGTCGGCCTCAGACATGTTCCTTCGGCAAGCTCAGGACAGGCTCTGAGCGAAGTCGAAGAATTGGTTTTTAGATGTAGCTTATTAGCCGGTATTACCAGCCGACCAGCGGCAAGCTCAGCCCGAACAAGCTCGGCTTCGATGTTTTCATTTTCAGCGATAAATCTTATCTGTTCGGTTAATATTCCAGCTTTCGCGGCTTGTAATTGCGTTGTCATCTTAAAACTCCGTTTTCATAATAAAAATCGCTTCCCGCAGGAAGCGATTTACTTCTAATCTAAGCTCGTCAATAAATTTCTGTTTAGTAAATCACTTTCCTACGCAGGCATATCCGCCCCCATTCTTTCCCCCCGTTTCCGCGGGGACAAGTTTACCCTGCCGTAAGGCATCCTGTGGACTGCGAAGGCAGGGGCAAGAAAGCAGGGGGCAATTATCCTGATCAGGTTCAAAGGGTCTTTTTCTCAGGCCTGTTTTAATACAGGCCACCCCTAGCAAACTGCAACTTATTATAGCTTTTTACCTATGCCAGTCAACTTTTTAAAAATTTATGCTTTTCAATGCTATTATAGGGCATTCTGTAAAAAATTGTAAAAAAAACTTGCTTTTTCAAACAAATGTTTTAAACTTTAGTATAAAACGATTGTTTAAGGGTAGAACTATGGGTGTTTTGCAGGAAAACAAGGTCAGTAGCGATGCAAAAAAGAGTGTTCATGACCGCTTGCTTGACGCGGCAGAAGAGCTTTTTTGTGAACATGGTTTTTACGATACAAGTGTTCGCAAAATAGCCGCTCGTGCAAACTGCAATATCGCTTCGGTTAACTACTATTTTGGCAGCAAAGAAAAGTTATATATCGAGGTTTGGAGACACCATCTACAGATTACGCGAGAAAGAATCGTGACCGCTGTCGAAAAAGTGATGTTTGAGAATGTTAAAGAAACTTATTTGGAAGATTTGCTTATGTCCTTTACGACGGCTTTTATTGAGCCAATTAAGGATAAAAAGAAGGCCTATCAACTCATTAAACTTATGGACCGTGAAATGGTAGAACAAAACCTTCCTAAAAATATGTTTCTTGAAGAAATGATTATGCCTACTTTCAATGCTATGCAAAATGCTTTGATGAAAATCTATCCGGGTTTAGATAAATCTAAGATTCATTTATTTTTGTTCTCTATCATCGGCCAGTTGGTGCATTTAATCCGTGTGCAAGCTTTGTTTGGCCAGAGCTACCCTTTACAATTCCCAGGATTTGACTTGAATGAAGCAGTTAATCACATCGTCAAATTCTCCGCTGCCGGAATTTTGGCCTATATGGGAGAGACTGTAGAATGAGAAGGTTGTTTATTTCAATTTGTTGTTTCTTATTGATCTTTAGCTTAATGGAGTTTTCCGGCTGTATGGTTGGGCCGAAATACTCCAGACCCGAAACCGTCGCGGATTCTGCAGATGGTTTCATCCACGCCGGAAAGCACGACCAGGATGTCAATGATATAGAAGGGATTGAAATTGACCAGTGGTGGGTGCGATTTGGTGACTCGACTACGTCTGATTTAGTGCGGCGTGCCCTGGAGAATAATTATGATCTCAAAGCCGCGGCGGCGAGAGTGCTTCAGGCTCAGGCGTCACTTGCTGAAGCCGGTGGCCGATTGTGGCCTGATGTATCATATAGCCTCAATCGCGACCGGAGCAAACGTTCCTTTAATTTGGGCGGAGGTCCATTTGGAGGCGGACGATTCAGCATCCTTACCGAGACCTGGACACAGGATATTTCCGTAGCTTATTTAGTCGATTTGTTCGGCAAGCTCAGACATGCAAAGAAGGCAGCCTGGGCGGATATGCTTGCCGCTGAAGCAAACCGGCAGGCTCTTATAAATTCAATAATAGCCACGGTGATCAAGGCCAGAATAGATATCGCAACTACTCAAAAGCGTCTTGCGATAGCACGAGCAAACATCCAGAGTCGCAGCGAAACTCTTCAGATTGTTGAAAGTCTATACAGTAAAGGGCTTGTTGGACTTGTTGATGTAAAACTTGCACGTGAAAATCTCGAAGCCTCAAAGGCTCTTGAGCCGAGCATTGAGCTATCGCTTGCAACAGCGCAACATGGCCTTGATGTTCTTTTGGCTCGTCAACCGGGGTCGTCTGAGCCTTTGCCTGAGACGTTGGCGGATTTGCCGGATTTACAGTCTCTGCCCATCGGCGTGCCCGGTTCACTTTTAGACAGGAGGCCGGATGTAATCTCTGCCGAATTTGCCTTACGTGCCGCGAACGAACTGATCGGCGTCAGCATAGCGCAGTTGTATCCGGATTTGACCCTCACAGCAAATTATGGCGCAAGTGCTGATCGCTGGTGTGATATCTGGGAACATTTTGCAGAGACTTACTCAGCGGGTTTCATGCTAGCTCAGCCCATCTTCAAAGGTGGACAGTTACGTGCACAAGTCGATGCTGCCAAGGCTCGTTTCGCAGAATTGGCAGCCAACTATGAAGCTATTGTGCTGACTGCGATTCGGGAGGTTGAGGATGCGCTTGTGAGTGAGCAGATGCTGCAGCGCCAGCTTGAGCATACCCAGCGCCAGCTCAAGGAAGCTTTGGCAGCGGAGGAGCTTTCAAGACAACGCTATCAGTGGGGCGTTGAAAGCATACTGGCTGTCCTCGAGTCGGAGCAGCGGCGAAGGATAGCTGAGGAACAAGTTGCGATTCTGAAGGGACAAATATGGACCACGAGAGTGAATCTTTTCCTGGCGCTTGGCGGCGACTGGGACTATCAAGAACAAGAGAAAGCGGTGACGAAATGCCCGGAAAAAGAACAAGAAAAAGACAGATCATGAGCGGAATGTCAATCGTCAAGATGCCTTGCGGCAGAGCCAGAGTCCGAGGCACGGGATTGTGGCAGACGATATTGGTTATTCTAATCGTCGGAATTTGTGTGGCTTTGGCTGGATGGTTTGTATATACACGCAAAGTTCAAAAGGACTTGACCTTGTCAAAGAGTCTCAATGAGGAAGCCGCCCCTTTAAAAGTGATGGCTGAGCCTATTGGAACCTCTAAAATCTCTGAAATGATATCTATTACGGGGACATTTGAGGCCCTGGCGAGTGTTGAAATCATACCGGAAATCACGGGCCAATTAGAGAAGCTACGTCTGCCAGATGGGACGTTTATCGATGTAGGCACTTCAGTGCAAGCTGGTCAGGTTATCGCTGTTATTGAGCATTCTGTGCTTGAAGCGTCGGTTCAGCAGGCCCAGGCGGCTCTTGTGACAGCCCAGGCCAACCTGAAAACTGCTCAGGTTAATCTTGCTGATGCCGAGCGTGAAAAGAAACGCATGGAGGGACTTCTTGGAAGTGGAGCCGTACCAGAGCAGCAATATGACGCTGCTTGCACGGCGTACGACAGGGCGAAGGCCGGCTTAGAGCTTGCCAAGGCAAACGTCAAGCAGGCAGAAGCAGCGTTGGTTACGACCAAGATAACTCTTGACAAAGCCACCATAGAAGCCCCAATCACAGCAGTCGTGTCGGACAGATATGTTGACGAAGGCGATATAGTCGGGCCATCAACACCGTTAATAAAAATTGTCAATATAAAGACTTTGAAGGTTGTTGGTGGAGTGGGCGAACGTTATTTGCCCCGGTTGGTACCGGCATTGACGGTGGTGCATATTAAGGCGGATGCCTATCCGCAGGATACATTTGAGGGGACAGTTTATAGAATCGGCGTGGCCGTCGATCCTGTAACACGAACCGCTAAGGTGGAAATTCGCGTACCCAATCCCGATATGAGGTTAAAGCCCGGGATGTTTGCAAGAATGACGATAGTCCTGCAAGAGAGGGAAAACGTCGTTGTTGTTCCTGATTCGGCCTTGATCAGAGAGGAGGGAAATGTGTATGTTTTTGTTGCCAATGCCGGTAAAGCACATCGACGAGAGGTGAAACTTGGATTATTGCAAAGCGAATCTTATGAGGTGTTGGAAGGACTGTCAGTTGGTGACTTGGTCGTTACGCGCGGGCGGAGACAAATAGAGGACGGCCAGGCAATTGAGGTCATTCAGGAGATGAAAAAATGAATATTCCTGAATTTTCGGTAAAAAAACCTGTTACGGTTTTTATGATATTTCTCGGCGCTTTGATGGTCGGTGCTCTTTGTTTGGCTTTGCTGCCTATTGATGCGCTGCCGGAGATGGACGTGCCGACCATCACGGTTATAACACAATATCCGGGAGCTGCGCCGGAGGAAGTAGAGAGCAAAGTAACCGAGATACTCGAGCGATATCTTTCAACCGTTCCGGAATTAGACCATATAACCTCCACATCTACGGAGGACATGTCAACAATCACGCTGTCATTTGAGTGGGATACCGACATGGATACAAGGGCCAATGAAGTCCGAGATGCCGTGGGAATGGCCAAGAGAGAGCTTCCCGACGAGATAGAAGAGCCTCGCGTTATGAAATTTGATATATCACAATTCCCGATTATGGTTTATGGAATAATGGCTGATGAAAGCTATCCTCTGCTCGAAGACATCCTGGAAGATGAGATTGCAGACCCGTTAAAACGGCTGCCCGGAGTCGGCACCGCCTCTGCTTACATACCTTTGCATCGTCAGATCAATGTTGAATTTGACAGAGAACGGCTCGCCAGTTATGGGCTTTCGCCGCAGGATGTTGTTTTGGCCATCATGAACGAGAATAAAGACACTTCGGCTGGAAATATCAAAATGGGCCTGACCGACTACCTGGTTCGTGTACCCGGTGAGTTCAAACAGGTCGAGCCTATGCACGAGATTGTTTTAGCCTCGCGAAACGGCTCTATCGTTAAGCTCTCGGATATCGGAACGGTCGAAGACGGATTCGAGGAGATCGAGCTATACATCAGAATCAACGGCCAGCGAGGGGCCATAGTAATTGTTCAAAAACAATCCGGGGCGAATACGGTGCAGGTGGCCCGGCTGGTTCACAAAAGAATGGAAGAGTTAAAGAAGAACTTACCGCCCGACATTAAAGTGGTAAATGTTATGGACTCATCCGAGGACATTGAACGGACAATTCACGACCTTTCGAGCACTTTGCTGATAGGTGGATTGCTGGCTATGGCGGTTGTTCTTGTTTTTCTTCGTCAGTGGCGGGCGACCCTCGTAATCGCACTTACGATACCATTTTCACTCATCGTAGCCATCATACTGATTTATTTTCTCGATTATACCATCAATATGATGAGTATGTTTGCCATGATAATCGCTATTGGTATGGTAGTGGATAATGCTATTGTGGTGCTGGAGAACATTACACGGCATCGGGAAGAAGGCGAGCGTCCGAAAGAAGGTGCCGTATATGGAGCTTCTGAAGTTGCGATGGCTATAACCGCTTCCACGCTGACGACGATATGTATCTTTTTCCCAATCCTTTTTGTTAGGGGAATCACAAAGATTATCTTTACCGAGTTTGCAGTTGTTATAAGTGTTGTTTTGCTTGCCTCGCTGTTTTCGGCTGTTACCCTTACTCCTATGCTTTCGTCCACACTGATGCGTGCGCCCATGCAGGCAAGCAGGCACAGCAGGTTCTTTTCTAAAACGGAGCGGATGTTCGATGTGCTGGCGAGCACGTATGCGAGGATTCTTTCCTGGGCACTTGGTCACCGCAAGACGGTTATTACTGTTGCACTTGTTTTATTTATTGGAAGTCTGTCTTTAGTACCTTTTCTCGGCAGTGAGTTTATGCCGCAAGAAGACACCGCCTTTCTCCAGGGAACGGTGCAGCTGCCGGTAGGTACTCGCGTAGAAGAGACCGCCCGCGTTATGGGAGCTCTCGAAGATATTCTGAAAGATGAAGTGCCGGAAAGTGAAAGGGTCGCCATATTCACAAGATGTGGAGTTAGTGAAGGTGGTAGGGGACCGTCGTCCGGCAGCGAGGGTGCTCATATCGGCATCTTCGTTGTGAAATTGGTGCCTAAGGTGCAGCGCAATCGCGTCATTGCAGATATTGCCGCAGGTGTTAGGCGACGTCTCAATGAGTCCAAAGGCATACTGCAAATTGAAAAGTACTCCATAGGCACGGGGGACCCGATGGAAAGCATGATTATAGGTGGCGGCAGCCCGTTGACAATCAACATCATTGGCGACGATATGGACTTGACGGACGAGATCGCCGCGGAGATCAAGAAGATTGCAGAGAATACACCCGGAGCGGTGGATGTTGGTATATCCAGAGTTAAGGGAAGGCCGGAAATTTGGGTTAACGTGGACCGTGCCAAGGCTTCAGCTATGGGGCTGAACGTATCGGATATCGGTGATACAATCCGAGCATCCTTTTATGGCCGTCAGGCGAGCATGTATCGCGTTAAGGGGAATGAATATGACATATTCGTTCGCCTGCAGGAAAAGGACCGTCAGGATATACGTGAGGTTCAGGCGACTACGGTTCGTTTGCCTGGTGGACAATTGGTACGTGTTGACAACGTGGCTCAGACCAATATCGAGTATGGTCCGGTCGAGATACAGCGCAAGGACCAGGGACGAATCGTGAATGTGGAGGGCAATGTTTATAAGCGCTCGCTCGGAGAGGTTGTCGGCGACATAGAAGCTGAAATAGGAAAGCTGGACATCCCTCAGGGGGTCGAGATCTATATGGCCGGCCAGGTCGAAGAGCAGCGGGAGTCCTTCTTCTGGCTTATACTGGCTTTGATTGTAGGCTCAGCTTTGGTATATATGGTCATGGCTTCTCAGTTCGAGTCGCTGCTTCATCCGTTCGTCGTAATGTTTTCAATTCCATTTGCGTTCAGCGGGGCTATTGTGGCCGTATTTCTGGGCGGCCATCATATCAGCATCGTAATCTTTCTCGGTTTGTTAATGTTGATAGGCGTGGTAGTGAATAACGCAATTGTGCTCGTGGATTATATCAACATCCTTCGTGCCAGAGACCTGGAGTTGAAGGAAGCTATACGACGAGCAGGGCAAACCAGGTTAAGGCCGGTTCTGATGACGGCACTTACCACGATTGTTGCCCTGCTGCCGATGGCTTTTGGTAAAGGCCAAGGTTCCGAGATATGGAATCCGTTAGGCCTGACCATCATGGGCGGACTGTTGGTTTCCACTATGGTGACATTGATTATCGTCCCAGTACTTTATAGTGTTTTTGAGGCCCGCGTTAAAACAAAATTTTCTTGAAAGGTGCATCCGTGAAACTTATGCTAATATGTTACAACGAGGCGATCGACCGGGAAGTTTTCGAAGTTCTTGATGATATTAATGTTGAAGGCTACACCAAGTGGACGAAAGTGCTCGGCAAGGGCAAAAGCAGTGGTCCTCACTTATATAGTCATATTTGGCCCAAGGCCAATAATGTTGTGGCTACTGTTGTGTCCGAACAAGCGGCTGCAATGATTTTTAACGGAATTCGCAAAATGCGAGAGAAGATCGGTTCGGAGGGCGTAAAGGCGTTCATGTGGGAGATTGAAGACGTTACTTAAAACAGACAACTCAAGAATCGATTTTTTTAGCCTTAACTTGTTTTGTCGTTGAGAGTTAACAAAATGATATTTTTTTGGATTTTTCTCTGGTCAAAGGTTCCTTAAAAAAGGATAATATATTATATTACATTTGAATATGGCGAGGGATGATAGCTCTTTTCAAAGATTAAATCTGTTCTGGCATATAGTTCTTGCTGGTGCTGGTATGTAATGGGTATGCTGCATAGAGTATTGCCTTTTCCCAAGGACAATAATAACTGCTGATGGGTTTCTTGCGAACCAGAAGAGCAGTGAATTTATGGAAACTGCAGCAAAGTATAAACCGAATATTGAGATTTTATCCGATGCCGAGAGTCTTGCTTACAGAAGCATTGAGATATTTATTTCTGATGCTCAAAAGGCGATAAAGGCAAAGGACGTCTTCTACGTTGCAATATCTGGGGGGCATACTCCTAGGCGTTTTTTTGAATTGCTCGGTGAAATACCGGAAGTTCGTTTTCTGCCCTGGGATAAAATACAGATATTCTGGGTTGATGAGCGATATGTTCCGCCGGATTCACAATGGAGCAATTACAAACTGGCCGCTGATACCTTCTTAACCAAGGTGGTCATCCCTCAAGAAAACATTCATCGAATACCTACCGAGTACGATGATACCCAAGTTGCGGCCCATCATTATGAGAATACGATTCGCAGAGTCTTTGCCTTAAAGGGAAATGAGCTTCCTGAGTTTGATTTGATTGTGCTCGGGATGGGAGCCGAGGGACATACCGGCTCGCTGTTTCCTGATTCTTATGCACCTTTTGATACGGAGAATTTAGCTTCTGTTGTTTATGCTCTGGATGAGAAGCTTAACAGAATAACCTTGACACATCCTGTTTTATGTGCTGCGTTTCACTTGGCTGTGCTGGTCTCTGGCGAGGAAAAAGCCGCTATTTTGAAGGATGTCTTGACCAACGAGCCAGATGAGGTGCAATATCCTATCCACATTCTCTGGCCCGTCCTTGAAAAGGTTACATGGCTGGTTGATAAAGAGGCAGCAAAATCTCTATGATTGATTAAAGTGAGCTAAAGTTCCTAAAGCGGGCTAAAATTAAAACTTTAGGCACTTTAGACACTCCAAACTTTAGACACTTTGGTCACTTTGAAAATCCCCACGAAGTAGTGATAATTATGCAATTTTTTC
>CAZRMQ010000004.1:32981-34664 GCA_964601185.1 uncultured Pirellulales bacterium
CACTTTGGTCACTTTGAAAATCCCCACGAAGTAGTGATAATTATGCAATTTTTTCCGCTTCTGCAATAAAAAGCCGTTTATTTACGTCTTTAATTACGATTTCAGGTATCAGAGAGGATTGTCTGTCGTATTTTGTTGAGAGATTTCTGGCTGTAAGTTAGCAGACTTGTGGTGAGCCTGCCGAATCCATCCGGCAGTATCAATTAGATCAATATATAGGTTTTGCCGAGCAATAATAATGGGTAATCTTGAGAAAATATTCTTCATTGGTTTGTTACTTTTTGCCTTATTTTGCCAACCGGTCCATGCCGCTGGGGAGGATTTATACGATGAGACGGTGCTGCGAACCCTTGAGTTGGAGTTTTCGCAGGCGGACTGGTGGCAGCAGTTGACCTCCAACTATCAGGTGAAAGAAAACATCGTTGCCACTTTGACCGTGGATGGTGTTACATACGAGGGCGTCGGGGTTCGATTACGTGGCATGACGTCTTACTTGATGACTGGCAATTCACAAAAGAAATCTTTCAATATTGAGATTGATTACACCATCGAAGGCCAGCGTCTGATGGGCTACAAGACGCTCAATCTCATCAACTGCGCGAGTGATTCTACCTTCATGCGTGAGGTGCTCTATTCGAACACCTGCCGCCGACAGATTCCCAGTGCCAAGGCTAACTTCGTAAAATTGGTCATCAACGGAGAGAACTGGGGCATCTATGCAAATGTCCAGCAGCTCAACGCCGAATTTATTGAAGACTGGTTCCCGAGCAATGATGGCACACGGTGGCGTGCTGAAGGTATAATGGGTATGTGGGGTGGCGGCCAAATACCTGGTGGTGGTGGCCAGACACCCGGTGGAGGCCAAACGCCCGGTGGTGGAGGACGACCATTGCCGGATCAAAACGACCTTACTCTGGCTGAACCCGGTGGCGGCGGAGGTTTCGGAGACGGCAGCGCGGCACTGACGTGGCAAGGTAGTGATTCGACAATATACGAGCAGGTTTATGAACTGAAAAACACCAAGCAAGACGATCCCTGGGCCAGTCTGATTAACACATGCGATGTGTTGAACAACACACCCCTGGAACAATTGCCTGATGAGCTTGAAGCAGTGCTCAATGTGGATAGAGCACTATGGCTATGTGCGTTTGAGATCGTTTTCCTGGATGACGACGGCTATGTCAATAAACGCGGCAGTGATTACTACCTCTACTATGAACCGGAAACCGGAAGGATACATCTCATGCAATATGATGGTAATGAATGTATGGGGACACAACAGTGGTCCTTGTTCTACCAAGCAAATGATCCGGTTGTACCTCTCATGTACCGTTTGATGTCTATTGCCCAGTACCGACAACGCTACCTGGCCCATGTACGGACCATTCTGGACTCCTTTTTAACAGAAGATACTCTGTGTCCCAAGATCGACGCATACCAAGCTCTCATCGAGCAAGAAGTGCAAATGGATAACAAAAAGCTTTATACCACGCAAGCGTTCCTCAGTGGAATAACTACGTTGAAGACATTCATACAAACGCGTCGCACCGCTCTGCTTGCGAATCGTGAAGTGAGTCGACCCATCCCTGATATCCTGTCTGTTGACCATGATGTCATACAGTGCCGTAAGGCATCCCCAAGCGGAGAACAAGCAGGCCAATCTCTGGTGATTACAGCTCAGCT
>CAZRMQ010000004.1:34764-43582 GCA_964601185.1 uncultured Pirellulales bacterium
AATGTATATACTTATGTGGTGACCTATGCCAAGGCAGAAGTAACACCAGTTGTAATCAATGAGCTTATGGCACGCAACGCCACCACCATTGCCGATCCGCAAGGTGAATATGACGACTGGATTGAATTATTCAATATCAGTGATGAGACTGTTGATTTGACCGGCATGTATCTGAGTGACAATCCAGAGAATCCCCTGAAATGGAAGTTTCCCAAAGGTACGACCATTGCCTCCGGTGGGTACACAATCGTTTGGGCCGATGAGGATGGCGGTGACGAACCGGGGCTACACGCCAACTTTAAGCTTTCATCTCAGGGCGAGACCTTATGGCTGTACGATACCGATACGCACAACAACGCTTTGCTGGACTCAATGTCATTTGAAGCTCTGGAAACCGATCAATCAATGGGGCGTGTACCGGATGGACAAGGACCAATGCAGATATTACCTGTTCCTTCGCCCTTAGGCCCTAATCTTGTCCCGAGCGTAGTAGAGGGAATAGGCTCTGTCATAGCAAAATCAAATATCAAAAATCAGATATCAAAAATGTGGAATCGCCCCTAATTGGCGATGACTTCCTTAATTTTACATTTTGCACTTTGATTTTTGATTTCCTTTATTTGCCTTTTTGTTTTTTAGTCTTTATGCCGAACAGTAATATAGGTGCTGATATGGCTACAGAAGAATAAGTGCCTACGATCAGGCCAAAGATTAGTGCAAAGTTAAATCCTCTTAGCTTGGTACCACCGAAGATGTACATCGTCAACACAACGAGCAGAGTAGTAAAAGCCGTCAATATGGTTCTTGATATAGTCTCATTAATACTATTGTTAATTATCTGTGGCGTCAAAGTACCTTTGCGGCGATTTTCACGGATACGGTCGTAAATAACGATTGTATCATTGAGCGAATATCCAATTAGAGTCAGGAAGGCTGCTATCATTGCCAGGTCAATTTTGAAATCCCCAATTAAAAGTTTCTGGCCGATAATTGTTCCCGCGATGTAGGTGCACACTGTGACTGCTCCAAGGGTCGCGCAGGTGTCGTGGAAGAGTGTTGCCACGGCGCCTAATCCGTAACGCAGGTTACCAAACCTGAACCAGATGTAAGCAAGAAGCGCCGATAGCGATAGCACAATTGCGATTAAGGCCTGTGTTCTTGCTTCTGCGCCTATGGAGGGGCTTATCTGTGTCACTCGTGGTAGAGATGTTTCCAGTTCAGTGGCGGCTGTAACCCTGGTTATTTCGTTTTCAACGAATTGTGTCCATTCGTCCTCTGTTAGCTCGCGCAGTCCCGCTTCTTCCATAACGCTGAGATAGACGAAGGAATTGATTGGCTGGTTTGGGTCCGGTGCTCTCAGATTTGGGCTGAGGATTTTATAAGAGTTCCAATCAAGTGCCTGCATGTCAGGCTTGAATCGTAAAAGCTTCAGCCTTTGGTCGACATCCTGTACCGTGGCAGCTCTTTTGATTCTACATTCGATTTTGATACCGCCCAGAAAATCAGCAAGTTCCGGGTAAGAATCAATAAGCTCATTAGTAATTTTTTCCTTTGAGGTTATTTTAAGTCCTAAATTTTGCTGTATTTCCAGATAATCTGCAAAAGCAGTTCTTATCGCATTATTAACCACTTCGTCGATTTTTGGCTTTGTGATGGCGGCATTCGGAAATGCCGAGGCCAGCACATTTTCGACCAATGACGGGCTTATTTCACTTGTGGATATCACAAATGCTTGCCCTGGGCCTGTCGAATGGGAAGAATTGCCCGTGCTCGCCTGTGTCACCGTCAAATTATTGAGCTTGCGGTCGAATTTGGTCTGAGCTTTTGTGATTGCAGCGGTTATACTGTCAACCGTGTTTTGGGCTTGACCTTCAGATTGAGGGAAAGTAACAGTAACAGTGGTTTTGTTGGTTGCGGTTGTGGTTATTTCATAAGACCTGCCAGATTTGCCGACGCTATAGACGTTTGATGCGGCTAAAGACGGATTATTCAGTTCTGAACCGATCCTATGTATTTTGTCTTCTACGTCCTGGCGGGATAGATTCGCATCTTCTTTCAAGTTGATTTGTACACTCGTTCCTCCGGTGAATTCGATGTCGTATTTGTTGTTTTTAACATCGTTTCTGGTGAAGAAAATAGTCAGACCACCTACAATTAGTATCGCAGAGATAGTTAGAAAAATCGGTCTATAGCTCATCCAGTTTATATTCGGTTTGTGGATAAGCTGCAGCATAAAAAGACGTTCTTTGATCAGTTTTTTTGACAACAACCAATCGAAAATTACTCGAGTCACGAACAGGGCCGTAAACATGCTTGAGCTAAGGCCGAGCATGAGAACTATAGCAAAGCCTTTTATGTCTTCAGAAGCGACCCAGTACAGAATCGCTGCTGAGATAATGGTTGTAAGGTTGGAATCGAAGATAGCGCTAAATGCTTTTTGGTAACCGTTTTTTATGGCGCTTCCAACGGATGAGCCTTTCTTTTGTTCTTCACGAATTCTTTCAAAAATCAGTACGTTGGCGTCAACACTCATACCGATTGTTAATATAATGCCGGCAATACCTGGTAACGTGAAGGTAGCTCTAAGGCCTGCCATTATTGCCAGGACAAATAAGATGTTCAGAAGCAGTGCCACATCAGCGATTGAACCGGCAAGTGTATAGTAGGTTAACATACAAAGTATAACTGCAACAAGGCCGATGAAGCCTGATATAACGCCCTTGTCTCGGTTATCGACGCCAATGGATGGGCCGATGCTTCTAATTGAAATTGGCTGCTCAATCAGTCTCGCTGGTAAAGAGCCGGCGTTTAGCTTATTAACCATATCAAAGACTTCTGTCTGTGCGAAGTCGCCGGTTATTTGACCGCGAGTGGTAATTCTCGAATTAATCTTTGGTGCTGATATAGCGATTTTATCAAGCAAAATACATAGTGGTCGATCAATATTTTTTCCTGTAATGTTACCGAACAGCCTGCCGCCTCTTTCATCTAAAACGAAGTCTATAGCGTTTCGGCCATATTCATCTTGTCCTGGTGCGGCCTTAACCAGTTTCCAGTCTTTGCCGCCGGCCTGATGCAGCATAGTTTCATTTGGTCTGTTACTCGCAAGGACGTAATATTTGGTGCCAAACGGAGCGATAATATTACTGGGAACTTTCCATTCTTCAATATTTTCAATTTCCAACCACACGAATTTATTATCCGATGCGTATTTGGGACCTTTTTCCGTAAGCGACTTGGCATAATCTTCAGCTTCACCAATGGTTAATCCGGACTGCTCAAGGCGGTCTGTTGTAGGCAATATTCTAAATTCCAGTATTCCGGCACCTTTTAGCATCCGCTGTAAATCACTTGGATCATCGAGTCTGCCTCTGAAAGGACGATATTCGTCGAATGCTGCCACAATCTGGTCAGTTGTCTGTGCACGGTCTGGAAAGTCAGCTTTCAATTTTTCGATCTGCTGCTTCCTTTCGGCTGACTTGGGTGACATTTCCAATATTAAGTCCAATTGCTCCTCAGTCAGGTTTAATTTATCAAGCTCTCTTTCTGTTTCTTCGTATAAGGTGTTTTTTTCGGGTAGTTGATTGGCAACTTCAGCCCATCGTATATAAGTATCTATATATGTGGTTAGCAGATCGAGGTTGTTTGCATCGCCGATAAATTCCGTCAGAGTTTTTTGGAGCTGTTGCTTGTTTAGCTTAGACCAATTGCTCCTGTCTTGCTCAATCTGGTCCAGGTCAAGACCAGCCGATGATATTTTTTCTGCGCCGGCTTTTAGTTCGGCGTCGATCTTGTCTCTTTTATCCTGTAGCTCTTTCAATTCATCATGAGTTTTAGCAAGTGACTCAAGAATTGTTAATCTATTAGGATCTCCTTGAGCTATATCATCAAAATCTTTATTTCGCTGTTCTATAGGTTCTTTTAAAGAGCGGATGATTCTGACGCGGTTTACGTTTTTGGCAAGTAGTTCCTCTTTGGCTGTTTCGAAATTCTGTCGTTTCTGGCGTGCTTCAGCGCTGGCCAGCGGCATTTGTATCTCGAAGCGGGTATTGCCCTGCGGACGCCATATCAGATTTTGAATATTAGCGGGATCTATTCGCCTTCGCAGAACGGTTATCATTCTCTGAGCCAAATCTTTCTGTTCTGCATTCGCAAGGTCATGGGTGTCAATTTCATAGATAAGACTCGTTCCACCTGCCAGATCAATTCCTGGCTTTAATGTTTTATCTGGCGGGTATAAAGTCCATGCGGCAAGGAGCACTAAAACGATAATCAAAATAGCTTTCGGCGTTAAATTCTTGCCCATAAATTTCCTCAAATAAATGGTTAAATAAATTCAAAAATCAAAGATTAAAATGCAAAATTGAGGAAGTTATCCCGACAAGTCGGGATTCCACAGTTTTTATTTTTTTGATTTTTTTACGTTACCAATTACTAATCACCAAATTACGATTTATCTTTCGCTATATTTTTCCCGATTGCTGAAGCTACAATTTTTATTTTCGTATTATTGGACTCATCTACTTTCAATGTGATCTCATCACCCTTAATATCGACTATCGTTCCAATAATTCCGCCGATGGTTCTAACTCGGTCGTTTTTTTGCAGCGTTTCCAACATTTTTCTATGCTGCTGTTTTTGTTTTTGAGGACCTCTGAAAATGATAAAGTATAACATTACGAACATTAAGCCAATGAAGATCAGAGAAGTATAGCCACTCGCAGGTCTTCGTCCTTCGTTTCCGGCAGGGGGAGCATTGGAGTCAGGTACGAGAGTTGTTGTTTGGCCTTCTTCGGTAACGGGCTCGGAAGAAATGCTTGAAGGAGCTTCCTGGCCTCCAGCTTGAGCTAATATCCAAATATTATTCATTTTTTAGTTTCCTTTCATCGTTTATGGTATTGCATATACCTTATCCGTCAGCAAAAAACAATACGCATACTAAAAAGTAGTATTTATAACCTGAATTTGCTGGGAATTACAGAGAAATTGAATGAATTAGCTAATTTTTTGCAGTATCGAAAGATCGATATTTTTTGAGCTGCTCTGCCGCCCAAGCGTCAAATTCATCGTTTTCCAATGTAAGCCTTATTTTTGCCATGAGTTTCTGGTAAAATCTCAGGTTGTGCAGGGAAACTAAGATCGGACCGAGCATTTCTCCGCAGTTGAAGAAATGTCTTATGGTAGCCCTGCTGAAATTTTTACAGCAATAGCAATCACAGCCGATCTCGATTGGACTGCCATCTTCTATATGGGCATTGTTTCTCATACGCACCGGGCCGTTTTCGGTAAAAGCAAAAGCATTTCTTCCATTCCTGGTTGGTAAGACGCAGTCGAACATATCGATCCCTGCTCTTACCGCTGCGATTATATCCGCCGCAGTGCCTGCACCCATTAGATAGCGGGGCAAGTCTTGCGGCAAAAGCTGTGTAGTATGCGTAACTGTTTGTATCATATTATCATGCCCTTCACCTACACTTAAACCGCCGATAGCATACCCGTCAAAGCCAAGTTTGACAAGCTCTGAGGCGCAGTGAGTACGAAGCTGTAGATTTATTCCCCCTTGCACAATGGCAAACAATAGTTGATTATCGTTAGTATGTGCCTGTTTGCAATGCCTTGCCCAGTGGATTGTTCTTTCTACTGCTTCTTTTAGCTGCCTCTCGTCGGCGGGAAAAGGCGTGCACTGGTCAAGACACATTATTATGTCGGCGGCCAGTTGGTTCTGAATTTTCACAGCCATTTCAGCATCAAGGTATATTTTAGTTCCATCTACATGGCTGGTAAATTCAACGCCATCATCATCAATCTTGGTCAGTGGGCTTAAAGAAAAGATTTGGTATCCACCGCTGTCGGTTAGTATCGGCCTATCCCAGGCCATAAACTTGTGCAGTCCGCCGAGCTTTTCGACTACATCAACACCCGGCCTGAGCATAAGGTGATAGGTATTGGCTAAGATTATATTGGCACCGGTCTCTTTGAGTTGTTGTGGAGTTATACCTTTTACCGCGCCAGCGGTGCCGATCGGCATAAAGGCGGGCGTTTCAACCTTGCCGTGTTTCGTAATCAATAATCCCCGGCGAGCATTGGTGTTGGGATCCTGATGGAGAATTTGGAAGGTAACCATCTCAATAAATATTTACAACCTTTGAACCTGGGTAATAATATGCGAGGATCTGCTTGACGTTTTTTCCGTGTCTTGCCATGCCTTGTGCGCCGCATTGACACATTCCTACGCCGTGGCCCCAGCCTCTGCCTGCTAAGAATGTCCATTTATCATCCCATTTTGCAATTTGGCAGATCGTGCTTTGTATTTGCCTGCCGGTTGGGTCGATTGATAGACGTAAGTCTTCAGCTCGAAGAAAATCACTTTTACCGGTCGAACCTACCAGTTTGATTTTGGTCAATCGTGAGAATGTTCCATAGTTGCTTTGTTCAGCCGGCAGAATGTCAGTAATTTCTCCGAGCTGTTTTAGCTGTGGGTATTTTTGGAACAGTCTGGTTGTGACAATACTCTTATCGAACTGTGCCATAGGCCAGAAAAAAAGGGTGAGTTTTGCTACATCCTTACAATAAGGACATGCAACTCCGGCCAATGGTCCAAAGGAGTCACCAAAGACATTTTTGCTGTTTTCGGTATGGCCGCCACAAACTGCGCTGTAGTAGGTAGGGAAAATACCTTCGGTACCGTCAGGATGCCTGCAGGTTAATACCTGGCCAGAGGTGTTATTCACGGCATTCCATACCGGGGCTGATTCGGCTTTAACGCCGAGATACACCTGGTTTGCCTGTGTTTTGGCAACGTCCCAGTTGCGCTTCGTGCCAAAGCGATTTTTGATGTATAGACAATAGGTTCTTGCAGCAATTACCTGGGCCTTTAGCGCCTCCGGCTCCCAGTAATCAGGCATTTCGCCACCTATTACACCAGCCAAATACGGTTCAAGCGGAACAAGATTAATAACATCAAAGGTATTACCGTCAGGATTTATTATAAGCTCTAATTTGCCTCGGTATTCAATGCCGTTCAGGCTGAAGATATGTGGTTCATTGGGATAAACGATTAGCTTGCCGCTTGTTAAAGTCCGACCGGCGATTGTAAGTTTACCGGCAGATAGCTTTATCTTTATCGGTTCTTCGAGTGAGCTAAAACTTGTCTCTAAAGGCGGAAGCTCATCCAGATTGGTAACGTTGAAATATGAGGCGGTTTGCACATTACAGTCTGTGATATTGCTGAGCAGAAGCACCCTGATCCAGTAGCGTTGTGCAGCGTCCATCTGCGGTGTAGGCCTGGCAAGCTCTCTTGGCTTACACCCAAGGTGAATCGTCAGATAAAGAGAAAGTACTGCCCAAAAGACTATCCACGATAGGAGCTTTCTGTGCTTTGCAGCTAATTGGATTACAATTAAAGAAGACATTAAAAATAATCAGCATCGAATTAACGATAAATAGCCGGTCAGTCTAATTGTCGTAGTGATAATCCGAGATTGGCTGAAGTTCTTTTGATTTCGTTTAGGCTTGTTACGCCGAAGTTTTTGCAGCCGAGTAGCTCAGCTTCGGTTTTCTGCAGCAGATCACCGATAAGATGAATGTTTAGCTTTTGCAGGCATTTTCGAGCGCGCACAGATAATTGCAGTTCATCTATCGATTTGTTCAATAGCCCTTGGTCTGCCACAGGAGCAAGAACTGATGTTTCATCTGAAGAGAACTTTTTTTCCTCAAGAGCCATACCGAGCCGCAATCCTTTCGTTTCGAGAACAGCCTTAATTTCCCGTAGCGACGTTTCTCCGAAGTTCTTATAAGATAACAGCTCTATCTCAGTGATATTCAAAAGATCACCGATTGTTTCTATGTTCATTTTCTTGAGGCAGTTTCTGCTGCGCACCGATAGCTCAAAATCAGAGATCGGTGTTTCGAGAATCTGATTTTTGTGCGATCTTTTCTTCTCTTTTTCCTCGTCGTAGAACATTGTTTTTGAGCTTTCGATGTCCTTTTCAAACAGAATTGCTCTTTGGTGATTGGGGTGAAACTCCAGGACCTTATCGACACACTGGGAAGCCTTATCGAATTTGCCTATATCTTCATAAAGCACAGCTAAATTCAGCAGCGCGCTTACATAAACCGGAGAGCTGGAGACAATTTGCTTGTAATAATCTATTGCCGCTTCTTCATCGCCGGATAAATCGCAGCGGTAAGCTAAGTGGAAAAGAGCTTTCTGATGGTCATTATCCAGCTCAAGGGCTGTTTTGTAGTTGTCTATTGCTTTATCATAGAGTCCCTGCGCTTCCTGAAGGTGGCCAAGCTGATAGTGGTATTCGGCGCTTACGTTTTCAAAATTTGCGCAGGTCTTTAGCTCCTTAGCTGCAGCCTCAAAGTTTGATGCGTGACGATACGTGGCAGCCTTTTCCAGTGTTACGTTTAGTGGGTCAGCTTCGTATTCAAGGCTTTTTTGCAGGTTTTCGATTGCTTCGTTGAATTTGCGTGTTCGCCGAAGTGCAAAGGCCAAATATATGAATTTCTCTTTGCAGTCTTTGGCCTTTTGAAGCTTATCAACAGCCTCATTAAATCTTCCGAGAATAAAAAGACCTATTCCCACCGGCAGCAGAACTTTTGTTGAAGTGCTGGATATGTTTGCCTCTATTTGTTCAGCGAACTTGAGCTGGTTGGCCTCGCTGGAATGGACGAAATGGGATAATTTTGTAATATCGTCCATAGACGGCAATTCATCAGCGAACAGATTGATTTGAGTTTCTGCAATCAGCTCCATTGTAATTTTCTCCTGTAATCCTTTGTTTGAATCATTCTTTTTTTCGTCAAGATGCCT
>CAZRMQ010000005.1:0-41248 GCA_964601185.1 uncultured Pirellulales bacterium
AGATTCAAGAGCGTAAACAAAGCCCAGCCGAGGTCACTGGCTTCGGAGAAGGTTACGACGTTGCCTTCGATCCTGCTGCTGGAACGATTACTGTAACCCTTCCAAACGAGATTTTATTTGATTCAGGTAAAGCCACGCTCAAGCAGGCGACCAGTAAAGAGCTTGACCACATACTATCGGTGCTGAGGAGCAAATATTCCAGTAGACATGTAGATGTAGTTGGCCATACCGATACAGACCCCATTAAAAAATCGCCGTGGAAAGATAACTGGGAGCTATCGGCTGAACGTGCTCTTACAGTGGTCAGATATTTGATCCAGCGAGGAATTCCAGAGGACCAGATTCGGGCGTCCGGCTGCGGGGCCGCCAGACCTATTGCTTCAAACGCTACCGCTGCGGGAAAATCAAAAAACCGTAGAGTCGAAATTGTTGTACATATGCGATGAATATCATAACCGTCTATCAGCGATGGCTCCAGCAAGGCTGAGGTACAATTGAATATAACTTTGCGAAGGAGATAATATTATGCCGTACACATTAACCATCCTTAAGCTTAGGGATTACGCCGAGTGGAAATCTGGATTTGATATCGAGCAAGGCGTTGCCCTGCGTAAGGCTTCCGGTATGAAGTCGTACCAGCTCCTTCAAACCGAGCAGGACCCTAACAAGATCGTAATCCTCTGCGAATGGGATAATATGGACGATGCTCACAAGTTTTTGCAATCCGAAGAGCTGCAAAAGGCAAATCAGCAAAGTGGTGTTATAGATATGAGCGACATATATTACATTGAAGAGGTCGAAAAAACTTCCGTGTGATTTTGTTCGCTAAATTAGCCGGTCAAACGCTGATTATTTTACAAAAACCTCAGTTGTAAGGTCGCCGTCTTTACTAATACAAACGTTAATAGCACCGTTTATGGCAGTATAAAAGATTTTACTTCCGCATTGCGTTTCGATTGCTTTCTGTCTCTCGTATTGCCTTTGGCTGCAGCTACATATCAGTATTTCCGGATCGAGATTTTTAATAAATTCCGATTCAATAACTTTGTCTGAGCCGTGATGAGGAACAACCACAATATCGGCTCTTAGACCCGGATAGAGGCGAAGAAACTCGCCTTGTGCGAACTCTTCGATATCGGAGCACAAAAGGATTTTTCTGCCTGCAAATTCTATCAAGCAAACCAGCGAGCTGTCATTGTCGCTGAGCTCGGTGGACTCTGATACCATTTCGTCCGGCCAGAGTATGCTTATGTTAGCGCTGCTGTCAAAATCCAAGGCTTGCCCAGCCGGTCTTATGGTAAGGCCCCTTTCGTGCATCTGATTACTTAGAAACTCAGCTGTGCCCCATGTATCTATTGTACTTAAAAACGCATCATTAGCATAAACGCCTTTAACTTCACAATGTTTGATAATCTCAGGTATTCCGTTAATGTGGTCTATATCATTATGGCTTATAATAATTGAATCGATTTTGTTTATCCCGCTATAATCCAAGAATGGCGCAACAATTCGCCTGCCAATGTCGTTTCTGTGCATCGAACCTGCATCAAATAAAACATTGGCCTTGCCCGGCAGTTGTGCCAATATAGCCTGTCCGTGACCGACATCGAGGCAGCTAAGAATTAAATTGTTCCGATATATTCTTTGCCATTTTGTGATGCCTAAAAAGATAATTATTGCCAGAACCATTGCTGTACATATAGCTTTCTTCAGTAATGGATGCCGAAAATAAACAAAAGCAGCAAAAAGGATGAAGCTGTAATATAAAATCACAGGGGTAAGTGACACATGACCTATGAGTATTTGCGAAATGTCCAGGCTCGCAATGAGTTTTACAAACCAGATTAACCAGTCCGACAGAATGGTGACTATAAAACCTAAAATAGCACTTAATGTTGGCAGCACGAAAAATAAAATTATCTTCAAAAATCCCAATGTTAATATTGCGCCAACAAGCGGAAAAACTAAGATAGTATATATACTTGCCAACGGAGTGATGGTGTAAAAATGATAGAGTAAAATACCGGCGCTACCGAGCCACGCTGCAAGGCCCAAAGAAAATAATTTCAATAAATATTGCCCCGATTTTGTTATTATGCGGAAGAAAAGCTTACCTCGCAGAACTTGCTCAAGCCATGAAATGCCTGTTATTTTTGCATGTATAAAGAAATGGATTCGGTCCGCCAGAAGTATAATCCCAAGAACCGATGCGAAAGACAATTGCCAGCCGGCCTCAAAAACTTGCGTTGGTCTTATCAGCAGCAGAATTACTGCTGCTAAGGAAAGTGAATTTAGAGGATTGGACCGTCGGCGAAAGAAAAACGATATACAAAAAATAACGGCTATAATAGCTGCTCTTAATGTTGGCGCTCTCGGCGGGACGATCAGCAAAAAAACACCTATCGCAATTATGCAAATGACAGCCCGGACAGGCTTCATTAAACCGACTGTCTTGCACAGCCACCAGATAATTCCAATGAAAATACCCAAGTGCATCCCGGAAAGGCTGATAAAGTGCAGCAGTCCCGTTTTGCGAAAGGCTTCATAAGTGGCGTTGTCGATATTTCTTCTGTAGCCGAGCAGCAAGGCCTGCAGCAAACCCTGGCTTGGGCTATCCGGTTGTGTATCACCTAATAAGGCCTGTGAGGTTATTTCTCTTAGTCTTGCTTTTAATCTTGTGAAGTGCCCTGGGTAGTGCTTTTCTACTAATGTAATACTGTCCCGTGATTCAACGGATGCAGCGATGAATATATTTCTTCGAGCTAAGTATCCGGCGATATCAAATTGGCCTGGATTAGTGACTTCTTTGAATCTATCCAACCAGCAGTATGCCTGGATGGAATCGCCGGCTTTCAAGTCCAACACTGGTTCGCCGATCTGCACTCGAATGTTGCCCTTTAACTTTGACCATCCAGCAACGGTTTGTACTTGCTTTAACTTGAGGTAGAAACTGGTGGTTGGGTCAGTGTGCATAAATCTGGCAAATTTCCATTGTCTATATTCGTATTTGTAACCTTTGGGCTTGTCTATTTCATTGACATCAATAGGCTGATTGGGTTCCACTATAAAACCGTAATTGTTTGTATACGGCTCAGTGATAATCAGGCCGCGAATTGTCGCCATTTTTCTCTCGTCCGCAACGAAATTGCTGATGTCATCGGGTCTTGGCTGATAAAAACTGCTCAGCCGAATTGCTCCGAGACATAAAAAACAGAAAAAGGCCATATAGGCAGTGGCGTATGGCTGATAGAATAGTTTTTTCCTAACGAATAAGATTGACGTTGCGGATACGCAAACCAACAACAAGGACAGCCAAAACTTGATTGGCCAAGCTGATATATCCTGAATCAAAATCCCGGCTATCAATCCCGTTGCTATAAGAACAAGAGGAGATGTGCTTAAAATTTGTTTGTGAAGGTTTTTACCGCCGGCAAGCTCTCTGTCAATCAGAGCTAATTTTCGCTGAATGTCGTTCATATTCAGCCGGCGATTTTATCGCGTATTGCATACATTTGCCACAGGTAATATTGTTTTTGAAGTTAAGGCAATCTCAGGGTCGCATCTTAAATATTAACTGCGGAAAGGGTCAGAAAAAGTAGCTAAGATGGTTGCATTTCCAGGAATATTTTTGTAATATGTAGAGGTATAAAGACTATGGGAGAGTAGGAGGACTGAAAAATAGTAAATCCGCAGATGCAATTCAATAAACCTCATCCCTGTGCACAGAGCAGGACAGAAGTCAAAGGACAGAGGACAGTTAATTTTTGTTTTCTGCTTATCTTGAGTGTGCTCCTGGTGGGGTCCTGGTCTGTGGCCAACGCAGACCCGAATACATCGTCGTTTTGCAGTAGCGGCTGCGCGAGACAGCAAAACAGCGGTCTGGATGCAGGAGACCCTGTATCCGCCAGCAACGGGGCCTATCACTTTGATCTTCCCCTGCTTTCCTTGGGTGGCCCTATGAACCTGAACTTCACCCTACACTATTGCTCGGACTTAGATCAGGCGTTTTCCGTAATCGGTGTGCCCTATCGCTTCTGGTGGTACCCCCTGGAGACAATGGAATACGATAGGAGCCTCTTCGCCACCATCCAGATCCACAACGGGGATGCCATCTCCTTCAAGAAGCCGGGAGAATTGTGGGTGCCTACCGAAGGGGATGACTTTGGCGTCAAAGACAACATCTATCCGGCTCATTGGGGCCTTCAGGAGACAAACGACTATTTCTACCTGATGGACCCGATCGGCGAGCAGGTACACGTCTTCTATAAGAAAAGTAACTATTTGGCTCGCATCGCTCGTATCGTGGACCGCAACGGAAATCAACTGATCTACTCTTACGCCGGGTCTAACGAAATGTATCCATCCCGCGTAGAGGACAGCCTCGGTCGCTCCTTAGATTTCACGTACCAGACTGTCGGCGACGACATCGCCTTGGTTCGTGTAACCGACCAGGCGGGCCGTCAGGTCAGTCTTACCAACGAAGCTCAAGGGGCCGACAATGACGATGACTGGACCCTGCGGTCAGTAACCGACCCTATGGGCCAGACCACCACGTTCCACTATACCTGGGTGGAAGTGAGTAAGTGGAGTATATGGACCCACATGATTATCGGTGTGGAGCAGCCGGCAGGCAACGTGCCCTATGCTCAAACCTATGAGATACGGACGTTGCACGGCGGAGATGCAGTGCGCATTACCTCACAGCAGGATGCTTACGGCAATACCACGACCTTGGCCTACGACCCGAACGACTATATAGTAACTGAAACAAGGTCTGATGGTACGACCCAGGTCTATGAGCACTACAGCCACCACGGCCTGCCGAAGTCCCTGACCGACCCTGCGGGCAAGGTCATCCGGTTCAGCCGGGACGCAGTAAACAACCGTCTTACCTCTGTGACCGACCGGCTGGGCGATACTACTCGAATTACCTACCACTCTGATACGGGCAAGATCGCCTCGACCACCGACGCCGAGGGGCATACTACGACATTCACTTATTCCGCACAGAATCAGGTCATAACGAATCCGGCCAACGGCGAGAATGTTACCTTCACCTTCTACAACATAAGACGCATCACGTATGCCGACGGCAGCCATGAAGATTTCACATACGACGGCCACGGCAACGTGCTCACGTACACGGACCGATCAAGCAAGAAGTGGCATTACACGTACAACGACCGCGGTCTGGTCCTCACCGCCACGAATCCCGCGGGCGGGATAACGACCTTCACCTACAACGCCGACGCCACGCTGGCCGGCCGTACCGACTCCGATGTTGGTATTACAACCTACAGCTACGACGCCTACAAACGTCTGAGCCGAATCACCCGGCCCGACAACAGTACAGTTCGTTTAACCTATGACCTCAATAACCGCTTGCAGACTGTTAACGACGAGCGAGGCAAGACCACAACCTTTGCGTATGATGACAATGGCAGTCTCATTTCGCACACCGATCCGTTGAACCACGCAGCGACCTATGCCTACGACCTTATGGACCGGCCGGCAAGTCGAACCGACCCTCTGGGGCATATCAGCACGTATGATTATGATGAGATGGGCCAGCTGAACACCATCACGAATCGTAATGGCAACATCACCGCCTTCACCTACGATCCCCGAGGCTGGCGCACAGGTATGACCGATCCTTTAGGTAAGACCTGGCTCACGACCCACGATGACGAAGAGGTGCCCAGTAGTATCACTACACCTTTGGGATTAACCACTACGTATCTGACCGACAAACTGGGACGCACCACGCTCATCACGGATCCGATGGGAGAGAAGACCCAATATGCTTATGAGACTCTGGGGCGGCTGACCTCCGTCACCGATCGGATGGAGCGGTCTACAGACTATGAATACGACACGTCCGGTCGACTGATAAGTGCCACAGGGCCGGTTGTCGGCAGCGCCACCTACACCCGCAACGACATGGGGCAACTCAGCCGCATCATGGATATGCAGGGCAATGAGTGGGACTTTGGCCGCTCGCCTATGGGTCGGCTTGTCTGGCAGACCGACCCCTTGGGCCGCGAGTATTCCTACACCTACGACGCCCGAGGCCGGCTCCAGCGGGTGACCTCACCCGATGGTGACGTGTCCACTATCACCTACGATGAAACCAGCCGTGTCACGCAGATTACCTATTCTGATGGTCTCAGCCTGAACTACACGTACGATGATGCCGGACGACTGCTGACGGCGGATAACCTGATGCTGACCTATGACGCTCGGGGCGACATCACTAACAGTAAGGATGGTGCCGCCGGCTTCAGTGCTTCTTACGACGCGGGGCGAAGGCTCAAGACCGTGACGTATGACGGCCGGGCAACCGTCACCTACGCTTACGACAAGAGGAGCTTGCTGGCCCGCGTTGAGGATGACCTCTCCAACACATGGATGGAGTTTACTTATGATGACGATGGACGCTTGACAGAGATCCGCCGTTCCAACGGCGTGAGTACAACCTTTACCTACGACAATGCCGGCAGAGTAACCCGCATTCAGGATGGCGCATTGGCCGATCAACAGTACATATTGAACGCTGAGGGGGAACCGGCGGAAGCTGTAATGAACGTCCCTCTGGGGGGAGGTACGATCCGATACGCCTACGATGGGGCCGGTCGGCTGACCGGCGCCGATTACGGCGGGGACAATCAGTTGGCACTTGTCTATGACGCCGCCGGCAACCTTCTGAGCCGGTCGGGAACCACTCCACTGGACCCGGCACTGGCAGAGGACAATTACGACTACGATGCCGCGGCACAGATTAGCAGTGCCGGCTTTGAGTATGATGCTCGCGGCCGCCAGACTGCGGCACCGGGCAAAACTGTCTCTTACGATGGGGCATCCCGGCTGACCTCGATCACGGCCGATGCCAATAACGCCACCTTCACGTATAACGGTCTGGGCGACCTGTGCAGCCGCACGGCAGGCGGAGCGGCCACTTACTTCTACCACAACTACGCGCTGGGGCTTTCACCCATCGTAGCCGAGAAAGAGGACACTTTGTACAAACGGCTTTACGTATATACACCTGGTGGACGACTGCTCTATTCGATAGACCCCGCCAGCGGACAGGTGTGTTTCTACCACTTCGACCGCCTCGGCTCGACGCTATTCTTGACCGACGGCGGGGGCCAGGTGACCGATACCTTCGCCTACTCACCGTATGGCAGGTTGTTGAGTCATACAGGAACGAGCGACCAGCCGTTCACGTTCATTGGGCGCTACGGCGTGCGCCGCGAATCGGTGGGGGATCTCTACGACATGCGGGCTCGCGCCTATGAACCGGCTACCGCCCGGTTCCTCACGAGAGATCCCGTATGGCCCATGGTGTACATCCCGAAGAGTCTCAATCCGTACCAGTACGCCAGCCAGAATCCACTGAGGCACATAGATCCGAAGGGAAAACAGGTATCAGGCGGATTCTTGCCACAACCGCCACAGTCAGGCCGTAAAAGTGTCCATAAGTGGATGGACAGATGGATGGACCAGTTGGTGGACAAGATGGAGGAGGAATTCTGGACCGTGGAGGCAGAACGGGTCGCAGCCGGGCTTCGCACGGGAGATGCAAGCTTTTTGATGTTGGCTGATAAGATCACTCTTTTTGCTCCGGAGCAGGTCCAAGCAGATATATGGAGCACCATTGAGCCGGCCATTGAAGACTTTGTTATGAACGACGCACTTCGGATCGCGGCGGGACTACAAACAGGTGATCCGGCCTACGTGAGCCAGGCCTTTAACCTCGTGGAGTTCTGGGAGCAAGACATGCCTGACGTAACCCATCTTGTGCAGGGGGAGCTTACCCAAGCATTAAGCGACTTCATCGACCGCGAGTTAGACCGGCTCCACCACATGCGGATGACGGGCAGCGACCGCTTCAATGCGGAGGCACAGCAGTTCTTTGGATTTCTGGACATGATCGAAGGTACTCGCTGGCAACAATGAATGGGACTGTGAATAGATGTCTTATGGCATCGTCCCTCGGCTGTCGTCCGAATCAGTTTTCCATTACTGTGGTATGCGAGCGATGCGAAGACCTAAAGGGTCGCATCTTAAATATTAATTATTATTGACATCAGCTCTTTTGCTTTGTGCAGAGCCTGTCCTGGCACGCCACAGGTGACCATAGTTGAAGGGGCAGATTTCTGTCTTCTGTCTTCCGTCCTCTGTTATCTGTTTTATTTGTGGTGAACAATGGAGATGTTAGACGGTATATATGGTTGAACCCGTGAGATAAGAAAATGCGGATTTATTAAATTGGCGAATGTTTATCTCACGTGTTGACAAGATTTCTTGTGAGCTGATAATATAGTGCGAAATCAAAATGGGAATCAGGTTATCAGGAAAACAGAGTATCAGAGAAAAAAGGGGAAATAATGGCTGTCGAACTCAATGCTTTCGATGTTTTTGAGATAGCTGAGAAAATCGAACGAAATGGCGCCAAGTTCTATCTTAAGGCGGCAGAACTTTTTGATGATTTTAATATACGCAGCTTATTTCAAGAACTGGCTGGTTGGGAACTCAGACATGAACAGGTTTTCGCAAATATGAGAAAGCAGCTTTCCGAATTAAGCAGTGAACTTCGAACTTTCAGGCCGGAGGATGATTTATTGTTGGATGCACAGGCTATGGCCGGCCTCGCCGTATTTGGTATCAAATCGGACTCATCAGAGGAATTTTCCGGCAAACAGAGCAAATCTGATATTATCAAGATAGCTATCGAAAAAGAAAAGGACTCCATCGTTTATTATACCGGCTTGAAGGACTTTGTCCCTGACCGGGCAGGGAAAGACAAAATCGATGATATTATTAAAGAAGAAATGCACCATGTTCGAATTCTCAAGCAATCGCTGGAGCAAAGACAGCACCTGGAAAACCAAGTCGGCAGGTGACTTTAATCCTTAAAACCGTATCGAGGCTGCTAAACACCAAATCAAATCATTTTGTAGCAATATCATGGTGGTGAACGGTGATGGAGCAAATAGAGCAAATCAAAGAGCTCTTGGAGAGACTATACGTCAAGTATAACCACCGTGAATTTATACTGCCTGACCCTCTCCAATTTTTATATAAATATTCTAATCCTGCCGACAGGGAGGTGGTGGCTCTTTTGTCGGCAGAACTGGCATACGGAAGAGTTGAGCAGATAGAAAAGAGTCTAAACGATTTATTTGAACGTATGGGGACAAGCCCGTATGCGTTTGTGATAAATTTCGGCCAAGAACAGCGGAAAAGACTAAGCAGCTTCAAGCATCGTTTTACATCAGGCCAGGATATTTCAGATTTGTTGGCAGTTTTAAGGGAAGTGCTTGAGGAGAAAGGCTGCATAGAAAATTATTTTTTACTGGGCTACAAAGACACGGATCAGAATATCATTTCGGCACTGTCGAAATTTTGCGAGTCACTACTTAACAGATTTATGAAGCACAAAAAGGCAAAGACCCCGAAAGGGCTGCGGTATCTGCTTACCAATCCGTCAGGGGGGAGCGTGTGTAAAAGACTGAACCTTTTTTTGCGCTGGATGGTAAGAAGAGATGAGGTAGATCCGGGATTGTGGAGCTCGGTTGATAAAGCTAAACTGATTGTGCCGGTTGATGTGCATATGGCCAGATTGTGCAGGATATTGAAGCTCTATGACCAAAAAACTGTTTCTTTAGCAGCAGCGGTAAAAATTACGGAAAGCTTTGCGGAATTCGAGCCGACTGACCCGGTTAAGTATGATTTTGCGTTGAGCCGAATCGGCATACTTGAGGATTGCAACGGCAAGCTTCGGCCTAAGTGCCAGGACTGCGAGCTGTTGGAGTTTTGTCATAATTGATTTTTTAGATATGTTAGTTTAGATGACGGGGTTATTTTCAACCCTGCCATGCAAGATGGCAGGGCTAACCAGATGGCAGGGCCAAACATTATTGATGCCCATTTACGTATTTAACTTTCTGTTCTATTTCCTTATCCGTAAAACAGAACCTTTTATCAAATCCTGTTGACCATACTTTGCCGTCCAGACCGGCCTTGCGAAGGACAAAAGTGGACAAACGCTTGTATCTATGAACAATCTGTTCAATTGATTCTGACGAAACTTTTGCAACGATATGTACATGATTTGAACAAACTGCGATTGCAAGAATCTCCTGATTTATTCTCTGTGCCTCTTGGAGTATCGTCTTGTGAACAATATGTTTTTGACTTGAATCGAGTTTAACCGTCTTGAATTTTTGTTGTTTTTGATTTGCGGATTTTAATTTGTCATTTGCCGGCAGGATTGTGCCGTTTTTTACATACCCTCTTTTATCGCCTTGCAGCCATGAACCGTAAGTAGTCCACGTAATCATATAACCGATTAATTTTTTCGTCATATTTGGATAATAACTTATGGATTATATTTCCGACAACAATAATTTTGTTTAGCCCTGCCATCTTGATGGCGAAGTTTGTTGTTTTTGTTTAGCCCTGCCATCTTGATGGCAGGGTTTGTCATTACTTTTTAATTTTTGACTTTTTATTTACCTGTCAATTCTGTTATCCTGTCTGAATAATCTGTGAAATCCGTGTCAATCTATATCTTAAAGACTTTTACTGCCCGGCGCCGAACACGACTTGCAATTACCGAGTATAAAGATACAATCGACAGATGTAGTCTGTATTTAAAAGAGAGGACAATATGAAAGACAAAATGAAAGTCTTGTTTCTTTGTACAGGCAATTCATGCCGCAGCCAAATGGCGGAAGGCTGGGCCAGGCACTTAAAAGGCGATGTTATAGAGGCATACTCCGCAGGTGTCTGGCCGGCCGGGGTCAATCCGAAAACGATAAAGGTAATGGCAGAAGCAGGCGTGGATATTTCCGATCAGTCGTCCAAGCACGTCGATGAGCTTCTGTGGGTTGATTTTGATTATGTTATAACATTGTGCGATAATGCCAGACAGCAGTGTCCTGTCTTTCCCGGCAAAACCAAGCTTATTCACAGGATGTTTGAAGACCCTGTTGCCGTGATCGATAGCGAAGAAAAGATGCTACAAAACTATCGCAGGACTCGTGATGATATAAAAGAATTTATACAAACCCTGCCGGAAAGTGTGCAGCATTAAGACTATCAAGTTATTGATAATCGCCGGTAAATGACTGGGGTTTAGAATAAATGGATTCGGAACAGTTAGAAAAATACAGCTCTGCTGTAACACTATCAGATATGGAAATCTTTGTATTTCCAGAACTGATGTACAGTTTGGTCCTGGCTAATATTATGAGTCCGATTATATGGCGGTGGCGAGAGTTGGACTGTTTCAAGAAACTCGAGGGAAAGAACAGCTTCAAAAAATTGATGCGGCTGAAGCAGTTTATAATAGATGAGTACGAGTTTAATCTTGACCTTGAAACATGGGGCCTTACCAGCAAAGATAAAGAGCTTAAACGGTTTGAGAAATTCATTTCGCCTGAGGATATCGCTAAAAGTAATGCACTATTCGGCTATCATGGTGACAAATATTATTTCGATGTGGATATTCGCGAACACTTCGGCTTGGATAAATACGATAGTGATATAATTCCGTACTGGAAGACCGAAACCGTTGAAGCGATGGATGCTTTTCGGCTCAAAAAGGGGTACACAAAAAAGGCTGGGGAGTGTGTTTCGTTAGCAGCTTTGTACGCCGCAGCGGCGTTTGTCGTCTGTGGGATTCCTTTGGAAGATATCTATATGATACTCACGCCTCTTCATTCACAGAATTTCATTGATATAAATGATGGCGTTCTGACCAATAACAGAAGGCTCGTCACAAAGACTATGTGGTTTAATGGCACAGAAATTTCCAACAAAGCACAGAGAGCGCTTCGTAATGAAAACGTTACAACCGTGGCCCATTCAACCGGCTACGTACATTGCCTATACAAAGAAGCCTCAATAAATAAGGAAATCTATAACAAATTTATCCAAAAGCTCTCTTCATATCTATCAACTGAATTATCACTTACCGTCTTTGCCAGTTTTTTACGCAATCGCCGGGACTATCAGAAATTCTTTCAGTTATGCCGAGACTGCCATGGGCAGGCACAGTTTCTAAAGGCAGAGACATTATTTCATTACGAGCATGGCAGCAATTTCAGAATAGCCGACGAAACACATGAAAAACTGCTCGCCGAAGTTTCCGATGAGGATTTTGTTTCGTATGAGATACCCGGCCGGATTCGCTGTGATAAGCTTGACGAGTTCATAAAACAGCAAAAAATTGACGTGCGAAATTCAAAGGGCAGAGAAGGACTAAAAAAATTCATTGAGCCGGTCATTCCAGATGCGCAGAAATTTGCAGATGAGTTGTCTGATTTTATTCACGTCGAGGTGAAACTACCCTCGCTTGAAAAGAATTTTGTGTCTTCTGAGCCAATCAAAATCTCTGTAGAACAGGACAGGGAGCAGATAATTGACTATTTGCAGGCAATTCGTAAGAAAAATCCTACGGCTGACCTTGCTTTTTATGCCTATCGTGACATGGAAACCTGTGATTGGACTCCTTTTGTAAAAGCGGCTGTGGAACGCAATCCTGTCTCGATTCAGGCTGTAGAATCTTTGTCGGTCGAGCAGGTTTATGCACAGCTTAAAGAAATGAAAAATAGCTCTATCTATGACGGTAAAAGGCTTGCTCAGCCGGACGAGATGGCAAATTACCAAACTGGTGACGGCCTTGAAAAGGCCTTTTGCTTAGCTAATATTATTCACGCCAGACAGCCCAATGAAGATATAGAGATTACGATTGACACTGAAAATGTGGTCTTAAAAGGCTCCAGGAAATATAGCTTTTTATCAACAAAAGGCCTCAAAAAGCACATTCGCATTTCTGCAGCGGGGGATATTAGGATTGTAGAGTAAAAACAGCTTACAGAGAGAAACTTTCAGAAATTCAAATAAATTTATTTTTTTCTGTTGACTGGGCGAACAAATAGGACTAATTTGGTCGTATATAATATATAACACATTTTTAGTTTGCCTTGTAGAAACCTCAATGAAATGTCATTGCGAGGCCCGAAGGGTCGTGGCAACCTTTTACCTGATAGGAGAAAAGAACAAAGATAGGTTTGAGATTGCTTCGCTTCGCTCATAATGACGATTTCTGAACAGGTGTTTTCTACGGAGCACTTTGAGTTCCGATTGTAGATGGATATAGTCAGAAGAAATACGGATTATGCGTTGCGTGCTATGGTTTATCTGGCAGAGCATTACGACGAGGAATTGGCTTCAGCAAGACAAATTTCTCAAAAAGGCGATATTCCATATCAGCTTGCGTGCAAGTTACTTCAGAAGCTCCATAACGCGAAACTGGTGGAAAGCCGTATGGGGCCGAAGGGCGGGTTTAGGCTCAGCAGGACTCTCTCGAAGATACATTTGCTGGAAATAATTGAAGCAATTCAAGGCAGGATTCAATTGAGCAGATGCTTGTTGGGTGAGGATATCTGCCCACACCAAAAAAGTTGTAAGGTAAGACCGAAGCTCGCAGAGCTTGAAAGGTCCATAAACAGCTATCTTGACAGTGTTACACTTGAGAAAATAGTAAGACAAAAAGAGCCAAAAAGTAGAATGCAACGCGCTAAGAAGAGAAAGAAATGAGCGTCAAAGAGCATAAGGCGAGCGTATTACAGCTGTGTATAGGCAAAGCCCAAAGCCTGCAAAACCTGGTTAAGTACTCGACGGATTCAATTGTCAGCAAGACCATTTTGGATAAACAAGCAGGGACGATTACACTTTTTGCCTTTGATAAGGGCCAGAAGCTAAGTGAGCATACAGCGCCTTATGATGCGGTTATTCAGATTCTTGATGGCAGGGCACTTCTTACAATTGGTGGCGAAGATGTTGAGGTTACTTCTGGCCAGATTATCATAATGCCTGGCAATGTTCCTCATTCGGTAGCTGCACAAGAGAAATTCAAGATGTTGCTGATAATGATTCGTGCGTAATAGCAGGAAAAAGAAATGTTTAGATGTCCTGGACAAGATCAGAAATTTTGGAAGCCGGAAGATATCTTTGAAGTGCGATGCCCGGATTGCGGCTGGTCGTTAGAGTTCTTCAAGGATGAACCTAAACTGAAATGTCGTAAGTGCGGTCGTATGGTGGTCAATCCGAAGATAGACCTCGGCTGTGCAGAATGGTGCCAGTATGCTGAGCAGTGTCTTGATGTCGCTGCCGTTAAAAATGCGAGTTTTATTAGAAACAAGCTCATAGATGAGATGAAAACAGTGTTTGGAGCGGACCAAAAAAGGATAGACCATGCGCTTGCTGTTTTGAATTATGCAGAAAAGATACAAGCCAACGAGGTGAGTGATCCTTTTATTGTTAAAGCCGCCGCTATTTTGCATGACATCGGAATTCAGCAGGCGGAGGAAAAACACTGTTCATCAGCAGGGAAATATCAGGAAATGGAAGGGCCGATTATTGCGCGGGCAATTTTGTCCAGGTACGGTTTGGATAAGGATGTGCTTGAGCACATAATCAAAATAATCGCTAATCATCACAGTGCAAAAGATATCGATACATTGGAGTTCAGATGCGTCTGGGACGCAGATTGGTTAGTAAACTTTCCGGAAGAATTCGGAGACAAAGAAATAAGCGAGCGAGAGAATCTCATTAACAGGATATTTAGGACGGCAAAAGGCCGTCAGATGGCAATAGACTTATTTATGAATCAGAACATTAGTTGAATGAGGAACAAATTTAAAAGGAGATAAAAAAATGACAAGTATGTTTTGTTATCAGTGTGAGCAGACTGCTAAAGGAACAGGATGTACGGCCTTTGGCGCTTGCGGAAAAGACCCGGAGACAGCAGCTCTGCAGGATTTATTGGTCTATGCGGTGAAAGATATTTCACGTTATGCACACAGGGCGTATAAACTTGGTGCAAGGGACAGCAGTATTGATGTATTTATGATAAAAGCACTTTTCAGCACACTTACCAATGTGAATTTCGATCCTCAAAGATTCACAGAGTTCATCAATCAGGCTTCGAAAATAAAGAAACAGGCCGTTAAGCTGTATGAAGATGCACAGAAAAAAGCAGGGCGGAAACCGGAGGTGTTAAATTGTCCGGTCCTATGGTGGGAAGATATAGATGATTTGAACGAATTAATCCGCAAAGGCGAATCGGTCTCGATCCAAAAGCGAGTAGATAAGCTCGGCGAAGATATCACTGGCTTGCAGGAACTGATTACGTATGGCCTTAAAGGAACAGCGGCATACGCTGACCACGCTCAGATATTAGGCAAGGAAGACGCCGAGCTTTATGCTCAATTTCACGAAATGTTAAATTACCTCAGCGAAGGACCAACCGATGCCGGTGAATTGCTCTCCAGAGCGCTCAAATGCGGCCAGATCAATCTTAAAGCTATGGAGCTGCTGGACTCAGCCAACACAGAAGCGTATGGACATCCTGAGCCGACAAAAGTGCGTATCAACCCTGTTAAAGGTAAATGTATAGTTGTCTCCGGCCATGATTTGAAGGACTTGGAAGAATTGTTGAAGCAGACCGAGGGCAAGGGAATCAATATTTATACTCATGGCGAGATGTTACCGTGTAATGCCTATCCGGAACTGAAGAAGTATAAACACCTTGTGGGCAATTTCGGCGGGGCATGGCAGGAGCAGCGAAAGGAATTTGACGAGTTCCCCGGAGCTATACTTATGACCACAAATTGTCTGCAAAAGCCCAAGGACAGCTACAAGCACAGGATTTTTACTTCCGGCGTTGTCGGATGGGACGGAGTAACGCATATTTCTAATCGTGATTTTACGCCGGTGATTGAGGCGGCTTTAGCTGAGCCAGGTTTTACCGAGGATGCTCCTGAAAAATATATAATGACCGGATTTGCTCATAATGCGGTCATGAGTGTCGCGGATAAAGTTATTGAGCTGGTCAAGCAGGGAAAAATCCGGCACTTTTTCCTTGTTGGCGGCTGTGACGGTGCCAGGCCAGGCCGGAATTACTACACCGAATTTGCACAGAAGGTGCCGAATGACTGTGTGATTTTGACATTGGCTTGCGGCAAATACCGGTTCAACAAGCTCGAATTCGGCCAGATCGATGGAATACCGAGGCTGCTTGATTGCGGGCAATGTAACGATGCTTACTCAGCGATTCAAATTGCAACCGCACTGGCGAGAGCATTTAATTGTGGCGTTAATGACCTGCCGCTTTCGTTGATTCTTTCGTGGTTTGAACAAAAGGCGGTTGCGATTTTTCTAACGCTGCTGCATCTTGGCATAAAAGATATTCGCATTGGACCGAGCCTGCCGGCTTTCGTGACTCCTAATGCATTAAAGATACTTGTGGATAAGTTCAACATAAAGCCGGTAAGTAATGTTGAGGAAGATTTGGCTGAAATATTAAACAGTGTGACCTGTTGAACAGTGTTCTGTTACTTATCGGATAATAGTTGTTTGCCTTTTGTCACCTCGACCGAGGCAGTATGGCCGAGCGGAGAGGTCTGCCTTTAAAGCAGATTTCTCCACTTCGGCCCACTTATAGTGGGCCTTGGTTCGAAATGACATACGTTTCTGTTTGCAGGTTTTACCAACAATCTTGACAAGCACCCAACGATGGGCAATTGCCAAAAACAAAATTGAAATGTACTTTGAAGATGTTACAATTGATTTAAAGGGTAATATTAACCGAACCGAAAATGTGCAATGTCGATGCACTGTTTAAAAAGTGCTATTTTACATGAGTGAGGAATAAAAAATGACCAAATCATCCAATAATAAAAGAGTCCACAATGGTAATAAATCAATGTCCACCAGGGCTGTGCATGCCGGCGAACCAAGAAAAAAATACGCTGATTCGCTGACAACTCCCATTATTCAGACTTCCACGTTTACATTTCAAAATTCCAAGCATATTGAGGATTACACCAAGAAAGGAAAAGAGCATTTTGAGTATGGCAGGTACGGCAACCCAACCGTGAAGATTGCTGAAAAGCGTCTCGCCAACCTTGAAGGTGCAGAAGATTGCGTTGTTTTTTCATCCGGCATGAGCGCTATAACTACAACCATTCTTACTTTGGTTCAATCAGGTGACCATATTGTTATAACAGATGACAGTTACAAAAAGACGCTCGAATTTTGCCGGTCTTATCTGAAACAATTCGGCGTTGAATGTACCATTGTTCCGTTCGGAGATTATGAAATTCTTGAGGGTGCTATCAAGAAAAATACTCGTTTTATATTGTCCGAATCACCGACTAATCCTTACTTGAATATCTTTGATTTGGTTAGAATCAAGAAGATTGCAGACAAACATAACGTTTTAACGCTTATTGATAGTACGTTTGCCACGCCGCTCAATCAGAGACCAATCGAATTCGGAATGGACATCATCCTTCAGAGCTGCACAAAATACCTTGCAGGTCATAACGACATATTAGCCGGAGCCGTGCTCGGTAAAACCGAGTTGGTCGATAAGATACGTAACCTCCACAAATCAATGGGCGGCCTTATTGACCCTCACTGTTGTTATCTTCTCCTGCGGGGTCTGAAAACATTTCCACTGAGGGTGAAAAAACAAAATGAAAGTGCATTGGAGATTGCCAGATACCTTAAAAGTCACCCGCGTGTCAAAAGAGTTTATTATCCTTTTCTTGAAAGCCATCCACACTATGAGGTTGCAAAAGAACAAATGAACGGCGGCGGCGGTGTGGTTACATTTGATATAAAGGGCAATCTCAATGACGCTAAACGGTTTCTGGATGCTTTGAAGCTGTGCTACATCGGGCCGAGCCTGGGCGGCGTTGAGACATTGATAACCCATCCTGCTTTGGTGAGTTATTATGACTATACGAGAAAAGAACGCTATAAATTGGGATTAACCGACACGCTCTTTCGACTCGCTGTCGGGATTGAGGATGTCGAAGATATAATTCGTGACCTTGAACGAGGATTTAACCACTGAAAATAATTCATCTCTGACAATTCATAATGTTTAAGGTAGGTAATGATCTTGAGCTGCTCCTGGCAGGAGCAGGGGGGCTGCAATGGCAGATTTCGTTAAGATAGTGATTTTGGATTTTTGGGCTACGGTAGCCGAGATGTCACCGTATCTGCTTTTCGGCTTTTTTATGGCTGGAATCCTTTCGGTGCTTGTATCGCAGCGTCTTGTAGAAAGGCATCTGGGCGGCAGAGGAATATGGCCATTACTAAAGGCGTCCATTTTGGGAATACCTTTGCCTTTGTGCTCGTGTAGTGTGATTCCGGTCTCTATGTCACTACGTAAGCATGGAGCGAGCAAAGGAGCTACAATATCATTCTTGTTATCCACTCCGCAAACCGGCATTGACAGTATCTTTGTGACCTTGAGTCTTCTCGGGCCTGTCTTTGCCGTTTTTAGGCCATTGGTGGCACTTGTAACCGGCCTTGTTGGTGGCATATTGGTTGATGTGTTTGATCGAGGCAAAAAAGGAGAAGAGCCGACACCACCGGAATGTACGGATGAATGTTGTGCTGCTGGTAATATGTCCGGCAGAATTGTCAGAGGATTAAAATATGGCTTTGTCACCCTGCCGCGGGATATAGGAAAAGCAATGCTGGTTGGTTTGGTGATTGCTGCGGTTATCTCAACTGTCGTGCCGGATGATTTTTTTGCGGAAAAGCTCTTAGGCACAGGTATTTTTGCCATGGTGGTAATGATGTTACTGGGCATACCTGTTTATGTATGTGCGACCGCTTCAGTTCCAATAGCAGCGGCTTTGATAGCAAAAGGTTTAAGCCCCGGTGCTGCGCTTGTATTTCTTATAACCGGGCCTGCTACTAATGCTGCCGGATTTACAACGATTTGGAAGGTTTTGGGGGGACGAACTGCTATAGCTTATCTTTTTACGGTGGTGGTTTGTGCTCTGGGAGCGGGATTATTACTTGATATGACATTTCCGGAACTCAACTCATCTGTGCAGGCTCATGTGCACCAGATGGAACCTTCCGTTTTGGGGCATATATCAGCAATAGCACTTTTGGCTATTTTAGCAATTGCCATTTTAAGGACAAAAAAACCTGCTGGTCAAACTCAAGACAAACATTAGCATCAACAGTTTCGATCGGTTTGGGGGTATACTTTTTATTTTCATCGGCATATAAACCATTATCGGTCTTAATATCCAAACTGAAGGATAAATCAATCGATTTTCTTTGTGATATCCGGCTTAATCACTATCAAATATAGTTAAGGTATCAGGAAGTCGAACCGATAAATTTCATCGAGCAAAGAATTTGTTTTCTATAGTTTTGGGACCTCTCGTGCTACGCCCCTAAGGGGCTTCGCAGAGTAGCATTGCAAAGGCCATAAACTTAGTGTTTTTAGGGTCCGTAATATGAGCAGGGTGCAGGCCGTAACCATTGGGCTTCTCTCACTGGTGCTGAGTATTTGCGCTGCCGGTTGTGGCAATAAGTTTTTTGATCCGACCCAAATAGGAAGATTCCGTCCTACACCTGCGGTCAACGTGATATTGGATTCGTTAGGTGTGGCGGAAGAGGCACCAATTGCATGGGAAAAGACGGAAGATCCGCAACCGATTGACATTGTGGCAGGGCAGACTGATTATGTGTTCAGGTCCGGTGACACTATCAGAGTATCCATTTATGAGCTGTATCAGGAGGGGATGCCAGCCGTAAATGATTATTTTGTTACTGAGACCGGCAAAATATCAATACCGGAAGTCGGTGTTATTCAAGCATCAGGTTTAACAGAAACACAGCTTGAAGACGAAATAAAACGGATCATTTCGCCGAGTATATTAAAAGAGCCTTCGGTTTCCGTATCTTTAGTCAATTCGCAGCAGCGTACCTTTTCAATATTGGGTGAGGGCGTGTTGGCTCCAAACAGGTACGTTATCCCAAGGTACGATTTTCGATTAGCCGATGCACTTGCAAGTGCAGGTGGAGTAAGGCAATTTAATGTAAGCCATATTTACGTATCGCGTTCCACAGAGGAGGAGCAGCAGGATTTAACTGAGCCGGTTGGGAACGGAACACCTAAGATAAAGACAAAGCTTTCGGAACTACAGATTATTGAGCCTACAGGTTCTAAGCCTGAAACTTTCGAGCGAGCGATTCCAGAGCCGAGGTTTATTGAGCCAAAGCAGATGGAGCAGCAACCCAAGTTAGAGCGAGAAATGCTGGAGATGATAACACCTTCAACTCAAAATCCCCACCTTAATCAGGGATGGCCTGAGAGTAAAAAATTATCAATAGGTTATACTGAGGTGACAAGTAATAAAGAACCTTCAGAATCGGCTTTACCGCAACGCCTTGGATTTTCAACCGATCGCAGGTGGACTGTGGCAACAGGAACAAAAGGCCTTACAAAATCATCTCCGGCATTGAGCAGTCAAAATACGGCGTATGGACCAGCGGGTGGGAACGAAGGTGACAGCCGTATCGGATGGATCTTCCGCGACGGCAAGTGGGTATCGGTCTCAGTTGACGCACCGAAAATTGTGGAGCCGGTAATTGAAGAAGAAAAAATTGGTGGGCGAGTCGATTGGATTTTCAAGGACGGTAGATGGGTTCCAATTCCCTTTGGGTCGAAGAAACCTGCAGAGCAAACTATAAAATTCGAGCCTCAAAAACCGTCTGCTCTTGAGCGGAAGCTGCCCGAAGAGCTTGAATGGGAAGATGTATTGCAAACACGGGTCATAAAGATTTCCGTTGCCAAGCTGCTCGCAGGTGATCCCCGGTACAATATCGTGATAAAGCCAGGCGATACCATCCATGTGCCTGTTGATATAATTGGTGAGTTCGCTATAATGGGCAACGTTAATCAAAATGGATATATTAACATAACAGGCCGACCGATGACTCTAAAAATGGCTATCGCTGCTGCGGGCGGCCTCGGACCTCTGGCTTGGCCGAAACGCTGCGAAGTGATAAGAAGGATCGGCGAAAACAAAGAAGAAATAGTGATGGTGGACCTGGATAAAATCGCCAGCGGCGAACAGCCCGACTTCTTTATTAAGCCCAATGATTTGATAAATGTCGGCACACATTTTACTGCCAGATGGCGTGCCATTTTACGCAATGCGTTCAGAGTTACTTACGGATATGGATTTGTTTACGACCGTAATTTTGCGGATGTAGATTACGGTAAAGATTACCCCAGACCCCACTGGTTTTAGCAGAATATCTTAGTTATGGCGGACAATATTGTTTCCCCTGCTGCAGAAACATATCGAAAAAGTGCACCTCTGCTGAAACAGCGGTGGCGTGAGCTTGAACTGCATACCTACGTAAAGATTGTAGTAATAGCAGGGCTGTTTTGTTTTCTTTTTCGCAATGAGATCAACAGTATCGTTCACGAATGGCTAACCGATGCGAGCTGGTCACACGGCTTTTTAATCCCGCTGTTCAGTTTATATTTTATAAACATGCACAAAAGCAAGGTCTTAAATCTTCAAACCAGACCAAATTTCCTGGGCTTATTTTTTTTATTTTGCTGCATTCTATTTTATTTTTTCAATATAGTCAGTCCATCAGGATACGCTTATCTTCGCAGTATTTCCATGTTAACGGCACTCGGCGCAGTGGTTTTATTTTTAGGCGGATGGAGTTTGGTTAAATATACATGGCTGCCGATTGTTTTTTTGATTTTTGCTGTACCCTTGCCGCGAAGATACTATGTCGGTCTGACTATGCCGATACGGCGGTGGGCGGCAAATGTGGCGGCTGTATTGTTGAATCTGGTCGGTGACCTGGAGGCGACGGCAAGCGGAGTGGTCATAGATGTGGTTTATAAAGGCAAGCACTTGGAGCCTGGACTAAATGTAGCTGAGGCCTGCAGTGGGATGCGGTTGTTAACAGCCTTTGTGGCTTTGGGTGTCGCTATGGCTTATTTGCACTATCGTCCTTTTTGGCAGCGAATTATTTTGTTAGCCAGCACTATACCCATTGCGATATTTTGTAATATCGTTCGTGTTACGGTTACCGGTTTTATTTATGTGCTGATACACCCGAAATTTACCCAGGGCATTTACCACGATATGCTTGGCATTGCAATGCTGCCGTTGGCCTTCGGCTTATACGGAGTCCTGGCGTGGTTTATGTCGATTTTATTTGTTGAAGAAGCAGGGACCCGCATGCAGCGGGCCGAAGATATTGTGGTTCGTAAAGGTAGCGTATGATGCGAGATTCGAAGTGTGATATACGGATTTATTTGCAGCCGGCCTTTTTGATTTGCGCTGCAGTGCTTGCAATAGCAGGGGGAGGTATGTCCATTGCCGTTAAGAGATTCGGCGTGTACCTAAAGAAGGAGCCTTTGCCTCTAAAAAAATCCTTAGACTTCCTGGATGAAAAGCAGTTGGCTCCCTATCGGGTAATAAAAAAACGTAAAATCCAAAACGAAGAAATAGTCAAAGAATTAGGTACGGAAGATTATATTCAATGGATTCTTGAAAATCCGAATGTAGCGGCTGATAGCTCTGTGCATAGATGCTTATTGTTTATCACTTATTACCAGCTACCGGATAGGGTGCCGCATGTGCCGGAAGAGTGCTATGCGGGCAGCGGTTACCAAAGATTGTCGACTGATGGCGTGACATTTAAGATAAATGTAAACGGCCTCGACAAAACAATCCAGGGCAAATATCTTGTCTTTGGCAATGCAAAATCAAATTTCCTGCTGGGCGGCAGAAGCTTTCCTGTTATCTATCTCTTTAAGGTAAATGGCGATTACGCTGGCAGCCGAGACGAGGCCCGGATAGCTCTAAACAAGAATATTTTTCGCAAGTCTTCGTATTTTAGTAAGATTGAATTGGTTTTTAACCAGACGTTTGTAGCTCCGGAAAAAGAACAGGCAGTTGCAGCGAGTGAAAAGCTCTTGTCTGTCATTTTACCAATTCTGGAGCGAGAGCATTGGCCTGAATGGTAAGGGAGGATCAATGGCAAGGAGAAGATTAAATAAAAAAGTGGCACTAATCGGCTCGCTGGTTTTTCTTATGTTGGTGGCGGCTATTATCGTGGTTATCCTGCATTTAGGTCAGGAGCCGGATAAATTTATCGAAGATGGTGATGCAGCATGGCTGGCGAAAGATTATCAGAATGCTCAACGCAATTACCTTAAGGCACACAAATTTGCGAAAACCGGATCGCTTCGCAAAGAAATTCTTTTTAAGTTGGCCAATGTATATATTCAAACTGGTCAATGGCCCAAGGTACGTGGCTGCTGGGAACAAATAATCAACATAGATCCACAGAATATAGAAGCTCGGCTCGGACGTTTGAAGTACATCTACATAATTGCTGGCAATTATGCAAGTGTTGGACGGTACGTTAGTGGAGCCTGGGATGATGTCCGGTCTCAGGCATCGGAGCTTATTGATGTGGTGGAGAAAGCCGGTTTGCTTATGGAAGACAGAGCCAAATGGGAGCCCGCATTTGGTCTGGAAGACAATCACCTTCAGCACGACACAAGCCGCTATGTCGGTGCGCACTTATATCTTCTCAGAGGCAGAGCTGCTTTGGAACTGGCAAAAATGGGAGCGGTAACAACGCCCGACGAATTGCTTACCGAAGCAATCGGTGATTTGGAGAAGGCACAAACGCTTGATCCGAATGATGTTGACGCTTATTGGTTTACGGCACAGGCGGCTATTGAAAAAGGTGAGATTCTTGCATCAAGGGGTAATCTTGGAGAAAGAGCACGGGCAGCCATGAAGGCTAACGAGCTTTTGCAGCAGGCCGTTCAGCATGCCAATAATGTTCCCAGAGCACACATTAATATTTTAGCACACAAGCTCACGCTTGCACGAGAAAGTGATCCTAAGCTGATAAAGCAACAAATTCAATCGCTCGAACCTGAGTTTTTGTCGCTTGTGAACAGGTTCCCTTTCAGTGCGGAGGCTTATGCGAATCTTTACGGATTCTATTCAATCTACTCTGCCTATTTGGACCGTCAGTTGGGTCTGGCAAATCTTGATAAGGCTGTTGAAGCGGCTGAAAAAGCTATTGAATTGGACAAAGACAATGTAGAGTATGCTATAAATGCTGCAAATCTGTACTATCGTCAATCATCTGTTTACGGCCAAAAGTCACAAATCCAAAAGGCAATAGAAATAGCCAAAAGCGCGATTGAATTTCCTGAAGCCCAGGACACACTTGGTCCGCGAAGTTTCGCAAACAGAATGAACAGATTCTTATTGTGTTCGTTTCTGGCCAATTGCTATATCGAGCAGGTACTCGAGTCCTCTGAGAAAACAAGCGATTCACAAAACGAAGTCTGGCTAAAAAACACTGAACAGATAGTCCACGAAATCGAGCAGATTTTTGGTAGTGGTGAGCAGCCACAGGTCGTTAAGTGGCTGGGTATGCTGGAGCTTGCAAAAGGAAATACAGACCAAGCCGTTCGGAAGCTGTATACTGCTTACGAGCAAATCAAGGCATCTAATATTCCTGAGCGAAGAGATGCGCAGCTTTCATATACCCTTGCGAAGATTTTTTTGAATACTCCTGAAATTGGTGCGGCATTGGAATTCCTGACCAGTGCCCTTACAGCAAGAATAGAGATAGTTAAGCCGGAAGCAATTCTGGATTATCTTGAGATTCTTGGCATGATTGATATGTGGCCCTATGTTCTGTCCCCTGCTAACCCTTATGGTATAGATGCATACGAGCAGAGGTTTGGACAAAGTCAAAGGAGCCGGACGCTTCGCATAAAAGCCCTAATTGGTACAAATCGGATATCCGAGGCCGAAGATGAATTGGACAAGCTCGACCAAAACAGCCCTGATGCAATTAAGCTTAACTTAGTGTTGGTGCAGGCAAAGATCAGACAAATTAAGACTGCTTTAACAAAAAGCCCGGCAACGGAAGACATCTCTATTGTTCTTAAACAAACTGAAGAGGAAAAACAGCAGAATGCTGTCTCAGATGCTGCTTTGAAGATAATGGAAGCCGAATTAAATAACTACAGGCAAATTCAAGCTGATCTGGTGCAAAAGCTACTGTTAGTGGAGCCAAATTCTGTTGAAGAAACCACTGTCAGTGCCGTTTGCGGAAGTTATATAGCACAAGGCCAGATGGATAAGGCTCGAGATTTGGTCAATCGTTTCCTGACGTACTTCCCGGACAATATAGTAATTCTGTTCTACAAACAGTTGCTTTCTGAGCCTGACCCGAAAAATATTTCTCAACAACGGCACAAGGAAATAGAAAAACAGGTTCTAATGAATATTACCGACCCTCTCAGCAGGGCTGTGAACCTTGGAATTTTTTATCGAAGGGAAAATGATCTTAACAAAGCAGTTGAAAAGCTAAGAGAAGCTCTTGAAATGAAAATGCACACGGATGATAAAGTCGGCGGAAAACTATCTAAACCAGACGAAAAAGCGATGAAGTCCACTGCTGCTAATTATCTTTTTGAAATATCCTGCCAGATGGAAAATTGGAAACTGGCAGATACAGTTATAGAAATTGCGAAGCGCGAGAATCTTGATGATTGTCAGGGCCAGCTTTTCGCAGTTCGTCTCGATATGGCTAAAAGCAAATTTGATGATGCGCTGGAAAAAATCGACGACTGTTTGAAAAGGAAACCTATATTTTCATACGCCTACCTGCTTAGAAGCAATATCTACGCCAATCTGGGTCATGAACGTGCTTCTATTGAAGATATCAGCAAAGCTGCATCTCTGAATCCTCTTGACGGTGCAATTGCCAGGAGCATGGCTACTGAATTATACCTTCGCAACCGAAAGCTCGGTGACAATGTCTCATCCGAGCAGGAAATTGAAGTCAAGCGCGCTTTGGAAAGAGCCATTTGGCTAAATCCTGGTGACGTGATGTTACTGAGTGACTATGCAGAATATATAAGCTCTACAGAACCTGCAAGAGCATTGGCAATTCGGTTGAAGCTGCAACAAAACAGCCCGACTTTTCAAAATGCCATTCTACTTTCAAGACTGGCAACAAAAATGGCCCTGAAGGAAACGAATTTGCAGAACAAAGAGAAATTGTTTGAAATCGCTCAATATTCTCTTGAACAGGCCAAAAAGATTGAACCACACAATAGATTAATGCTTGAAAGTTATACGGATTACTATAGGGCCAGAGGTCAGAAAGAAAATGCTAAACAATTATTAGTGGAATCACAAGATGAGAGCTTGCTCTGGCGTCATTATTTTCAGCTTGGTCAATTTGACGACGCCAGGAAGGTGTTATCGCAGTTATACAAACAACAGCCAAAGGATGTTGATGTGGTCAAAGGCCTTTTACTTGTTGGTGAGAGAGCCGGTGACAAAGAGGCTATAAAAAGATATTCTGAAGAGCTCTTAGCTGTTGAGGACAAGGCTGAAAATCGTCTTGAGCAAATTAGAGCATACCTGGGCGTTGGTCTTATCGAAGAAGCGAAGTACAAATTTCAGGGCTTTAAGGAAAGGTATCCGGACAATCCAAGCGTGCTGCTGCTCGAGGGATGGCTGGCGATGAGACAGGGACAATTGAAAAAGGCCCTGGAGCTGACGAATCAAAATCTTGCAATCAACGAAGGAAACGCTGGAGCATGGCGATTGAGAGGGGAGATAAACCTTTTAATGGCTAATTACAATCAAGCTATGATTGACCTTAAAAAGAGCAAGTCTTTGGCAGCTACACCTGCTACAAGGATTGCTCTGGCGAAGGCTTATCTGCAGGCAGAAAGGACAGATGATGCGATAACCGAGCTTAGAGAAACGATTAACGACCCGGATGCCCCTGTAGAAACAAGAATCTTGCTCGAACAAATTTATAAATGGCTCGGCAGAAAAGAAGCGCTGAAAAGATTCTATAATGAGACTCTGGGAAAATTTCCAAATAGTGTTCTGTGGTATCTACGAGCGGGCCAGTTCGCTCTAACTAACAGCGAATTTGATAGAGCGGAACAACTGTACAAAAAGGCCTATTTGCTCAAACAGAAAGATTATAACGGGCAGAACACGGAAAACATAATACAAGATGAGGAATATGTAGCAGCTTTCGATGGATATTTACAGGCACTTGTAGCGGCTGGGAGTTCAACTGTAACGAATCGTGTTTTGCGCCCAGAGAAGCTACAACAGGTTATTGAAGAGAGCAGCAAGTATGAACATACTTCTCTTGCTCCGTTAGCTTTATTCAGAATTGGTGAGGCGAAATTAAAGCTTGGCGATAGAAATACCGCCATAGAATATTGCCGAAAGGCCGTCGATAAAGCTGGGACAGATGAGAAGCTTGCTGCTGAAATTTTAGAGAGAATGTTTATAACTTTGGGTGCTGATGAAGTCTCGAATTACTGTGAGCAAAGGCTCACAACCAATCCGGATTCCCTGGCGGCCAATTTCACCATGTTCAATTTGGTGAAAATCAAAGGTGAGTATGACAAAGCTTTCGATTATATCAGCAGATGTATCGAGCTAACCGGGCCGGATACTCCACAGAGACTTAACTATTTAGTGTACAGGGCAGAGCTTTTAACACTTGCCTACACGAGGACTTCCGATAATAGCTATCTTAAAAATGCCATCACGGATTACGAAAGTCTGCTTGCTAAAAAGCCGAATAATACCAATGTCCTGAATAACCTGGCGTATATGCTTGCTGAAAATCAGCAAAGGCTGCCTGAAGCTCTGGAATACGCCAAAAGGGCGTTGGAGCAGATGCCCAATAATCCTAACTTCATGGATACTTATGCTTATATCCTGTATAAAAACGGCGAAACTTCCAAGGCAGCCGAGTTTCTAACGGCTGCCTTACAGCAGTATCGACAGGATGCTATCGTCGCGCCGATAGAGGTATGGGAGCATTTAGGCCTTGTAAGAGAGAAACTTGGAGAAAAAGCACAGGCCATTGATGCTTACAACCAGGCGCTGCAGGTAGGAGCCGATAAATTGTCCCAAGTGGTTAAGGACCGGATAAAAGCGGCTATTGAGCGTCTTTCAAAGTAATTGGAGATCGCAATGCCAGAAAGTGTCCGTCCCATGCGGAATAGAATAGCAAGGCCGGCTGGGCCGAGCAGGGCGAAGCCCTGGACCGGATCAAGGCCGCCCTCGGCGGGATCGGCAGCAGCCGTGATGACACCAAAGGAGCTCCTTGGTATACTTCGTCGGCACATAGTGCTGATAATGTTTCTCACAATAGTGGGATTAGGGACCGGCGGAGGGACATGGTACCTTTTACGCAAATATCTTCCAAGGTATACTGCCACAACTCTTATTGAAGTTATGCCGCCTGTCGAAACTGACCCTATGAACATCGTAGCTACTCAAGTGAACAAGGAAATTCATTATCAACATCGCTCAACAATAGCCAACCTTATAAAACAACAGGGCATCTTACAAGATCTGCTACAGAAAAATGACAAACTCAGAGCAACAAAGTGGTTTCGACGTTATGCGAAGTTTGATGAAGATGGTAAGGTGGTAAGCATAACCAAAGCCTTTAAATATTTGAAAAGACATCTTAGTGCTTACGCCAACAAGGATACTGAATTTGTAGAGCTGTCGATGAGCTGTGGTAATGCTAAAGAAGCAGCAGATATTGTAAACGAGATGGCACAGATGTTCGTTAATTCACACGGAAGTACAAAAAGAGGTGAGCTTAGTGAAAGACTCACAAAGCTTGAACAGAGACAGAGCTGGATTCAGGGAGAGCTGAATGACGCAGAAACATCGCTTGAGGAGGTACGTAGAGACTCAGGGATAACCGACCTCGAGCAGTCCACAGGGCGTTACTGGCGCCATCCATCTGAAGTAAAGCTGGAAGATTTGGAACTGCAGCAAAACGAGCTTGTCTTGGCAATAAAACAAACGGAAGCTGATTTTGAAAATCTCGCGAAACTGGCTGAAGGCCCTTTTACAATGCAGATTGAACGGGTAGTTGAGAGCGATCCGATTATGGTTATGCTTGCTGAACAGCTTGCCTTCCATGAATCTCAGCTTGCGGGTAAACTTACAAAATTTGGTGAAAATCATAGAGTCGTGCGTGAAACTCGCCAGTTGATAGACGAAATCAAGGAAAGAAGGCTGCGCAGACAGGCATTAATATCTAAACAGACCAGGCAGTCGGGACTTGAAAGCTCACGAGACAAACTTACTGTGTTGTATAAAAGGCTCGAAGAATTGCAGAGTCTGCGAGAGGAAGCGGCTGCAAAAACGAAGGAGCTCGACATCGCCCGCGTACAATATGAACAGCGGCGGAAGATAAGAGACGAGAGAATCGAGATGCTTAACGAAATTAAAAAGCAGGTCGAGAAATTAAGGATAATGCTTAATGACCCGGAGACACCCAAGGTGCAGCTCATGGGATTGGCTCCGGCGCCGCTGGAGATGGTGACCTCTCGCCAATGGTGGCTTTGGTTTCCCAGTGGATTTATAGTCGGCTTTCTACTTGGTGTAGGCCTTGCTTTCCTTATCGAAGTGGCTAACGACCTGGTGCGGACACCAAGAGATGTGAGCAGATTTTTGGATGTGCCGCTTTTAAGCATGATTCCGGATACGGCTGAAGACTACTTAGGCCGAAAGGTGAACCTTGCTTTGACTGTTCATCAAGCACCTTACTCTATTACAAGTGAATGTTACAGGCAGCTTCGGACGAATTTTGAGCTGTCAACCGCTGCAAAGTCTTGTAAGGCTGTGCTCGTCACAAGTGGTGATGCAGGGGATGGCAAGACTTCCGTGGCCGTCAACTTAGCGATAACTTTTGTTGCCGGGAATAAAAAAGTGCTGCTCATCGATGCTAATTTTAGAAGACCAGCTCTACAAAAAATATTTCCTGATGCACCGGATGCCGGTTCAGAGGCGCAGTCATCTAATATTGGGTTGAGCAATTTGTTAATAGACCAGTGTGGTTATGAAGCTATAAGGTCCAGCGGCATTGAAGGCCTGGATATAATAAATTCCGGCCTAATGCCCTCTAATCCAGCGGAGCTGCTCGCCTGTTCACGAATGCAGGAGCTAATTAAAGAGCAGCGAAAAGTCTACGACTATGTTGTAATTGACAGCCCGCCACTCTTATTGGTCAGCGATGCTAAAGTGCTGTCAAAGGTTGCAGACGCCACAATCCTGGTGCTTAATGCCGCTTCTACAAGCAGGGGGGCTGCTCAGAGAACTGTTTTTGAATTAAGAGCGGCAGGAGCCAATCTTGTTGGCTGTGTGCTTTTTGCCGTAAGGGCTATGAAGGGCGGTTATTTCCACGAACAATTCAAGTCCTATCGACGATATCAAAAGAAACTGAAATATGCCGGCGCCGCTACAGCTTAGAGTCGATATGTAGAAAATAAACAAGTCGAAAATAAGTTCCCATTTTGCGAGGAGGAGCGTAAAATGGGAACGTTTTTTATATACCAATGTTTACAGGAGACATTTAAATGGAGAAATTCTTAGTGACCGGCGGAGCCGGCTTTATCGGCTCAAATATCTGTAAAAGACTTGTTGAAGAAGGTTGTTTTGTGAGGATTGTTGACAACTTGCTCACAGGCAAAAAAAGCAATCTCGATACTTTTATAGACAAAGTTGAGTTCATCGAAGCCGATATGGGTGACGATACTACCGCCCGTTCAGCAATGAGGGATATTGACGTTGTTGTACATCAGGGTGCTTTGCCCTCGGTGCCGCGCAGCGTTGATGACCCAGCCGCCACGCACAAGCATTGTGTCGATGCGACCTTTACGCTCCTTTTGGCCGCTCGCGATGCCGGTATAAAACGTTTTGTCTATGCCTCAAGCTCTGCCGCTTACGGCGATACGCCGACTTTGCCGAAGGTCGAGACAATGTCACCTGCTCCACTTTCTCCATACGCGGTGGGAAAGCTTGTGGGTGAATATTACTGCTCGGTCTTCCACGAAGTTTTTGGATTGGAGACAATCTCGCTGCGGTATTTTAATGTCTTTGGCCCATATCAGGACCCGACCAGCCAATATGCCGCTGCTATTCCTTCTTTTGTAACATCTATATTGAAAGATGAGCCGCCGACCATCTACGGCGATGGCGAGCAGAGCCGGGATTTTACTTACGTTGATAATGTCGTCGAGGCTAATTTACTCGCTGTGCGAGCTAAGCACACAGCAGGTGAGGTTTTAAATATTGCTTGTGGCGAAGCTGTTACTGTAAATAAAATTATTGATATGATAAATGAAATCCTCGGCAGAAATATCAAGCCGATTTATACTGACCCCCGTCCCGGCGATGTTAAACACTCCCTCGCCGATATTACTGCCGCCGAGAAACTGCTGGGCTTTAAACCAATAGTAGATTTCAAGGATGGGTTGAAATTGGCAATCGATTGGTATAGGGAGAATCTTCTTTAATGTCACTACCACGAAACTTATGTCCGCGAAGACGGGTGGGGGAATCCATTACGTTGTCATTCTGAGCACAGCGAAGAATCTCTCATCTTATTTGCCAAGGGTAGCTGATTTCGAATCCTTTGCGATGCTAAAGTGCCGGTCTGCAAACATCAGGAACGTCGGCCAGTTCGGGCCGGGGGTGTGCCCGCCGCTATGCTGGCGGAAAGCCACTTCACCGTCGATCAGCGGGGTTTCTATCGGGGGGAACTCAGTGATACCCATGTCTTTTTTGCCAAGGAGCTTGTACACCGGCCCGGCACCAACTGCGGCCAGGAACATGCCTTTGGCGTCCACCCATCCATCTCCATTGGTTGCGCCGGCGCTGATGAACACGGGTCGCGGGGCGCACAAAGCAACCAGTTCGTGAGAGTCCACCGGCAAATCGTTCCAGTTCAAAGGGCCGGCATACTTGATGAAGTTACCGGCCATCCAGTGGTACTCGCCCGTCCCGGCGACATTTTCCACTATCTCGCCCCAATTGCGGCGGTGAAGTTTGACACCGCCTTCGCCGGAGGAGCTGACAAAAGCAATGGCAAAACGCTGGTCATACGCCATGGCGACGATCGTTGCTTTGCCGTAGCGCGAGTGTCCCTCAAGGCCGACTTGCCTGGCGTCCACGGATTTGTCGGTCTCAAAATAATCCAGAGCGCGGCTGGCGCCCCAGGCCCAGGCACGCAACGCACCCCAATCATCCGGCTTGCGGGGCTGGCCCTTATTGCACAGACCGATGATGCCTCGCGTCAGACCTGCGCCGTTGTCGGCCTGAATGCTGTTGGGGGTGATGATGGCATAGCCCCAGCCCTTGGCGAGAACTTGTTGTTGCCAACTGGGCCCGCCGCCACGTCTAGTTTTACCAAAGCGGCCGCCAAAACCGAATTCCATTATAACCGGCACCGGACCAGCCGCGTTGGCCGGAGTGGTCAGCGTCAGCTTGATGTCAACTGTAATAAGCGGGTACGATGAATTATCAATGTGGCCCACGAGCTGTTTCGTGATGACCGGCACATCGCCGTTCGTTTCGCTGGTCGTGCTGGTAACTTCCCAATTCACTTTGGGTGTGTCCTTGGGGACTCGGCCGTAGATTTCTCTGTCGAAGTCCTCCACGATTTCCTGGCGCCGCTGATTCCACCACATCTCCGCTGTCGTGACCTTCTGCCCGTTCTTCAATACCAGCGGGTCCGGCAGAGCCGGATAGGGATTGGCCTTGGACTCGTCGTAATTGGCGTAATTTGGCGCCTTAGGATTCATACCATTTCTCCCCGGCCTCAGCGATGTTATTTGCAGAAGCTCCATCATTCTCTGGTGATCCTGCTGAGCGGTTAGCCGCACCGGCGGAGGACCACCTTGGCGGACTGCAGCCGATTTTGTGTCCTCTTGTGCGGAGACATGGGGGGCAATCATCATGTTAATGAAGAGAAGACAAAACATTTTTTTCATTGTACACCTTTTTTGTAAGTACTATTCATCAGTTCTAAAAGATGACGCCGGTAAACCTTCCTTATTATATAAATTTGCACCTTCAGGATTATCGGCCCACGCATACCGCACAGCTACAGGATTTGTCACTTGGTCATTCCAGACAACGATGTTGTTTCCCTCTATCTTTGCCTTTGCCCAGACAAATTTTTTGTCAGCACCTGCAATGGCAAAATACTTCAGTTCGCTGCCCCCTTGAACAACCAATCCACCGCCAATATGTGTAAATGTGAGAATGATTTTGTTTCCTTCAATTTTCATGGACTGATAGATTGGACCTAAATAAACTACTTTTTCATCGCCATAAGCCACTTTTTGAGCTGCGAGTGCAAGCCGTTTGCCAACATCTTCTTTATTTAAAGGATGAATGTCATTCCATTCGCCGAGATCGATGGCGACAGCCATTCCCGTATTAGCAGCAGCGAGTGTTTTAAGCTGTGCCTCTCTCAGCTCGGCCCAGTTGCTTTCGCAAGGCTGGTCTTTGACCTCCATAAAATTGGCCAGTTGCACATACAAGAAGGGGAAATCTCCCTGGTTCCATTTTTGCCTCCAGTCTGTTATCATCGCAGGGAACAATTTCTGATATTCAAGCGGTTTTCCAGTGTTAGATTCGCCCTGGTACCAAATTACTCCTTTAATTTTATAATTTAATAGTGGGGCAATCATTGCGTTATATAAACCTAACGGCTGCCATTGAATAAAAGTTGGGGGCGGCAGGGGGGGCATAGTCGCACCTAATTTATATTGCCATTGGCCCTTTAAATCAATTGTCTGTCCTGCCGTTATCAACTGGTAAGGTTTGTCCAGAACAAAACCGCCCCGGCCTAAGTTATTAATAACTCTTACTACAATGATATTTTTGCCTTCCTTTAGCAGGTTTGCAGGAACATCATATCTCCTCGGTGGGTACTGGTATGAAACTGAACCGACAATTTTGCCGTTCACATAAGTTGTATCTGCATCCACAATCCTGCCCAGCAATAATCTTGCGGGTTTGCCGGTCATAGAAGCAGGGACATCAATTTCTTTTCTGAACCAGACAACGCCGTTTATGTTTCCCAGCTCATGGTCTGCCCAGTATCCGGGTACATTCATAGTTGCCCATTGCGAAGCATCGTAACTCGTATCAAACCACGGTTTTTCTCCTGGAGCCAGACCTTTATCAATCTGCTGGATATGGCCATACCACGCATCGTTAACAGCTTTATCTTTTTCCTTGATTTGATTGATGTAGGCAATGTCCTTGTATTTTTCTGCTGTTGCAAGGTATTCAGGAAATGCTTTTAAAGCATCCTCACTCATCCAGGCTTGTGCGGGCGATCCGCCCAAACTTGCTTTTATCAAGCCGATTGGGACATGATACTTCTCGAACAATTCTTTTGCGAAAAAGTAGCCTACGGCAGTGAAATTAAGGATAGTCCCGGGATTTGCCGATTCCCAGTTACCCGATTCCAAGTCTTCCTGCAGCGTTTTGAAATCATACCTATCAGGGACAATAAATTGCCTGATAGAAGGATTTTCAGAATTAACGATTACGTCCGGGTATTTATCTTTTACTCTGTCCATCGGCAATACCATATTCGATTGTCCCGAACAAATCCATACATCGCCTATAAGGATATTTTTTAGAGTTGTGTGATTGGTGGCATTAATTTCCATGTCGTATGGTCCGCCTGCTTTTAGGGCGGAAAGCGATACCGCCCATTTACCATCTGTACCGGCTATGGTATTATATGTTTTGTCGTTAAATTTTATTGTCACCTTTTCGCCTGTGTCGGCCCAGCCCCAAATCTTTGCGCTGTCGCCTCTTTGTAATACCATGCCTTCGCTTACCAGCAGCGGAAGTCTGACATTACAAAAGGCTGTTTGACAAGTTGACAATACACAAAGGCATAATGTCGAAACAAGTATTTTTAAGTTCGTCTTCATCGTAATGTTCCTTCGAAGGTTAAATAGAGAATTAACAATAACAATACAAATCCGAGTCTCGTTACCATTCGTTCGAGTTTTTTTTCATCGACTCTATTTAATTTGTAGATTTTGTTGGATAAAAAGACGGCGATTGGGACGAATGCGATTGCAGTTCCAATCCCCGCCAAGACGTCGCTTACATAATGCGCCTGTAGTGCAATACGTGCGTAACAGACCAAAATTGCAATGCTAAAGACTGTTATTTTGAAAATACGATTCAGGTGGTGACTTCCCGACGACAGTAAAAAAAATGGTAGTGCCAGCGCCATGCTTTTTGTGGCGTGTCCTGAAGGAAATGCCGGAGAGGCCGAAACGTGTGTTCGGATAATTTGTCCGGCCAGCTCAACCGCAGGTCGAGCTCTATCGAAAACTTCTTTTAAGAGGTCGCCAGCTATTCCTCCGAGTCCAAATGAAAAAAGGACGACGACATAGAGAGGATAAGAGGATTTCAAATTTTCGATTTTGTATGATAACAGTAAGTTTAAAATATACACTCCGGCAATTAAGACCATTCCGTATTTGGTGAAGAATTCGAAAATTCCTGAAATTATGCTTTGTTCGTAGAGGGCATTGTGGGCGATGATGATATTCCAGTCGATAGTGCCCTGCATCCATAGAGAAGCGGCGATTAACCATAATACCAGAGATGATGTCACGATGTATGTGTACGTATTTCGTGTTAGATTTATGCGAATAGTTTCGTCTCTAATATTATTTTCCGACATCTTTTATATTTACACAGTTTAAATCAGGGTTATGTTGGCTTTTAGAATTTCGGAGTCCGGCGGGCCAATTTTACTGCCGGGCTGACCTCCTCCTACGGAAATTTCAAATTGCCCGGGAAGAACTTCTCTCTTATTTTTATCATTTATTATGGAAAATGCAACAGGAAGAATTGAAAATTCGACGGTTTTACCTTCGCCCGGCAGCAAATGAATCCTTTTGAATCCTTTAAGCGAGCGAAGGGGAACAGCAACGGGCGCATTTAAATTCGATAAATAAAGTTGGACCACCTCATCACCTGCCGTCTCACCGATATTTTTTACGTTTACAGAAACTTTCACGGTATCTCCGACTTTATGTGTTTCAGCGACTTGTAGATTATCGTATTTAAATGAAGTGAAACTCAATCCGTAGCCGAAAGGATACAAAGGATTGCCTTTGAAATACCGGTAGGTTTGTCCCTTCATCTGGTATTCCTCGAAGGGAGGCAGATCTTTAACAGATTTATAAAAAGTTACCGGCAGACGGCCCGCTGGATTATAATCTCCAAAAAGCACATCAGCGATGGCCTGACCCGCGGCCTGACCGGGATACCAAGCTTCGATAATTGCGGGGATATTCTCTTTTTCCCAGTTGATTGCCAAAGCGCTGCCGTTCAATAGCACCAATACTATTGGTTTACCTAATGCGTGAATCTCCTTTATCAACTCTTGTTGTACATCCGGCAAATCCAAACGAGTCCTGTCTCCTCCTCTGAATCCTTCAATCTCAATATCCAATTGTTCACCTTCCAAGCTGGGGGTAAGCCCCATGCACATAATCACTACCTCCGCTCGTTTGGCTATTTCGATGGCCTCTTTTTTTAGATCAGGTTTGGGTTTGGCCCACACTAATTGCACCTGGGCGTCGGCATAAGATTCTTCCGCTTCAACGACAATTTTGTATTTATTTCCGGCTTCCAATTCAATGGGCTCGGATTTTATCAACCGCGGGTCTCCAAATTCATTCCTGAAATGATAAATGGACCTTGCTATAGGTTTGTCATTCAAATAAAGTCTGATTCTACACGTGCTGATAACACCCAATTGATATGTCCCGGACTGGTCAGGTCTAAGCTGGCCGGTCCACCTTACGCCGAAATTATCATCATCCAAATCTTGTCGAGGGGCTTTGTCGTGCCAGTTGGCGTCGAGATTCTTGTCGATAGAAGAAAATAAAGCTGAACCGCTTAAATCTTTATTAGCGTAATACTCAACTCTCAATCCTTTTTCATCATCTTCAGTGAATAAAACTTCGGGTGGAACAACAGTGAACACAGCCATTCCTTCAGCTAATTCACAACCCTGTGCGTATAGGACTTCCGAGCCGGGGGATAACTTCTCTTTTATGCCTCTCAGAGGAGTTACGGTGTCTGAGGGAACGCCGTTGTAATTGCCCAGGAGCATAAGCCATTGGTCTGAGTTGGGGCCGATGACGGCTATGGTTTTAATATCCTTATCCAATGGCAATAAATTGTTATCATTTTTCAATAAAACAATGGATTTGCGAGCAGCTTCCAGAGCTAAATCTTTATGCTTTTTACAATCCACGACATCATAGGGGATTTCTGTGTATTTCACCATGACCGGAGGGTCAAACATGCCCAATTTGAAACGAGCTTTAAAAAGCCTTTTCACAGCAATATCAATTTCTTGTTCGGTTATTAAATTTTTACTAACAGCCGTTTTTAAATGTTTGTATACTTGCCCGCAATTCAGGTCACACCCTGATTTTACGGCTAATGCAGCAGCTTCTGTAGGAGTTGGAACAATTTTATGGTATACGTAAATATCCCATATAGCACCACAATCGGAAACAACGTATCCGTCAAAGCCCCATTCGTTCCTTAAGATATTGTTTAACAGCCGGTTGCTTCCGCAGCAGACTTCTCCATTATACCTGTTATAAGCACACATTACCGAATACGCCTTACCCTCTTTAATTCCCATCTCAAATTGGGGAAGATAGGTTTCCCTAAAGTCTTTTTCATTTGCCACTGCATTAAAAGAATGCCGCTCCGGTTCAGGCCCACTATGAACGGCAAAATGTTTGACGGTAGCGATGGTTTTAAGATAGTCCGGGTCGTCTCCCTGTAAGCCCTTTATAAATTGCACGGCCAATCTGCCGCTCAAAAAGGGATCCTCTCCGTACGTTTCCTGTCCTCTTCCCCACCGGGGGTCGCGAAATATATTAATGTTAGGCGACCAAAAAGTGAGTCCTTGATAGATGAACCTTTTGCCTTTTTTAGCAAAATTATGATGTTTAGCCCTGGCTTCATCCGAGATAGCCGTTGAAACTCTAAACATCAGGTCTTCATCCCAGGTGGCACCCAAGCCGATGGCCTGGGGAAATACTGTAGCTAATCCTGCACGGGCCACGCCATGAAGGCATTCATTCCACCAGTCGTATTCCGGTATGCCCAACCGCTCGATAGCAGGTGCTTCATTAACCATTTGTCCAATCTTTTCATCAAGGGTCATCCTGCCTACCAAATCGTCAACGCGCTGCTCGATACTCAATTCAGGATTTAAAAAAGGGTAATCTTCACTTTCTTGTTCTGCGACACAGATGTTTACAAAAAATATAACTGTTAAAGTAAGGATAGGTTTTAGGGAAACATTTCTGATATAATTTGTAAAGAAAGGTTTGTTTACCAACATTTTCCACGTCCTTAATAAAGATAAATGATTATTTCGCTAAAAAATTAATACTTTCGACTCATCTAAAAGTAATAACACAACTTTACTCGTAATATTCTATATCCCAGTAAACTTTATTGGGCTCCATTTAACAAATCGTTTACTGCATTTACAACAAATATATAACTGGCACCGATACTGATAACATATTCGTTCTCTGACCATAAAAAAGGCCAATCTTCTTTGTTTTCAGGGAAATCGGGCTTTAAAATAAGAACTCCCGGAACGATGCCGCCAGCTATAAATGAATAATCAGCCCGATTGTTTCCGTATGCTACCATTTTCGATTCAGTTCCAACACCGGAGACGAATGAAATATTGGAACCGGGATGGCAGCCGTAAATATAATTCAATCCTTTGAATATATATTCGGGGTCGATAATTTCTGGAAAAGCTTTATGCAAAATATAATTCGTCATTGCAAAACCAATAACCCAGCCACCTCCGGCCCAACCGCCTGTAGAAATAGGAACACCAAAAGGATTTTGTTCATCAAACTTTTCGAGTTGCTCTTTATGAGCCCGAACCAGAGTCCCTATTTTTTTAGAGTATGATTCATCCATATATGGCATCGCACGTACAGCTAAAGCAGCATTAAAAGCGAATCCTCTTTCAATAGTTTGCCACAGCTCGTTTAGCCGTTTTGCATATTTAGCTTCTTTTGTGCATATCAAAAGTTCAACAGCCGCTTTAAATTCCTCATTTTCCAAAAAACCTCCGGTAGTATTACCGTGGCGAAATATATCCGGCTCATGGCTGTGTTCTTCGTCCCATACTTTTTTAGCAGTTACCAGACATTCATCAGCGAGCTGCTCATTGTATCCTCGTAAAGCACGGCTGGCGGCCGCTAAAGCGGCAATGGAACCATAATTCAACGGGGTTGACTTACTTGTAAATGCCCATCTATCATCGAAAACGCCGCTGGTGAAACCATCCGATTCATGGCTGGCCAGCTTGGGATTGTAAACCAGGTTGTCGGTTTGGGTTAATGCATCGCCAAGATGGGTATATTGCGAGAGGTCGGGCACGATTATACCGTTGATAGCGTGACCAACAGCTTTATGCTGAGCTATGAGGGCCAGCGTGCCGTGTTCTATTTGCTGTAGCAAATCGGGAACTCCATCAGGATGGTGGATATCCACGAAACGCTTTTTCTGGTCAATGGTTGTCTCATCTCTTTTCAGGCCGAAGGTCTCCCAGGTTTGAACCAGGTTTTGCAGCACGTAGTAATGAGTCTGAGTCCGGATATCAAAATCACCAGCATCGAACCAGCCCCCGACATTCAATCCTGGAATGTGCTCGCCCGGCTTATAAGGCGTATCGGTTGTGGGACCCTGGGCATACAAATCGAAATGTTCATGATTTACCGGTGCCTGCAGCGCATCATCAAGATGGGATGCGCCGTGCCAGACGCGATAAGCTTCATTGACAAACATATGGTCCATTTGTACCGGGAAAAACACATCCAGAGTCGGGTGCCAGGCATTTTCATAAACATCTTCTGCAATTCTAAATGGCTTTGTACGCACCTTATCATATTCGATGACATACAGCCCGCTTTCTTCAATTAGCGTAAAATCAAAGGTAGAATAATTATACCTGAGATATTTGCCCCACTTTTTTATTTTGCCTTTATATTTTTCCACGAATTTGCCATCCTCTGTGACTTTCAGTAAGCGAGCCGTTGTGGGTGGATTATCATTCTCGTCGTGTTCTATGACTGCGACTTTCTTTTGATTGGGATGATATCCAACCTGCGAGTGCGCAATCATTGGCGGGCGTGTCCACTTGCGAATCGTACTGGCTGTGAGGAACCACTGGACAACTTTGCCGGATTTACCTGCCGGAATAAGACTGCGCACCACGAACCAACCATTTTGGGCTTTATTACGGCCGTCAAGCAATAAAAGCCCACCATCTTTGGTTGTGATAGTGACTCGTCGAGCAGGGTCCTCAGGAGCAAGGACAAGGGTTGTACCTGTCGCTATTGGTTTGGGTTCTACAATACCCGATTTATCCACTGCCATCGGCCCAGCAGGATAGAGCGGAAAGACACCACTTTTACCATCCATCAGATAAGCTTTTTCAAAATAAGCTGATGGAAGAAATTCGAGATTCAATCCTGCTCGACCCGCAAGTTCTTGAGGAAGTGGCTTTGGTAGATTGACACTTAGAATTATTCCTCCATCGTGTGCCTCAGCTTTTATCATGTAATCAAAGTCATATTCAGGATACCTTAAAAATGCTTCAATGCTGTTATTTTCTTTATTTACTTTGCGTTCTATAAAGTCAGGAATGGGATCCCATTGTTCAGGCGTCGGATTTAGTCTTACGTCACCATTGGTTGCCGTTCGCACCTCATGATGAATAATTTCAATGCCGCTCATTTTAGAATCACTAAAGTTTTCATTATACCAATTGCTGAAAACCAGCACATTGAGCCCGCGAGTCTCAAAGTAGTCGAGATCATTTAGCTTTAGATCGTCACCGGTATAATGGGCCTTGTTGCAGCCAAGAAACAAAAAGACAATTGTTGCACTTAACAAAGTCGTTGCTATCAATTTGCTTTTAGGAGAAAGTTTATGAGCATTCATTGGTTTCACCGAAATAGATTAGAGATAGAGATTTAATACTACACTGCACTTCCCAAAAAGTGATTTATTAGCCAGCCGATTTTCATCAGTTTATAAACTTGCCCTGAGCGAAGCCGAAGGAATCAAAGATCCGACGTAACGGAATACCTTCTGTAAAATCTTACGACCAAGACTAATATAATGGAATATGCCGACATTTGTAAAATAATTTCGAACCTGTTGCTGACCTGCACCGGCGACGAAAAACAAGCCCTCGCCAATATAACTTTAGCCAGAAAGCTCATTAGCTTTACCCCAAAAGCTTCATTTCGCCAGGGCCTTGAAAAGACGGTAGGGTGGTACCAGGAGGATCTTATTTAACGTCATTCCTGCGAAAGTGGGAATCCATCATGTTTAATGTGGTTTTCTTTTAATAATTTTCGTAG
>CAZRMQ010000006.1:0-38645 GCA_964601185.1 uncultured Pirellulales bacterium
CTACTACCTGGTCACCCGCTTTGACACGGGCTACTGAATCGCCGACTGCTTTGACCGTTGCAGAACATTCATGACCCACGATAAACGGATATTGAACGACCTGAGAACCGATCCTGCCTGCCTCGTAATAATGCACATCGGAGCCGCAGACGCCTACAACTTCGATTTTCAGCAGGACATCATTGTCATTTTCTATCTTCGGCTCCGGCACATCCATTATCTGCATCTGACGGATACCGGTTAATACAGCTGCTTTCATATAATAATTCCAGTAAAACCTTTCCAACAGGTTATGAAATGTTCGCTATGTCTTGTTATGTGCAAACATCAAAGCCGCTTTTAGAAAGTGAGCTAAAGTGCCTAAAGTGAGCTAAAGTTTTAAGTTATAATTTTAGGCACTTTAGTCACTTCACACTTTAGTCACTTTAGCATAATTACTTCTGAGGTACAAATTTTATCTCGTAGAGTTTAGGCCAAAACTTGCCGGTCACGAATAAACGATCACCAGCGGCATCATGCGCAATTCCGTTGAGAACATCGACCGGTTTATTAAGCTCCTGCTGACTTAAAAGCCCTTGCATATATATCCAGCCGGTCACTTGGCCTGTCTGGGGCGCAATTATTGCGATGCGGTCCGTCAGCCAAACGTTGGCGAGTATTTGTCCCTTGATATATTCCAGCTCGTTAAGACCGCTAACAGGGATGCCGTTATCGTGTACCTTAATGCGGCCGATTCGCTTAAACGTTTCAGGATCCCAAAGGTACAAAGTCGATGTGCCATCACTCATAATTAAACGCTTTCCATCGTGAGTGATACCCCAACCCTCGGTTGGATAATAAAACTTTTGCAGCAATTCAAAACTGTCTTTGTTGTAGATGAATCCAATATTTGAGCGAAAGGTCAATTGAATTATTTTGTCTTTATATATGGTTATGCCTTCTGCGAAGAATTTAGCAGACAGATTGTACAACCGTAAAATTTTTCCGGTTTCTAATTCTACTTTGCGCAATGTTGAGCTTCCATAAAGTCCTGTGCTCTCATATAGAAAGCCATTTTCAAATACCAGGCCTTGAGTGAAGGCGTTTGGCTCGTGGGGGTAGGTTTTAACGACCTCGTATGTGTAAGATGCCGCCGTCTCAGGGCTTTTTGAATCTGAGCATCCTGAAATCAGCAGCCCTTCTGACAACGCAACAATAACGGCAAAGAATATTTTGATGAGCCGATTCACGAGCATTACCATGTGGTTATATAACCTATACATTGAATCTGAAATTGATAATGTCACCATCTTTGACGATGTAATCTTTGCCTTCGAGTCGAATCCTGCCGGCCGCCTTGAGGGCTTTTTCGTCGCCATGCTCCTTTAACTCTTCGAAGCCAAAGGTTTCGGCCCTTATGAAACCTCGCTTAATGTCGGTGTGTACCTTGCCTGCCGCGTCAAGAGCGGTTGTACCTTGCTTTATGGGCCAGGCGCGCAGCTCATCCGAGACTACGGTTAAAAAGCTGATCAAGCCCAGCGTTTTGTAACAGCTTTTGACGAATTTTTTCGCCGCAGATTCAGTCAGACCCATGTCAGCAGCGAACTCCTTTCTGCTCTGAGCATCCAACTGAGTAAGCTCATATTCCAGCTCGGCACATATTGTAATGGCGTTAGCCATGCTGTGCATTACCTCGATGGTGCTGTCCGACACGGCGGAGAAATCGTATTTTTTATCCAAGTGGTCTTCACCTGCGTTTACAACGACCGCCATCGGCTTTTGGGTCAAAAATCCGAGGGACTTAATCATTTCACGTTCAGCATCGTTTTCGATAGCTGAGCTTATCGGCTTTTCCGCCTCGATAGTCTCCTGCAGTTTTTTATGCAAGGCCAATTCAGCCTTATCGTGTGCCTGGGTTTTGATGGGTTTGTGAGCCTGCTTTTCAAGTTTCTCGATGCGTGTGGTGACAAGCTCTAAATCAGAAAGCAATAATTCCGTCAGCAGCTCCGCCAAATCTCCGGCTGGTTCTATTCTGTTTCGGTAGGCCGGCACCGCTTGGTTTTCAAATGCTCGCACCACCAAAACGAGCATATCGACGGTTCTTATCTGGTTAATCAGCCGTCTTGCCGCCGCTCTGCCGTGCTCATCGGTAAAGTTAAATCCGGGCAGGTCAAGGCAATCGATAGTTGCGTGCGTTGTTTTTTTGGGCTTATAGTGTTCGGTCAGCCAATCGAGTCTTTCATCCGGGACGGGGACAATTGCTTCTTCAATCGTTGTCGAGCCGACCGGTGGGATTGCCTTACCGCTTAAGGCCGCCAAGATAGTGCTCTTGCCGGATTGAAATAAGCCAAGAAGGGCGACTTTCATTTTATTCCTTAGTGTTAAAAATATCGAATGGCTAAAGTGCCTAAAATGTGAAGTGACTAAAGTGCCTAAAATTATGAATTATAACTTTAGTTCACTTTAGCTCACTTTAGGCACTTTGGTCATTTTTTACCTTTGTTGGTCAAGATCCATCCTGCAATCTATACACACTATTTCCATAAGAATCATAAGCGACAATAGCAGGAAAGTCAACCACCTGTAGTTTTCTTATGGCTTCGGTTCCGAGGTCTTCATAGGAGATTACTTCCGCAGCGACAATGTGTTTGGATAGTAATGCTCCCGCTCCACCTATAGCGGATAGATGAACCGCGCCGTACTTTTTCAGGGCTTTTCTGACTTCAGAATTTCGGTAGCCTTTTCCGATCATTGCTTTAAGACCGCCAGCTAATAGCTTTGGGCTGAAGGCATCCATTCTTGATGAGGTGGTGGGGCCTGCTGCGCCGATTACTCTACCCCGCCCAGCGCTGGGCGGGGCGGGGGTCGGGCCGACAAAATAGATAATCGCTCCTTCAAGCTCAAACGGCAGCTCTTTGCCGGCGTCAATCGCCTCGCACAGCCTCTTATGTGCCATATCACGCGCGCCATATATTACACCGGTGATAAGAACCTCATCACCTGCTTTTAGGGAACGAATATCTTTTTCTGTTAATGGCGGCTGTAATTTCTTAATTTCGCTCATTTGTTTGAAAACCACGGATTTTTCGCAACAAAAACATGGAAAGTGTACAATAAAACTTTCGATTTTACGAATTTAAAAATCCGTATTATCTTCATAAATATATTCAGATTTCACCGTTTGGGATTCCGTTTTACACGGCGTTTTGTTCTCAAACCTGTGGTGAGCTTATCGAACCAAATCGAAGGAGTCGAAGAATCTCAAGCTGCCTTAGAACAGGAAATTCTTGATAGTCCAGGCAGATTCTTGTAAAATTACCAACATCTTACGGAGGAAAGTATGTTTTTTTAACCGTGTAAATACGAAATGTCAGCTTATTTTTATCGGTAGTTTTGAATCATGAAAAAACTTATAAAGAGAATCATATCCCGCATCATCATATATGCTGTCATCCTCACATTCACTTTTTATGCTTTTAAGCTTATACTCAATTACTTCAATTTACCTTATACAGATATCGATAACAATAGGTATCTTCTCAGCGCAATGGCTCAATCTCAAGCTGCAATAATTGCAATTGTTATAACTGTTAGTCTGGTTGCGGTTCAGCTTGCAGCCTCTACCTATTCACCACGAGTAGTTGACATTTTCAAAAGTAATCCTGACTTTTGGCTTCTTTTGAGTTTGTACGCGGGATCAGTGTTATATGATTCCTTAATTTTAATGATACTGAGTGAAAGAATTAGTACGTTCTACATTTTTATTTCCTATTGGTTATGTTCTTCGGCAGTCTTAGCATTATTTCCATATATGCTCAGTATGATAAATATCCTGAGTCCAGAAGCCATTATAAGAAAGTTATTAGATGATATAGATTGTGAATCAAGTCCTACGGAGATGGAGAGCTACATCGTTGGGACCTACTCTCTTGTCTATCATCAGCATCCGGAAAGAGACATATTTCAACCAATTATTGACATAGTTCGCGGCGCATTCATAAAAGGCGATTATAAAACTGCAAAAATCGGATTAAGAATGATGACAGGGAAGGTTATTGGGATTATTAACTCATATAATATCAAAAAATATCAGTGGATTCCAGGCAAGCGAAAACCATATAACCCTTATATAGGCTTCTCCGAACACTACTGCGACATCCTAGAGGAAATTGGGAAATTTTTCGCAGAAAGGGATGAAGAGCTGGCCTTACGAACACTACTAGACATAGGAGAAGTTGCCAAAGTCATAACAAAAAAGAAGCTTGGGACGGAGCGTGATGTTGTAGATGCTTTAGGAAGAATTGGTAAAACTTCTGCACAAAAAGGATTCCAAACGGCAGCAAAGGAGGCTATGGATATAATTGCAACCACAGTGAGAAGGCTTCCTTGCGATTTGATGATGGTGCCAAAAGAATATGAAGCTCCGGAATATAGATATCCCTGTAGAAAAACCATAGAGCAAGCACTACACGCCTTTAGGGATATCAGTATTATTGCTGTGAAAAAATGGGGAGCTTATGAGTTGCAACCAGTGAGTAGAAATCTTGAGAAAGTTGGTATAAAAATAGCAATGGAGGTGGATAAGTGGAAGTATGTATGGGAGCTCTCTTTTGTAGCTAGGACATTCAATATAATTGGGATAATTGCGCTAAATATTGAAAAGAATCCCACTCAGATTACAGATGTTATATTGTATGATCGTGTAACTCGGCCTCTTAAAGGTATTGCAAGTATTGTTAGTACACCATGGTATTTGTTTAGTTGGGATGAAGTCCCTGGAGAGGATGAGAAAAGATTCGAAGAATTTTTATCCAAAGTATTCGGTATTATAGTAAGACGTATTGAAAAGGTCGATAACGACATGACAATAAAGGTAAATGATCCAACGGAAGTACATGGAGTAAATTATCTTTCACTAAAACTTAACAGTGAAAAAACGGAAGTAAAGCTCGAGATAGATGACGGTAGAACTGCTACCTTTTATGTAAAGTCAAAAAATGGAAAGCTAAACATATACCGTGGTAATGAGAAGTTGATCATACGAGAAGATGTACTCCGTGGATTTAAAGAATTTGTATTTGCTCTTTGTGATGTAGGATCATATGCTGCAATAAGGGGCTTCAATAAAACGGTGCATGAGTCAGCAAAAGCGCTTGCGGAAATAGCGGTTTTAGATGAGGAGGTAGTTGAAGAAGAGTTGAATAATTTAAAACACCACGAGGCAAATATCTGCTCGTCAGTAAAATTTCAAAAGTTTGTAGAAACATATAGAAATCAGTTAAAGGAATTAAGAGTATTAAAAGATGGAGGTCAAAACAAGGAACAATTTTTATAAAATTGGTTGTTGCTGACAACAGCATATAATATCGGATAAAATGCTTCGTTTTACTTCACACAAATATCAAGCATCCAGAACCAAGAAAAATTTTGCTTGAAAAACAGCCCCTTTCTGACATAATACCGAATGTGCTCAGGTAGCACACGATAGCGGAGACCCGCACGCAACGGAACAGCCGTTCCAGAATAACCAATAAACTAGTTACCAGTAACCAGTTACTATGAACAACGAACTAAATTATGCAAAACAAAGCCAATTTCAAAACAGAAGTCAGAAAACAGAAGACAGCAAAATCAGTGCAAAATCTACACCTAAATGGCGTAAGCCATCCCCTGGCGGACTACGTTTTAGCGTGCCAACAAACTTTTTCTACAATTGTCGAGAATGTTCGACAAATTAACCTTTTTTTGCAAAACAAAGCCAATTTTCGGAAAAGTCAAATGAATATAAGCTTAATTATAACAAGGGATTATGAGAAAAATATCGAACAGGACATTTGGTGAAAACAAACCCAATCAAAGCCAATCCTCAGATGGTTCGACTGCGCTCACCACAGGCTTCGCTCAGTCCCAGGGACTCCTGATGGAGGATAGGTTTCAAATGTGCCCTTTCAAAAATGGGTCGTCACAGGAATTTCTTATTTGTGCTATGTCTGGTTTGCTAATAAAATCTAAGCTATGGCTAAATATCCGATATTTTTAGAATTGGCTGGTCGGCGTGTGGTCTTGATTGGCGGTGGGGCCGTAGCGGTACGAAAGGCCCGCTCGCTATTGGCTGCCGGTGCCCGGCTGGTGGTTTTAGCTGAGCGGGTTGACGATGTGCTTACAAATCTTTGCGCCGGCAGCGGCGCTGAATTGATCAGATCCAAGTATTCCAAAGATTATCTAACTGGGGCTGTGCTCGTTATAGCAGCAACAAATGACCACAAGCTCAACAAACAGATTTATAAGGATTGTCAGAAGCTGGAAATTCTATGCAATGTTGTTGACCAGCCGGAGCTGTGTGATTTTTATGTGCCCGCGGTAGTTAGACGCGGTGACCTGCAGATAGCAATCAGTACCGAAGGAGATTATCCCGCTTATGCCGGCCACATTAGAAAGAAGCTGGAGCGGATTTTCACTGAAAAACACGGCGAGTTCCTGGCTGAGCTGGAAAGACTTCGAAAACATATTATTGAGGATGTCTTGAATCCAGCCGACCGCAAAGCTTTGTTGGGTGGGCTGGTTGATGATGAGTCGTTTGAGTATTTTGCTGAAAACGGCTCATTAGCCTGGCGAGACCGAGCCGAACAAATCATAAAAAATGCCGTCCCAGAGCTCGGCACCTAAGCTTCTATTTTGTCGATTACCACTTCAAGATACTTTTGTCGATGGCCAATGCGCCTCATGCTGCTTTTGCGTCTGCGAAAGTGCGTCGGATAGAGTTTCGTGCCCTTTACAACAGCATCCTGGGCTGTGCTTTTAAATGAAGCAATGACCTTTGCGCCTTCTAAGTAAGGCGTGCCAATCTTTACATTTTTGCCGTCACTTACCAACAGAACCTTATCCAGCTCAATCGTCTTGGCGTCCGGTTCGACCTCGGTCAGCTCGATATTTAAGCAATCGCCTTCGGCGATTTTGTACTGTTTTCCACCTTGTTCAATTACTGCATACACCTTAGGAACTCCTATTTTTGTACCCAAAAATCAATCAGAGCCGATATAATACGCATTAGCATTTTTTTTGTAAAGAAAAATTTATTGGTTTTTTGGGTGAGAATATTTGTAGGGTATGCCGTGCATACCATCTATTGTCATAATTTGTTAAACATGTTTCGGTATGCCGGGCATACCCTACATGCTATACGCAGCAGTTAGGAGTGATTCTATGCAGGTAGCTATGATACAGGGCAAAATATTGCCGATAGAGGAGCTTGAGCCGATTTATCTTGATCGAGGAACGTTCTTCGGAGATGGTGTTTATGAGGTGGTGCGTAGCTATAACGGCAAAATTTTCGCGCTGGAAAAGCACCTGCAAAGATTTGCCCGCAGCCTCGCTGCAATTCAAATAGCAGGCGTGGAGATTGACCAGATTCGGGCCAGAGTTCAAAAAGCTTTTGATGCTGCCGGTATTGCCAACGCCAAGATATATTTTCACGTGACCCGAGGTTCAGGGCTGCGTGACCATGTCGGTAATGCTGGCTCAAAGCCGAATTTCTTTCTGACCGTGACCGAGCTGCCTGACGCCACGCAGGAAAAGACTAAAGGTATTGCTGTATCGACACATCCGGATTGGCGATGGAAAAGGTGTGACATCAAGTCGCTGAATCTCTTGGCCAACGTTCTTGCTCGTCAGGATGCCGCCAGGAAGGATTGTGCTGAAGCGGTATTCGTCGATGATATGGGAGCTATCACAGAAGGAGCAGGCTCAGCTTTTTTTGCCATCTTCGGACAAACGCTGCAGACCGCTCCATTGACAGCTAATATTTTACCTTCTATCACGCGTAAATATGTGCTTACAGCCGGTAAGAACATCGGGTTAGAAGCAGTTGAAAAATCGCTAACACCGGAGCAAGCACGTTCGGCAGATGAGCTTTTTATCGCTGTAACAACGAAGGACGTCGTGCCTGTTGTCAGATTCAATGATGAAATTATCGGCGACGGAAAGCCCGGCAAATATACGAAACTGCTGATTCAGGAATTCCAAAAGTTTGTAATATAAATCCTCAAAGTGACTAAAGTGCCTAAAGTAGTTAAATTGTAAACTTTAACTTTAGCTCATTTTAGGCACTTCAGACCAGGCAGAAATCAGAGGGAAAGAGGATTCTTGACTGTTCAAAGTGATTTTCATAAAATTACTGAGTTGGATACCCGATGCTCGTAGGCAATGAATATCGAGGATCGAGTCTTTATTCTTTATTAAATTTTATTCGGAAGGTATGACGATGGACAAAATAAAAACAGAGCCGCGACCGTTAGGCAGCGGTATTACGATAGACGATGGACGGGTGGGGCATCCACATTTGATTTGTTGCGTCCTTCTTTGCATAATCTTTGGCTCGTTGCCTGTAATAGCACAACCTTCGGGGGGGCCTTATGGTCCGATGCGGCAAACCTATGATTTGCCCGAGGGAGCAGGTAAAATTTACTATGTAGCGCCCGATGGACAGGCTAAAGAATTAGGAGAAAAGCTTGCCCAGCCAACAACCCTGGCAGCAGCCATAGAGCGAGTAGAGACCGGCGATGCAATCGTGATGCGTGGCGGCATTTATCGTACCGGTGACCTGCGATTGAACCAGGGAATCACTATACAGCCTTATGCGGATGAACATCCGGTACTCAAGGGAACCATGATCGCAACAGAGTGGGAGCAACCGAAAACTGGATTGTGGAAAACCTCCTGGTCCCGTTTGTTCCCTTCCAAACCTGCGGATTGGTGGCGACCTCGGAGAGCAACACCGTTGTATCTTTTCAACAATGATATGGTGTTCGTCGATGGTAAGTTATTGAATCCGGTCGGCGCCGAAGGAGATATTGACGAGAATTCGTATTTCATCGATTATGATGAAGGAGAGGTCTACATTGGTTTTGATCCAACGAACCGACTGGTTGAAATTACCGCTTTCGATAGTGCTTTGACACGGACGATCGGTGATTGTCACGGCAAGACTTCAGACGGCAAGGGACCTGTGATTCGGGGAATCACTTTCACCCAGTATGCCTTCCGCGCGTTCGAAATTGAAGGAAAGGACCCGGAGGGTCTATCTGATCCGTCCACTTATGGAAAGGACGTGGTCGGCATGACTTTAGAGCATTGTACCATTACTTTTTGTTCCCGGGTGGGCGGTTACTTCAAGGGAGACAATTTAACAATACGGCATTGTCTGGTGAGCGACACCAGTACGGAAGGTATCTACATCCTGAACTCGTCCGATGTTCTGTTGGAAAAAAACATATTTAGACGCAACAATATTGAGAAAATCTACGGATATTTTCCAGCGGCGGTGAAGATTTTCAATCAATGCTATCGTGTCACGTGCCGGGACAATCTGGTTATTGACCATCCGAATTCAAATGGTATCTGGTACGATGTGGGCAATGTTGACGGGGTATTTATCAACAACTGGATTGATGGGACCGATAACGGGTTTTTCTTTGAAATCTCGAAAGGAGCAATTTGCGCCGGAAACGTCTTTGTCAATTGTCCTACCGGTATTAAAGTGGTCAACAGTTGTGATGTACAGGTATACCAGAACACCATGGTAAATAGTGGAGTATCGTTTGAGCGCACGGCACGAAGTGCGGCCGGCGACCACTTCGGCTGGCATCCCAGCACCGGTCCGGATGTTAACGATCGGGACGGACATGTATTTGTCAATAACCTGCTCACAGCCGATGTTCAGTTTCGCAGACCTCTGCTGCGGTTCAGGCAGCCGGCTTCCTTGCGTGAACGGCTCACTCAACCGCAGGTCAAACAGCTCGATTACAATGTATATGTGCGACGGGCAAATGCAGGCTCGCAACCATTAATTGTCTGGAGCCCGGCTGCGACCTCGAATCGCCCGCTGGAATTGAAGTCGCCGGAGGATTTGACGAAGCTATATCCGGAATTTGCGGCCCACAGTAAGGTTTTCGATAATTATGATGGTCCCTTATTTAAGAGTCTCGAACTGGGCAATTACGAATTATTAAAGGCATTTCCGGGCTCTACTGCAGCATCTCCTCTCCCAAGTGAAATCCGAGGGCTTCTCCGCCGACCGAAGCAGGATTCTCGCTTTCCTGGCGCTTTCCCTCTATGTCCCTAAACAAAAGTACTTAAAGTTTAGAGTAACTAAAGTGCCTAAAGTTATAACTTTAAATCACTTTAACTCATTTTAGTCACTTTAGCTCACGGATAAATGATATAGAGCACCGCTTTGTTACACTCTACCGAGAAATTCTCATCCGCACTGCATAAATTTCACCACCGCGCCAAGAACGCTGCTATGTATATCAACAAAATGCGATGTACGAGATTGAAAGGGTAAAGAAAAGCCGGAAGGCAGAAATCAAAGGGAAATAGAATCATTGACCGCCTAAAGTGATTTTCATAAAATTACTGAGTTGGATACTCGATGCTCGTAGGCAATGAATATCGAGGATCGAGTCTTTATTCTTTATTAAATTTTATTCGGAAGGTATGACGATGGACAAAATAAAAACAGAGCCGCGACCGTTAGGCAGCGGTATTACGATAGACGATGGACGGGTGGGGCATCCACATTTGATTTGTTGCGTCCTTCTTTGCATAATCTTTGGCTCGTTGCCTGTAATAGCACAACCCTCGGGGGGACCTTATGGTCCGATTCGGCAAAGATATGATTTGCCGAAGGTGGCGGGTAAGATTTACTATGTGGCACAGGATGGAAAGTCCGAGGAGACGGGGGAAACGCTTGAGAAGCCGACGACGCTGGAAGCGGCAATAGAGCGGGTAGTGAGCGGCGATGCAATCGTGATGCGCGGCGGGATTTATCGCACGGGTGAGCTAGTATTGAACCAGGGAATCACAATACAGCCATACGCGGATGAACAGCCGATTTTGAAGGGAACCTTTGTCGCAACGGAGTGGGAGAGCTTAAGAAACGGACTATGGAGGACATCGTGGAGCCGTTTATTCCCCGCGAAGCCACTGGATTGGTGGCGGCGCAGCTTTTTTGGGAGAGAAACTCCGCTGCATCGTTTTAACAATGATATGGTGTTCGTGGACGGGAAGTTCCTGCAATCAGTCGGCTGGGAAGGCGAAGTCGATGAGAATTCGTATTTCATCAATTATGATACAGAAGAGATTATCATCAGCATTGACCCGACAGACAGATTGGTGGAAATCACAGCTTTTAACGGCGGTCTCACGCGGACAACCAAGGAATGTCACGGCAAAAGCTCGGACGGCAAGGGGCCTGTGATTCGGGGAATTACTTTCACCCAGTATGCCCACCGTGCGATAGAAGTGGAAGGGACGGAGCCAGAGGGTCTGTCCGATGAAAGCGAGCACGGTAAGGAAGTGGTGGGGACGACTCTGGAGAATTGTGAGGTTTCTTTCTGTTCCCGGGTCGCCGCTTATTTGCGGGGAGACAAATTAACACTGCGGCACTGTCTGGTGAGCGACACGAGCACGGAAGGCATTTACACCATCGCCTCGTCCGATGTTCTTCTGGAAAAAAACATTTTCACCCGCAACAATATCGAGAAAATCACAGGATATTATCCAGCGGCGGTGAAGATATTTAATCAATGTTACCGCGTTACGTGCAGGGATAATCTGGTTATCGACCATCCGAATTCAAATGGTATCTGGTATGACGTCGGCAATGTGGACGGCCGTTTTATCAATAACTGGGTCGAGGGAGTCGGCAATATTGATAGTGAGTTCTCTAAAGATCGACCATGGCCGAGCGATAATGGATTTTTCTTTGAAATATCAAAAGGAGCCATTTGCGCCGGAAATGTGTTTGTCAATTGCGACCATGGCATTTGGGTACTCAACAGTTCAGATGTTCGCATCTACCAAAACACATTTGTAAACAGTACAGCATGCATTGGACGCACTGCAAGAAGCGCGGTCGGCGACCCTTTTGGCTGGCATCCCAGCACCGGTCCGGATGTTAACGAGCGGGACAGACACGTATTTGTCAATAATCTACTTACAGGGGATGAGAATTTTCACAGACCCCTTCTGTTTGTTTGGCAGCCGCCTTCCCTGTTTAAACGGGTCGATAACCCGCAACTGAAACAACTCGATTACAATATGTACGTGCGCGGCTCAGACACTGCATCTAATCCCTTAATATGGTGGAGTCCTGCAAACGAGGAACGTCAGCTACCATTTGAGTCGCTGGCGGGTTTGCAGAAACTGCATCCGGAATTTTCGGCCAACAGTCAGTATTTTGCCAATTATGATGGCCCCTTATTCAAGAGTTCTGAACTGGGCAATTACGAATTATTGAAGGCATTTCCGGGCTCTGCTGCGGCATCCCCTCTTCCGACTGAAATCCGATCCGCCCAAGGCGGACTCCGCCGACCGAAACAGGATTCTCGTTTTCCTGGTGCTTTCCCTCTATGTCCCTAAACAAAAGTGCCAAGTAATAAGTGCCTAAAATTGCAAGTGACTAAAGTGCCTAAAGTTATAACTTTACATTTTAGTCACTTTAGCTCACTTTAGGCATTTTAGTTCACTTTAGTCACTGTCCGTTTGGCCTGTCGTTTTCAATAGTAATATTTGAAATCCAGGTCTATGGTCCAGACATCAGGTAGTTTTTTAATTTTGCTCAGTCTAACTCTCGTACACTGCAGATTTGCCCAGCGAAGCTGGATAGTGGAGAGAAACTTGGCAAACTTAACTATATCAACCTCCTTGAAGGTGATATTGGCGCTTTGGCTTTTCTGCTCCCCAGGAATGATTGGGCCCGCATTAAGTGTGCAATTGGACTGCGGTATTCCAGAAAGGGCGGCAATCCTGTAAACTTCGTTAAAATAATCAAATTCAGCGGCACCTGTTTTAGCATCAGCTAACTGGAGCCGGTCAGCATCAAGGGTTAAGATACCTTCTATGGTTTCCTGGCCCTTTTTATACTGGTCTATATCGCTATCCAAGCTGCTTTCCGCTCTCGGCAGATATACTGCCCAGACTAATAAAGGCCATAGAGTTATTACCGCCGGCACAAGTATATAATACAAAAGAGGATTCTTATATATATCTTTCATCAACAGGTTCCTTTACTATTTTTCCGGCACTATCGTTATACTGAAACTATTACGTCCACTTTTTGTCGGTGAAATGCGCTCCTGCAAGTTGCCCAGCTTCCTTTCTATGAGTGCTACTCGTAACTTTTGTGTGCTCGCTACGTTTGAAGTATCGCCCGTTATACTAATGGACTTGGTTGTAATAGAGACTGAATCTATGTTCAAGTCTGTCTGTGCCGCACATTTGTTGAACGCTTCGAGCACCCAAGTCAGCTTTGAGGATACAGACTCCTCACCTTTAATGCTAATCAGACCGCTTCGGACGTCTCTGATACGCCTTAATTCACTGCCAAGTTTTCGTACTGCTTCCGAGAATTTGTTAGGTAACTCTTTAGTTCCCGGCATAACAGCTAAATATTGTGGTTTAAACAACTTGTCAGCCAATGAGGCTCGATCCCTGTTTACTTTCAATAACTGGACCTGAAAGTACAAGCCGACAGCAACCAGCAAAACAGTAACAGATATGCTCAGAAATTTAAGTGCCTTTTGCATCCGCAGCTTTTTAGCCTGATAGGGCATAAAATCATTGCGGAAGTTTATGCTTTGCGCCTTTTCCAGATAAGCCAAAGCGGTTCCGTAAGCAATTGCAAAATCAACAGGATCAGCACAATCGGTTAAAGATTTAGACTCGATCCTTGCGGACTCAGTCAAACTTATATCTTCGGTTTCTATGCCCAGTCCGCCTATGGCAGAATGGCTAACGGAATTCGTTGAGTCAAAAACCTTCAGAAAATTTATTGGCTCGCTGGTTTCAGACAGATTAGTTGTTATAAGCACCTGTCTTGTGAGCAGCTCGTTTCTGTCCTGTGTTGGGTTGATTAAGAATGTCCGCAATGTGGATACTTTTTGTGATTTGCGGCAGGTCACAAAATAGCCGCGACGGCTGGAAAGCAATCCATATAAAGTCGCGCCGTCGCGAGATTCGGGTGGCGAAATTTTTTGATAAATAAATCTGGATAAGGAATTAACATCAGGCTCTATGGTCACAGGATCAATATTATTACCTTGAAGAGAGAGAAGAATATCCGATAGTATTTTCCGCTTAGCGGTAAAGACGGTCAAATCCGAGCCACCTTCGCCGCTTGAGTTTATTTGGAAGGCTATTGCGACGTCGCTTATGTCCGTGGCAAGAGCTTCCTCTGTGTCAAATCTAACTGTAGCAGCGATCTGTTTCGGATTGTTGAATTCGCTGTGCATATTGTGCTGCATAAACATCGCACAATCCAGGGCTACAGCAACTTCGGAATTCCGATACATCGGGATTTTTTCATTACAAGTCTGGGTGATAAGGGCCGCCAGTGTTTGCTGCTGGTTTTGTTCCTGCTGCTCTTCAGTAGAAACGCTAAAACAGCCTAAGACATTTCCCGCACCGGAGCCAATACAGACCACGGTTGCCCTGTCTTTGCTTAGATAAATTCCTAAATAGTTTCGAGCTTCCACCTCGAGCAAACTCCTAAAAGCTTATCCCGTTGCTGCCCATTCCGCTGGGACGTCCCGATTTTTCGGGATCAACCGGAAATCACAGCAGTTCGTTTTACCTGCTCGCCGTCTTTCATTACAGCGATAGTCGCCGATGCCTTTGCCACACCGCTTATTGCGGTTATTTTTATCGTGAAATAATCGCTGGCAGTTGTTATATATTGTTCGCACTTACCAATCGCATCAGAGTGCCTCGACAGGTCTCTCTTTAAATCTTCTATATCGGTAAATGGTTGTATGCGTCTTAGCTGTATTATTCTTTCAGCTATTTCAGGGGCTTCCGAAAGGCCTGCAAAAGCGAAAGCCGCTTCTAAAACGTGTCGCGGAGCTGTATTTATATTGACCTTGCTCGAAGCCCACATTCCCAGATACTTCAGAGCTGATTCTTTCCTGTCGTCCATGTAAGGCCGGGCAAGGGCTTCTGTATCTATCAGTGAACAGTGAAGAAGTCTGGCAAAATCAGCGTTTTGTTTGGTTATCTGTTCGGAGACAGGTATGGTTTTTGTTGTTACCGGTCGTCGGTAAGTTCTTGAGACGGTTGTTTTGCCGCCTTTTGGATTTCTAACAGTTGGGGCTCTTGGTGTTATCGGCCTTGATATGGTCTGCTTTACCGGTTTAAATTCAACTTGAAACGGTTTTATTTCGCTTATTTGTTTTAGCTGACTTTGTAGTGATTTGACCACTTCATTTTCCAGCCCCATCCATTCGCAGAAGGTTTGGAATCCTGCCGTTGTTTCGCGTTTCGTTTCCTGGTCTTCTAAAAGTAACCAACCGATGGGATATTTTGCATTTTCGTCCTCAATTTCCATCTTGACCTTGGCAGAAGCGATCTCAAATTCCACCGGCTCACTCACAAGCGGCCAAGCCGGTCCATACGGACCAGGTACCATCATTAAACCGGTTTCAGTAAGCTCGGCGTTTATGATATCATCGGCACTAATATCATTACTGTCACTTGCCTTATCGCTGACGTTTTTGGTTTTCTTCTTTGTCCCGGATGTATTTTCAGCGGCCCCGAGGCCTAAAAGCTCTCTGTGTTCTACCTCGCTTAGGACAAACAAATCGGAGAAGTCCGGCTCATTCGGTCGGCTAATCAGTTGAGGATTGATGCCCTGCAATGTGGCAAGTGCATATTTTACGGCCGAGTCGCAGGCGTAGCGGGCCTGGCTGTAATCTATGATGTATTGCTGGCGGTGACGATGGGTGGCTACGCGATTGCTCAGAGTATAACCAAGCGTAGCCAATATTACCAACAGCACTAATGTTATCAAAAGTACTACGCCGGAACGCTGTCGAACACTAAGATTATTTAGACTTTCTTTCCTCATTATTCTTTTGTTGTTCCTCTTGTTTTGTTTGTTCTTGCTGCTCCTGGACAACTGGGATTTCAAATTTGATCTTTCTGGTTCTGTCGATAGCTATAGTTCGTGTGATTTTCTCAGCCTCTGGTACATCCAGAGTACCTCCTGCTGTCTTAAAAGGCTCGGCAAAAGAAACGGTTACCTTAACGCCGGTCGGCAGGGAAGGGCTCGCCCATACATCACGAAGATTTTCACCGAGAGGGACCTGAATTTTGAAAAAAGTAATGCCGGTGCAGACCGGTACAAAAGAATATGTCTTTTCCCAGTCCTCTCTTTTTTCATCAAGCAGCTTATCTTCCAATGTCATGCCGGTGTGACTGCGATATAAAACAAGGCCTCCGGAACCGGTTTCATAGTCATAATTTGTCTGCCAAATTACTTGTTCGAATATCTGCTCTCGATTCTTGCTGTCGGTGATTGTTCTCCGAATCGTCAGCCGAGCGGTTGGCAGAGCTCTGTCGAATCTGTTCTCAATAGTGATTCTGGTTTCTGAGTCAGCTGCGATTGTTCTGTCGAGGTCTTCGGCGATGCGCTGCAGAATCTCGGAAGGTAGCCGTGGGCTGTCGAGCCTGCTTGTCACCGCATCGGCTGTATGCTCAGCCCGGCTGTAAATACCAACCACAGCGGCCAAAATCATCGCCGATATTGTCAAGGCCGCCAGCATCTCGGCCAATGAAAAACCTCTTCGATTATTGATTGTTTTAAGATTTTCTTTCATACAATTCATGTATAATTACGCAATCGAATGTAAAACCTCAACGTTTACGTTCATTTAAAAGGTTGAAAATTTCACCGACTTTCATTTTATCGATGTTATCATAAGGTAAACCTGTTACCGGATCTATCTTACCTTGCTGTTGTTGCCCATCAGACTCAGATTGTTCTTCCATCAACTCCATTAGCTGCTCAACAGAGCTTATTTGCATGTTTTTTTCTTCGTCGCTTGGTTTGCCGCTTGCCTCTTTATAAATATCAAGATTATGTTTGAAAAAAGAGCCGTCTTCGGCGGTGAGCATACCATCGTCCATCCACTGCTGTATGGTCTGGACATCAACCTGGGCGTACTGAGCAGCGTCCTCTATTGCTTCGATGATCTGTTCAGCCAGCGATTGTTGTTCTTCTCCCTGCTGCTCCATAAGCTCGCTCATCTGCTCATCTGTCACGCTGGTCAGCCAGTGATTTAATTCGACGGTTTGCGTCTGGCCTGCGGTGTCATTATACTCGGCTGAGCACACCGCCCTGACCCACATTTGTGCTGTTATTGGCTCATAAAACGTTTCCACAACGGTTTGCCATTTGATTTGTGGATATTTATCACTGTCACCGAAGTCGGTGCCTTCCTCTACCGACTCCGAGGTGAGCAGTTTTTCCATATTTTCGCGCGCCACCTCAAAAGCCTGCATTCGTAGTGCCGTATCCGCCGCCGAGGCTGCGCAGCGGTTAATAACTACCAAAACACCCGAACTGATTAAGGCCAATATAACCAGAGCGGTCATAACCTCCGCCAGGGTAAACCCCGTTAGAAATCTCCATTTTCTCTGTGGCATTTCGCCTGTAGAGCCTGTTTCTAATGGGGTAAATCCATTGTTCGTGATGCGTCCCCTCGACGGCGCTCGGGACAGGCGTGCGTGATGCGTATCGCGATGTTTTTCAGAATGTACCGAAAGACACGCAATACGCAATACGCAATACGCAATACGATATATGTTTTTAGAAAGGTACTTCATCTTCAGCTTTTGGCACTAAAATTTCAACATCACCTTCTTTTAATTCAATCATCCGGTTTAACCGGTTGACAACAATCGAATATGGTTTTTCAGCTTCGTCCAGCAGGACGATTTTTCCGCCGTAATGCCAGCCTGAATGCCCGACTCGGTACTTTGCTCTACCTTCATTGGTGTAATCTCCGTCATCGAACTGGACATAGGCGACCCGGCAATTGCTGCCGAAATTATTATGTACCATAATCTCCTCATCCAGGACCTCTGAGAGGTCAGAGGTAGTAATCTGGCGGAGCAGGTAGCTTTGCTCGGTCAGGTCGATAATTACCTCATATCTTCTATCGCTTTCGGCGGCGGCACTGGCGGCCATTTGCATCGTTGAGACAAAATCCTGTATCTGCTCTTTAAACGTGTTCCGTCGCAACACTGCAAAAAAATTCACCTGCGCCATGAGCACAATCAGTGAAATCATAAAAACAACGACTATCAGCTCAGTCAGGGTAAAACCAAATCGTGTATTGTGCCTGGCGTATGGCGTATCACCGAAACTATATTGCGTATGCTTTATACTGTTAGTTTGCATCGGTGCTGAGCAAATCGGTATCGTAGCTTTCACCGCCTTCTTCGCCGTCGGCGCCATAACTTTTGATTGCAAATGACTTGCCACTTTCAGGATAAAGTATATAGACAAAGTCTCTTCCCCAGCCATCCGGCGGCAGGTCGGTGGTATCCAGGTACCCATCCGGCGGATAATTCACAACATCATCCGGCGGCACGATAAGAACACTTAACCCTTCATCTTCGTTTGGGAACCGTCCGGTGTCCATCTTGAACTGATTAACAGCCAAATGAAGAATTTTTAGATTGGCTTTTGTGGTTATAACACGGGCCCTATCTGTCTGACCCACAAAATTACGGACCACGACAGCCATAAGTAAACCGAGGATGATAAGCACAGCCATCAGCTCAACCATCGTGAACCCCGTTAGAAATAATCTGCCTAACGGCGATGTTTCACCTATCTGGTGGACTTCTAACGGGGTAAAGCCATACTTGTGGTGAGCTTGTCGAATCCATCTAATGTTTTTCTTTTTTTCTTTCATTGTCCTGTCAAACTCCTAAGAATTAGCTGCTTAAAACTGAACCGCAGAAATTTTTAATATCGGTAATATGGTAGCATAAGCGATTAGCCCGATTATACCAGCCATAAAGATTATAATAATCGGCTCAATAGCCGCACTTAATCTTTCAATAACCACATCGGTCGAGGCTTCGAGGTTGTCGCTTATACTCTTAAGCATTGTCTCCAGCTCACCGCTTTTTTCGCCGACCGCGACCATGTGAGCGATGGCAGGGTCGATGACGCCGCTGTCTCTCAACGGTGTTGCAATATCAGCCCCGGCAAGAATTCTCTCGCGGGCCTGCTGTACTGCTTTTCTCATCAGGCTGTTGCCGGTGACTTCGGCAACAACTCTAAGAGATTCAGCCATAGCAAGCCCTGAACCCAGCAGCGTTGAAAGCGTTGAGGCAAAACGCGAAACCACACGCTGTTTTATCAGGGGACCGAATATAGGCAGAGACAGTAAAATTTTGTCACGCAAATATGCACCTCGTTCGGTCCTGAGGAACTTCTTAATACCCCAGACAATCGCAAATCCCACCGCTATAACCACTAATACCCACCAGCTCGTCAGCACAAAGCCCACATCCATTAATCGCTTGGTAATCCATGGTAAATCCTGTCCTGCTCTTGTAATCTGCTCGCCTATGGTCGGGATAACCTTAGTTGTCAAAATCAGAATTGCCACGACACAGAATAATATTAGAACAATCGGATATATCATCGCAGTCAATACCTTTGATTCGACACGCTGGCGTTTTTCCATAAAAGTGGCGATGGTTGCAAAGCTCTTTGCCATGGTGCCGGTGACCTCACCTACGCGGACCATACTTACATATATGATATCGAAATAATCGCCATAATCCTTCAAGGCGTCTGCAAATGATTCACCGGTGACAACACGGTCGCGAATATCAGTAATAGCGTTTTTAAATCGGACATCAGACGTTTGCAGAGTAAGCACGGAAAGTGATTCGGTCAGCTTAATCCCTGAATCAAGCAGGGTAGCCATTTGCTTGGTAAAATCAATAATCCGGCTCTTGCCGCCTCTGGCAACAAAGGAAAGTAAGGCGGCTTTGCGCTTGGCTGAGGAGCCGACCTCCGTCACCGATGTAGGATGAATGCTCCTTGTCCTAAGTTGTTTACGCGCAGAATAAGAGCTCTCGGCTGCTATTGCGCCTTTAATCTTTTTTCCGTCTGCTGCTATCGCTATATAGTGATATCGTGGCATTTTTTCGTATCTCGTATTGCGTGATGCGTATTGGATTGATTTTTCTACGCAATACTCAATACGCATTACGCGTGACGAATTACATTACATCTGCCTGCGTTACTCTTAAAACCTCAGCGATTGTTGTTATTCCCGCAAGCACTTTTCTGGCCCCATCCATGCGTAACGTCTGCATCCCAGCTTCAAGGGCATTTTTCTTTATTGTACCGGCAGTTTCTCTTTTGTATATCTGCTCCTGGATTTCATCGTTAATCAGCATCATTTCATAAATACCGGTTCGGCCGCGATAGCCCGTCTGAAAACATTTATCGCATCCTGTTCCGACAAAGAACTCAACGCTGTCATAAGTTGAGCCGGCAGCTTGCCCATTTCCCAGCCCGAGCTCTCTTAATTCGTGAAGCGCGGGCTGATACTTCTTCCTGCAATCCGGGCACACCTTTCTCACCAATCGCTGCGCTATCACGGCAATCAGCGATGAGCTTACCAGATACGGCTCAAGGCCCAAATCTATAAGTCGTGTCACCGCACCAGCCGAGTCATTGGTATGCAGTGTGCTGAAAACCAAATGTCCCGTCAGTGACGATTGTATTGCCATGCGGGCCGTCTCGATGTCTCGAACTTCGCCGACCATTATAACATCCGGGTCCTGACGCAGCACGTGCCGAAGCGACGTGGCAAAGGTCATCCCCTTTTTGGAGGCGACCTGAATCTGGCTGATCCCTTCGAGCTGATATTCGATAGGGTCTTCTATGGTTAGAACATTTTTCTCAGATGAATTAATTCTGTTAAGGCAGGCGTAAAGAGTAGTGCTTTTTCCGCTGCCAGTCGGGCCGGTTACAAAAATAACACCGTGGGAGCGGTGGAGCAGCACATCTAATCTTTTCAGGTCATCCTCATATAGTCCCAGCTCGTCTAATCCGAAAAGACCGGTACTTTTATCAAGCAGCCGCAGGACGCTTCGTTCACCGTAGCTGGTCGGTACCGTGCTGATACGCAGGTCCACCTCGCGCTGACCCAGCCGAACGCTGCAGCGGCCATCCTGTGGAAGCCGGCGCTCAGCGATATCCATACCAGCCATAACCTTGATACGAGAGATAATCAGGGGCAAAACATTTCTGTTAAGGCTCAAAGTGTCATACAAAATGCCGTCAATACGATAGCGAATCTGAATCTTTGACTCGTATGGATGAACGTGAATGTCACTGGCTCTTAATTGCAGGGCGCGAAAAAGTATGTCGTTGACCAGCCTGATAACCGGCGGACGATTGACTACATCGAGCAGGTCATCCGAAGCAGCAACCTCATCGACAAGATTCTCAAGATTTTGCGAATCAAGCTCCTCGGCTACCTCCTCAATGACCGTTGTCCTCTGCTCGTAAGCAACATCTATTATGGAGGTAATAGCAGCGCGGGTGGAGATAGCCGGCTTGACCGACAGGCCTGTCATCTTCGAGACATTGTCCAGGGTATTTGCATCCAAAGGCTTGGACAAGACCACCGTAAGCTCACTGTTGTCACCTTCGCGTTTTATCCCGATTAGATAATGGTGCTGAGCGTATGTCGCAGGAACTGCCTCTACGAACTCGATCGGCACCTCCTTTTGAGGAATCTCCGGCAGAAATTCCCAGCCCAGAGCTTCTGCAAATAGTTTCAAAACCACGTCTTCGGTGAAATATGGGCAGTTAAGCAATCGCTCATCGAGTCGTCCGGGACTATTGTTTTCTTCAAGGAACCTGGCCAATTGCTCAGCATCAACCAGGCCGGTACGCTTAGCAGTTTTTATTAATAAATCCTTCATTTCTCGATTCTTGACTCTCGATTCTTGATGCTCGACGAGTATCGAGTATCCAGTATCGAGAATATTTTTTTATTCGGCCTCAAGCACTTTCAAGGGGTCTATCGACTTGGGCTTTATGCCAGGCCAATCCTGATATTTCTGAAATTCCCCTTCGTGTTGCTCGAATGCTTGTCTGTTTCTGTCTGATATCCGCTCCAGGTCACCTTTGGCATAAACAGTGTCTTCTGGTCTTATAACCTCTGCTTTTACAAATATATACAGTTTCTTTTGGATATCGCTGTTGTTAACGCCTCTGAACAATCCACCCACCAGTGGAATATCACCGAGGATCGGAACTTTCGAGCCGCCCTTGCTTTGGTTCAGTTTCAGCAAGCCTCCCAGAATAATAGTGCTGCCATTGGGCACAGTAACCTTGGTATTAATCTCACTTTGCGTTTTATCCGGTGGCTTTAATCCAGATATGATTCCGAAATCCGACCTGATCAAATTTATATCGAGGCGAAGTAGATCACCTTCGCTTATATGAGGCATAATTGTAAGTGTTATCCCGGCATCAAATGGCTCAAACTCAGTCGCTGTCTGGATAAGGGAAGTTTGTTGTCCCGCTGCCCCAGTCGTTACCGGAATAGACGACGTCTTGGTAACGTATGTAGTATCCGTGGTGCTGATTATACCTTCCATATTGTCATTGACCAGGATTTTTGGCTTTGCCAGAATCCTGCCATAGTTCTTCTGCTGCATAGCAGTCAATAAAGCATTGATGTGCCTGTCACCATAAAAACCGGTTCCCAGACCGTTGTTGGCCTGAAAATCGATAAAATGGTCTCGCCCACTATTTGTAAGCTTAGAGACCAAATTTCCGCTATTGGAATCTGTTAGCCGTAAAATAGCACTGGTCAGACCGGACGTGTTGGTCAAATCCGGTAAGCTGGACAGTAAATTAAGGTCATAATTAAACGCGTCAGCTTTCGAAATCTCTACCAGCGTGACATCTATAAGAACCTGCGGCCTTCTCTTGTCTAACTTCTCTATTAAGTTCTTTATCCATTCCTGATTCTTTTTGCTTGCATAGACAATCAATGAAAAAGTATTTGGGTCAGGAACTATAACTATTTCCTCTTCCCTCTTTCTTACAACTTGTTGTTCAATCTTGCCTTCTTTATCCTGACTTTGGACAGTCTCTTGAATAAGGCTCTGAAGAACCCCCGCCAAATGACCCGGAGACTGATTTTCGAGCGGATAGTGTTGATAAGGCATTTCTTCTAAATCCGTCTGGCTGTCCACGTAGTTGATAATCGTTGCTATCCGGACATGCTGTTCGGGTGTTGCATTGACCAGCAGAGAATTAGTCGCTTCGATCACCACTACCTGTGGCTCTTCCAACATAGCTTCTGCTGTGGTAAAGCCGAACTCAGCAGTTGCAGTCTCCGGCTTTGTAACAGGAGGCCTTGCGGCTCCTGTCGGGGAGGTAAGTCTTGGAGAAATAGTCTCAGGTTTGGGACCGATCACACCAAGCTCCTCCAGCTTTGCCCTGACATCTTCAGCTCCGACATGCTTGATTTTGTACAATCCGAGGGTCCGTAGGTCCTGCTGCTCAACGTCGAGGGCATCTATCAATTCCTGTACTTCTTTTAATTGCTTATCGAGCCCTATCATTAGGATACGGTTTGTTCTCTCGTCAGCATCAAGGTAAACTGTAGGTTCGGTCGTTTCCGCCGGTTTCGCTGTGGTTGCCCGGCCTCTGGCTGTGGCCCGTTGAGCTCTGAGCTGTGCGGCTCTCTGCCGGGCCAGATTCAATCTACGCTGGTAGTTAGCTTCTGTTTCGTTCCGAAGACGAGCAACAGTGGGCGCCTGTTCTGTCGTCTCTTCGGCAATAGTAATTGACACTGTTCCAAGCTGCTCAGCCAGCGTCTGCAGCTTTGGAGCGAGGTTTTTCGCCATTGTATATCGTAACTGTCTGAACCGGAATTTTCTCGGCTCACCGGGCTTATCAACCATTGCCAATAGTGCTTCCACGCGCGGCATACGGTAAACAAATTCGGTAACAATCAGCGTTTTCGACTCGGCAATTTCTGAGATATTTACGCCGAGCTTCATATTTGCTAAAAGATTACTCGCACTGGCTGTGTCAATATGCTCTAACTTAAATGTACGTGTTACAACCATGTCACCGCGCTCTATCACACCATCTGCAGCCTCCAACATTGTGGGATCAATATCCAATGCTTCATCCTGAGGAACCACGGTAACAAGATTACCATTGTGACGAGACATCACAAAGCCTTTGAACTTAAGCACTGTTTCCAGCAAAGGATACAAATCCTTTACCTTGATAGGACCTCTGAGCTTGCCCTGAAGCATCAGTGTTACGTCACCTTTGACCTTTGCTGGGTCATAGACAAAGTCCAGATTCAGGTATGCACCAACCAGGCCAAGAAGATGAACGATATCAAGTTTTTCCGGAAGGGTCTCGCTGAGAACATCTTCACCGTTGGGGATAGGCGGCAGCTCATAAGGTGATGCACGAGTCCCTGCTGCCGCAGAAGAGTCAAATTTGGGACTTGTTTGCGCAGTCGTTGTTTCGTCCGTCTCACCCATGACGGGCTGTCCGGCTCCGATTAAGTTGGAAATCGATAAGGCGCTTAGCGAATCGGCATCGACATTGGCTAAGGGAAAATCTGTTCGCTTCGTCAAAGGCAGGCTACCGGAACTGGTTGATCGGCCAACAGCGGAGGCTTCCATTGAACCCTGCATGGTTCCAGATGCCGACGATGTTATCCTTGGATTAAGTGCTACCTCCGCATTTGGCTTACCCGACGGGGTTCCGGAATTTTCGGCTGTGGTTATATTGTTGCCAATCAGGCCCGGACCAACAATTGCTTCTATGGCAGAAATAATTGTGTCTACCCGATTAGCCGGCGCCACAATCACTACTATGTTGTTGTGGATATCTATAATTGCTTTTGTTGCAGCAACATCGCTCGGCGGACTGGAAAAACTGCCAATAGAGACACCACCGGATATGCCGGTGGCAGCTATTGTGGTAATCCGCTCATTGGAAGGCATAGTCTGAACCTTTGAGGCAGGAAAAAGCGATCTTACAACAAATTGGTCTTTGGTATCAACAAGCCTCAATACAGTAGCGGCTTTATTTAGCTCATAGGGTAGAGCTGTGACTAAAAGCGCGTTAGTGCCGCGAATCTGTGAAACCGTGCCGAGCCTGAGCTTGGTCAGATACCTTATTCCCTGCTCGGCTGGTATGTTCGACAGGGAAATAACCTTATATTGCGCCTTATTGTAATCGCTGCTTTGCCCGGCTAAAGACAAATCCACCACAGGCGGACCGCACAACAAAAAACTTGCGAATAAAACGAAAATGAAAGACTTACCACACCTAAACCGGAATTGTCTAAACCAATCCGGCCAACAATGCCTCAGTGTTTTCATGACCCACTCCTACTCTTACCCTCTACGCAGGAATCCTTGATTAATTAATATAATACACTCATTTTTATAGGACATTTGCTCGGAAGCCCTATGTCAGAATACAATGTTCAAACGACAGAGTTACAACTGTACTCTGTAGAGAATCAGCTATCTAATCAGACATAGAAAATGCCTAAAAGTTCCCACTATTAGCTAAAAAACACTATTATTAGTACTAAAAAATGTGAAGATTTGAAGCTCGGTATAGAATCCCAATTTATCGGTCCTATACCAAATGTGGTTTCTGATGCAGAATTACTTCGCTCTACTCCGTTTCACCTTCCTGCAGCTCTTCTCCTAAATCATTTAAGTCCTCTGCTTCCTCCTCACTTACACGTTCGGATTGATAATCGGAAATGATTTCTTCGAGCTGTTTGTCCTGTTCTCCGGATTCGTCTGTCGAATCGGAAAGACTTTGGCCCTCAGAATCTGCTGAGTTAGGCTCATTGTTATCAATTTTATCGGACTTATCTTTTTCCAGAGTTTTGAGTCTCTCGATGAATCTCTCCAGGGCCGCACCCTGTTCTTCATTTAATTGGGATCCAGAAGGTTTTTCTCCTGTAATACTGGGCATGTCAGCTCTACTTACCGACCGCGAAATGGATCTTGAAGTAGATTTTTTAATAGGACTTGATGATGAGCCTTTACTAATTGTACCTTTTTCCGGCTGACCGGGCGAGGCAGCGGAGCTTGCCAAAGCCGGTATAGGTTGACCGAAGTTCGGACTTTCTTGAACTGCCATCTCGAAAGTTCTTTGGCCGTCTCGAACAACGATTAAGCCGTCTTTTATCTGCTCGATAACTAAATGGCCGACTTGGCTCGATTGTCTTACGAAATTCATACCCTTGCCCGGCTCGTCAATAAATGCCAGCGACATTTCCGGGCGTGCTGCAGAAAAACTTGTGCCGATAAGTGTAAACTGGGCTGTAACCGGCCCACGAGGACCGACCTTGGAGGAGCGGTCTGTGAAGCCTGCTTTGGGCTGTGGCGGGTTCAAATATTGCGCAAAGGCCTGCGCTTGCTTAACAAGCGGTCCACCTCCGGCGGACTCATCATTTCTTGCTGCTTTGTCGGCTTTCGACTTGCTGAACTTTTCAACCACGCCGGATAAATTAAGAAGCTTTTCAACCCCTTTGTCGCTGCGTACTCCAAAAACCACGGGAAATACAAAAAGAATGCCCGCCAAAACCGCTGTTATAATACCTGTTATCCGTAAAGTTTTAATCATCTGTATTTCCCGATCCTCCGTAAAACATTTTACGAACTCCCCAATAAATTGGGGGCTAAATATTTAGCCCCGCAATCCTTCGGCCCGGTTCGTCACGAATCCGGCGTGCCGAATCGACGGACTCACGACGGGTTTATCGCGGAGTTTTTCCCCCTATTGTTGGACATTGCCAGCCGTCTTTAGTTCCTTCCAATGACGGATTTTTTCCAAATATTCCTGCTCTTTACCCGCGTATTCGACGCTCTTTTCGGGCGTATGGCAGAAAATGCAATCGGACTTCGGCTCTATGGTTTTGGCTAATCCCTCCGTTCGGTTATGCTCTGAGCCGGGACCATGGCAGTTTTCACAGCCTACATCTTTCAAATGGCTGGTTTTTTCTTCTGAGATGAAGCCGCTCTCGTAGTCCATTCCCACAACATGACAGACAACGCACTCCGGATCATACTGGGAGCCAACCTTCACAAGCGTCCTATAGGCCTGGGCATGAGGTTTCTTACTCCACATCTTATATTCGTACTCATGGCACTGCTTACAGGATTTCGAACCCTCATATCTTAAACCGTTCGATAAAGCAAAACGTGGAAATTTTTCTATAAGATCAGCCTCTTTAATAAGATGCTGGTAATCCTTATACAACCGAACAAGAGACGTACCCTGCTTAAACTTTTCTACAATCGGTATAGCTTGGAAACTCAGGTCCAATCTGTCCAGGCCGTCCTGGGCGGTCCTAATCACCAATTTACAAACATACCTGCCAAAGCGGCCCACCGAGAATATCAACGGCCTCTCATTGGGATCGTCAATTATCCTCGGCTCGTCAGAGTCAGAAGGAAAAACGAGACAATCGACTATTCCCAGCTCCGCAATGGAAGAAACAATTGTTTCATCATACTGGTCTATAATAAGGATATTAACGCCTTGCTGATCGGGCTTAGAGGCGAAGACTTCTCTGATTTGTTCTATTGGAGATATTTCCACACTACATGTCAGAACCGATATAGTTATATATTTGTCTTTTAGTAAATATTGGTTTTGAAATCTTCCTGCTATCTTTTCGCCGGTGCCATAGGGACTAATAAAGCCAACGACAGGATTAAATAATAATCCGAGATTACGGGTTATTTCAAGGTCTTTCCGCGTTAGGTTAACCACATCGTAATCAAGTAAACCGAACGCCTGCATTAGTATGCTGTATTTGATCAGGTCCTGCTCACTGTCACTTTCTACGAATGAACCGACATCGATAGTCAATTTTTTTTGATTGGGCACACTGCTAAGCACCGCCCAGCGTCTGTCGAGTCCGCCAAGCTGTCCTCCGCTGCATCCGCATGGCTTCAACGCTCCAAGCTCGTAGCCGGTCAGAAAAACCACAAATTCATCGTCTCTTTGAATTGCCCCTGCTGACGATTCCAATGGTCTATCCGGCGCGCACGAAGCCGACAACATCGATAAACAAATACAAACCACGAATCTTTTCATATTTATCAAATTACAACCCCCCAATAAACTACAGGGTTCACAATTGTGATTTTATGTGGGATTTTTCTTCCGGTCGGTAAATGATATTACTTCCTTCTCGAATAGAATCCACGGCAGTTTATTTCCAGCTTTTCTCCCCCTTTTATGTTCACGTAGAATACATCGTTAAATCTTGTTCCGCCTTCGTCGGCGGGTGGTACTATTTCCAGCATAAACTGATAACCATTCTTAATGGGATCCTGGCTCTGAACCTTTATAATTCCGTTTTCCGAAGATGTGGATTCAACCTCAAAATTCTCACTGTAGTTGTTCAACACCCAGATTTTTCTGATTATGGGCTTTCCCGGCTCAGCATTGAAGGCGATAAGCTGCGGTGGCGTAATCTGAAATCTCGGAAGCGCGCTAAACGGGATAGTAACACTATTGCCTTCAGGATGAGTCAGGCTGATACTGATGACTCCATTTGGACTTCCACGCAGTTTTTCCATATCTACCTTAGGATGTAGAACGAATTTTGTCGCTTCCTCATTCGGATCGTAATCGACAGTGATACAGCTACCCGTCGATTTGAAATCCTTTATAGCAAACGACCTGCCATCAAGGCTGGTAATGGTGATGTCGGGGCAGTTCAATTGTTCTTCCTTAAGGAGAAATCTTAGTCCCCGCTGCGGTTCAAAGCTGATTTTGGGTACAATCTTGGCTTTTATGGTTAGCGGAGCTCTGGGTGTTGTTTTATCATTGCTGAGGACGTAAAATTGACGGCTCATCACGCCTGCTACAGTGCTTGCATTATACTCCACATTTATAGTTCCGCTTTCGTTCGGCGCATATTGCATTTTGTCTAATTTAGTGGTGACACCGCAGCAGCCATTGATTTTTGTAATTACCAACTGGCTTTTACCGGTGTTTGTAAATTTAAATTCACAGGTCTTTTTTGAGCCGGGTCCGATTTCGCCGAAGTCATGAACTTCTTTTTCAAAGGTGATTTTCGGTCCGGCTCCGTCAGCCTTATCTTTAGTTTCAGCTGCCTGCTTTGGCTGGGTCGGTGTCGATACAACTTCAGGTCCTTGCGGCACTTTGGCCTGTTCCTGGCAGCCGGTGAACGGCAGAAAAAAAACGCCCATAATAACAGCAAGCACAATTATGTAATGACTTTTCATAATTTAATTTCCTTGTTTATTTAGGGTTAGAGTACACTTTTTTAAAGTGCCAGCAACAACATTTATTGTAACTAAATTCGCCTTCGGCGGAATAAAACAGACAAAAAAATTCTAACACCGCAAGAAGACGCTGATTTCAAAATAATGCCTGTATCCTTTTGATAATATCGGCAAACAAAGCTTAATGCAAAAGCCTACTTTTGCAAAACTACACCCGCAGGCAAGGACCTCTGGTTTGGATTAGCCGCATCCGATATTTGAGAAGTGTTCGGACAAAGCTCATGACGACCTGTGACTATACGCTATTTTTGGTGTTTATGTTCCAGTTTAGATGCAAATCAATTTCAATGCGCTTGAGTACACTTCTCAGTTTTGAGTCGATCGCCGTGCGGTAACTGTATAAAAAAAGACCGAAGTTTCAGAAAAACTCCGGTCCTTGTAAGACAGCTTTTCATAAACTATTTAGAGCAAACTTATGATTTATTGCTGTCTTACCAAAACCAAGATATGTAAGAAGAAAAGTACTTTATATAATCATTATAACCGTAAAAAGGCTTTTTTACAAGTACTTTTTCGGGATTGGTGCAATTTTATCGAGAAATTTTATAATCGTAACCAAACAGGCTTACATGAGAAGTGCGTGTTTAAATCTTCTATAGAAAATAGGCCTTTAGAATATATTCTTCCAACATTCTTTGGGTGTTGAAGAATGAGCCGTTTAATGCCAGAGCGTTGGTCATAATGCCCAAATAGGCTTTTTGATTATTATAGAACATCGGAACAATTACGTTCTCCAGTTTATCATAGAGTGCCTGTGCATCATCTGCTCTATTTTGGTCGTTTTGTTCTTTATCGGCGTGATTACCTATAGCCCAGCCGGTCAGGCCTTCAACGCATCCTTCTACCCACCAGCCGTCCAAAACACTAAATGAGGGCACAGCATTAAGAGCCGCCTTCATCCCGCTTGTTCCGGATGCCTCGTGAGGTGGCTGTGGAGTATTGAGCCAGAGGTCCACACCCGGTATAAGTATCTTAGCCACTTCCATATTATAGTTTGGCAGATACACAAGTTTAATGTCCGGCTGCAAAGGCTGTCTTGCTCGGAACACTTTTTTGATAAGTTCCTTACCCTCCTGATCTTTGGGATGGGCTTTACCTGCGAAAACCAGCTGGAATTTGCCGGCTTTTGAGGCGATTTTCTTCAATCTCTCAATATCATGGAATAATAAATCCGCTCTTTTATAGGTGGCGACACGTCGTGCAAAACCGATAGTAAAGACATTCAAATCCATTTCCGTATTGGTTTGCTGCTTGATGTATTCGAGCAGTTGACGTTTTGACTGTATATGCGCATCCCATATTTCGTTTCCGGGCAGGTTCAATGCGTACCTAAGACTGAAATTATTCTCGCGCCAGTTCGGTATATGCCTGTCGAGGACATCTGCGAACGGTTTTGATACCCATGTAGCGGCATGAACGCCGTTGGTGATGGAATCAACTACGTAAGAGCCGAACATCTGGCTGGATACCCTTCCATGTTCTCTGGATACTCCATTTATATAGTGGCTCAGATGCAGACCCAGATAAGTCATATTCAGTACGCCCGGATCGCAGCAGAGCTCGTGCTCCAGCTCAAGAACTTTATGTTCGCCGAGTACCTGACGCACCAGGTCCATTGGGAACTGATCCTGCCCGGCTGGCACCGGAGTATGAGTGGTAAAAACGCATTTTGCCCTGACTGCCTCGATAAGGTCAGCGGAAATTGAATCGCCGCCGGTCTTTTCTATCTCTTCGGTCAGCAATTCCATAGCCAGCATGGCGGCGTGTCCCTCGTTCATGTGGAATCGGCCTATGTTTTGGTAACCCAGGCTGCGTAACATTCGGACACCACCGATTCCCAATATTACTTCCTGGCACAGCCGGTAGCGCTGATCGCCTCCATATAGATGGTGACACAACCGTCTGTCATAAGGGCTGTTTTCCTGCAGGTCGGTGTCTAAGAAAAAGACCGGCACTTCATATCCGGTTATGCCGGGCACCTGGTATCTCCAGGCCTGTACATAGACGGTTCGGCCTTCCAGAACAACGGAAATTCTGTTATTTAGCGGCTGTAGAAAGTTACTGACATTCCAGTTTTCCTGCTGTTCGCTTTGGCTGCCGTCCGAAGCCAGCTTCTGGCAAAAATAGCCCTTTCTGGCAAGCAGAGTTACGCAAACTGTAGGTACCCGCATATCGGCAGACGAGCGTATAGTATCAGCTGCTAATATGCCGAGGCCGCCGCTATAGGTCGGCATACGTGGGTCAAAGCCAATTTCCATTGTAAAATAAGCAATTTTTCTATCATCTCTCATCGTTATATTCAGTTCCTAAAGTTATAATTCACTTATTCTTATCGGCTTTTTTCACTACAAACTGGAGCAACACAATAGATATAAATTAATGGTTCGGTACCCTCGTTTTTAACATCGTGGAGTGTATTTGGTGGTATATAACAAATCCTGCCAACGCCGACATGGAAGCTTTCGGTTTGCCCAATTAACAATTTACCCTGGCCGGAAAGAAAGACAAGCAGCTCTTCGCGATCTTTAGTGCTGTGCCGGCCGCAGCTCTGGCCTGGCTTCAAATATACTCTGCCGGAGCGCATTCCGCAGGTTTGCGGCTGGCCGTCTAACAGCTTTTGACTTTCAGGGTTCTCATTCAGGTCTACGACCAGAACTTTTTCCGATGATGTCATATATTCTTCCTTAAAAAGTATTTTCGATTAATGAGCCGACATATTTAGGAAATTTATTCCTTTCTGTCAATTTTTTTCTTGAACTGGTAACAAGATTGTTATACCTTTATGCGCAATAGCACGATTTTGTTATTCGTATGCGCTATTGTAACATTCGTTTTAATTAGATTTTGGAGGAAAAAGTCATGAAAAATTTGATTGTACTAACCGCAGTTTTCATCTTGTCGCTTGACGTTGCTCTACAGGCTCAAGCTACCGTTGCACAGGTAACACATTCGCAGTTCCAGGCGGTAAATGATTCTGGAGAGCAGACATATACCGCTACCGATAAAGTAATCCTGGAGGGAATTGTGCTGCACAATCCTGCTGATTTGCTGGACCCGACACCGGACGACACTATAACGGAGACCTATAACATCAGTGGAGAGTGGCAGATATTTTTTCAGGGCGAAGGCGATGACCACGCAGGCACCGCCGTCTGGATGGGACAACTATATAATAATCTACCCTGGGTCGCACTGGACGGAGGCTATACGAACGAAGAGTTTATAGCTGAGCTTAGTCGCATCAACGCCGCTCAATTCTGCCCGGGTGACAGAATACAGGTAACCGGCTATTTTCTATCATACAATGGTAAAACAAACATAAACGAGCAGCATAAAAAGAATCCAGACCATGATTTTACAATTGAGCTGTTAGAGCGTGGTGTTGGAATACCCAAGCCGGAGGTTGTCATGCTCGACGAGCTAAAAGACGACAACGACAATTTCATTTTCGATCCCAATCGGCAAATCGGCTGTGAATATTACCAGGCTCGGCTGGTTAAGATTGAAGATGTCTGGTTCGTTGACCCAAACGGCTGGGGGCCGTATGGGGAGCTGATGATAACCGATGGCCTTAAGACCTTCCCAGTAAAATTAGGACGAGGCAACGGTATTTATGCCGGCTCGAATAATTTAACCGAACCTTTCGATATCATCGCTATAATAGATCAGGAGAGCTCTGATTTGATAAGCGGTTATCGCTTATGGGTGCCGAACTATGACGGAAACGGCTTAGTCTTGGCCAGCTATGAGCACCGCATGGTGGATAAGGACCAACCGTTGATAGAGCGGTGACGGTTAAACATGAAAGGAATCGTTCATTTTGAAACGGGCGTTTACTTTAATTGAGCTATTGGTGGTTATCGCCATTATCGCGTTATTGTTGGGGATTCTGCTTCCTGCGGTGGGGCGGGCTCGCCTTCAGGCAAAGATTGTTGTGGTCAATGCAGAGCTGCGTGAGATTGGTATGGCACTTGAGGCCTACTCGCTCGAGAACAACGGTAAATTCCCGCCAACGCGCGTGGACTGTATGCTCGGAGAGCACTTTTATCAATTGCCTTTGGAGTTAGTCGAAAGTAAATACCTGCCGGTGCCTGATGACAGCAATACCTATATAGCCACCAGCATAGAAGACAGGTTCAACAAAGGCTACACATATAAATACAGGTCCGTGGGGACACTAATCTACAACAGGACCGTCACCGTCAAGGATGGAGCATATCTGTGGGTTCCGGATGGTTTCCCCGACAATGAAAAAGAACAGGGACAAAGTTATTATTCCGTAAAGGAATCGCCTGTTAGTTGGGTTCTTTACAGCCAGGGGCCCAATTTTGACCTGAACCGTATGAGAGAAATGGAGTATCCGGTGCCGAGAAAAACATGGTATAATCCCCAGACTAAAACGGGTGTTATAGCCCGGATGCGACTGAAAAACGGTCAGCAGATCGGTTCCTTTGAGCAATAAAAAGATGAAGAATGTAAGTTTAATGTACGTATTACTGTTTTCTGCTGCATTGGTCGGAATTTTAACCGGCTGTAGCAACAGAGAATTCGAAAATAAACAGCCTGAAATTGCCGTCACTAATTCTTACCTGTACTGCGTGGTTAAAGACCTTTGTGAAGGCGATATACAAATTCTCTGCTTGGCCCCACCTGGTATGTGCCCCGGACATTTCGACATTTCACCGACGCAGGTAAAGCAGCTCTGCGATTGCAAAATATTATTGCTTTTTGACTTTCAGCAAAAAATCGAAGATTCACTTTCACGAATGAAGAAAAACGGCCTAAAGACGGCTTTGTTAGAACCCCTGCCGGGTTTGTGTGTGCCTGAAACTTATGTGGCTGCCTGCAGGGAAGTTGCCAATATCCTCTCAGCAGAATATCCTGAAAGACAATCTCAATATGAGCAGAGATTGAGGCTGATAGAAAAGCGTATGAAAGAGTTAGACACTGAGCTTCGCACCGTCATAAATCGATCCGGCATCCAAGCAACAAAAGTTATCGCCTCTGATCATCAGGCTGAATTTGCCGATCGGCTTGGTCTGGAGATAGTAGCCACTTTTATGGGCAGTGATATCGAAACGGCCTCTAATATCAATCAGTGCCTTACAAAGGCCCAGGGCCGGGATGTAAGATTTGTCATAGCCAATAAGCAGGAGGGCACCGCCCTTGCTGATGTGCTGGCCGAGCGCCTGCAAGCTAAAGCAATAATTTTCAGCAACTTTCCTGATATTGATACAAGCTCGAATGGTTTCGACCAGCTACTGTGGAAAAACGTCCAGACCCTTGTTGAGGCGGCAAGCGAATGATCGGCAGCAGTTTAAGCCTTTCAGGTGTCGAAGTGAAACGCGGCAGCCGAGCCGTCCTTAATGTCAAAAATCTACAGATACCTTCCGGTGCATTTGTAGGCATTGTCGGAACCAATGGGGCGGGCAAAACAACCCTATTAAAGATTTGTAGCGGCCTGATAAAACCAAATCGCGGCACTATAAAAATTGACAACAGAGATTTGTCCAAGCTTAGCTGCTGGAGCAAGAGCAATCTGCGAAAGCACATCGGTTATATCCCACAGGCAATTGAATACAACTCTGAGCTACCCTTTACTTTGCGGGAAGTCGTCACCATGGGTCAAATAAGTGCAAAACCTTTACTGACCCATCTGAAGAAACAGGATTACCTGATAGTTGATGACTGGATCAACAAACTTGGTTTGGCCGGCTTGAGCAATCAGACGTTCAGGACTCTTTCAGGTGGAGAGCAGCAGAAAACTCTCATTGCCCGAGCGATGGCACAGGAGCCTACAATTTTGATGCTGGATGAGCCGTGCTCAAATCTTGATTTCAACTGGAAATACCAGATTACCGAGATTATCGACCAGTTATACCGGCAAACAAACATAACCATTCTAATGGTCTCACATGATACAAATCTGCTGCCTCCAAGCTGCGGCAGAATTGTCCTTTTACACGAAGGAAATCTGCTGGCCGATGGCGACGCGGAAGATGTTTTCGCCTCCAATGCTCTTGAGACGGCCTATCGGTGCCGAATCGAAATGCTCAATATCGGTGGACGAAGATACGCTATCAACAAAAAACGAACGCTGGAACCTTAACAGTATGGATTCATATTTTTATTTGGTAATTGTTGCCGGCCTTATCGCCGGAGCAAGCACAGGCCTTTTAGGCGTATATATCGTGGGGATGCGGATTCCGTTTATCGGCACCTGCATCTCACACGCGGCGATGGCTGGATTTATATATGGTAGTTTCCTAACATTTGAAAACGCAACTTTGACTGCTGTAAGTCCCGTACTCGGCGGCATAACCGCGTCGGTAATGGCGGCACTAAGCCTGACAGCTATTAGGCCCGACAAGACCAGGATGGATACAAATGTAGGACTGGCGATAGTTTTTTGTCTTATGTTAGGCCTTACTTTTCTCGGAATAGGTTTGAATCAAGGAAGTCGGTCCGAAATGCTTGGTCTGTTATGGGGCAATATACTTTTTACAGACCGCTCCGGCACTATTACTATCGCCGTAATGGCTCTTGTCTTAGTGCTGTTTTCTCACGTTTTCAATAAAGAGCTGAAGGTATTACTTTTTAGCCGATCCATTGCGGCCGCGACCGGCATCCATCAAGGCTTTGTTTACGGTCTGTTTTTGATTTTGTGCGGTATAATATTGGCGGTCAATCTGCCTCTTGTTGGGGGATTGATGATTTTCAGCCTTGTTACTTGCCCAGCGGCAGCAGCTTATCGGATATGTACAGGACATAAGTCGGTAGTTATTACAGCGACTGTTTTTGGTATGCTGAGCGCTCTGATTGGTTTTCTGGTTTCATATTACCTCAATTTGCCGACCGGCGCCTGCATTGTTATCGTCAGTGCAACCATTTTTGGCCTCTCGGCTGTCTACAGAGCCATTCGGAGCGGAGCGGATTAACCCGCACAGCGTTTTTCCCACGCCATAGCCGGTGTGACCATTCTTCTTTGCGGCCTGGCGATTCAGTTCCTCGGATTGTGATCACTTACCTACATTCTTATTTGGAAAGGTCAGCCGAACCGTGAATACTCCGCCATCCTGAAGTTCAGCACTGACAGAACCGCCCAAAGCTTTGACAATTCTTTGAACTAAACTTAAGCCCAAACCGCAATGGGAGCCGGTGTTTGTGCGCGATGCATCATCCCGCCAGAAGTAATCGAATACCTGTGAAGCTTCGTCGCTGGTGAGCTTGCAGCCGGTGTTACTAATAGTGATTTCTACGCAGTCTCTGGTTCGGCGAGCGGTTAACCAGATGCGGCCACCTTTGTTTGTATATTCGACAGCGTTGTCAAGAATGTTAGACATTACCATAGATAGGTTCTCGGGATCTGATTCGAAAGTCATTTCGAGAGGGACACTATTTTCAAAAATTATTTCGCGTTCAAGTGCCCTGTCTGAAAAAGGCAGCCAACAGGAGCTCACCAACTCGGCCAGTTCAATACGGACCCGGCGGAAAGTTATTTGCTGAGTGTCAAGGCGGGCAAGAGTCAACAGAATGTCCACCATCCTCTGCATATTCTTGCTGATTGTCAAACAATCGGAAAGAGATGTTTGATATTCATTTATATCACGGATGCGTGTCAGAGTCACCTCCAGTATAGAACGGATACCTGCCAAAGGTGTTCGCAGCTCGTGAGCGACGTCTGCTGTAAAGCGTCGCTCTCGCTTAAAAGCGTCTTCGAGCCGGGACAAAAGGTCATTTAAGCGGTCTTTGATCGGCAACAGTTCGTTGGGCACATCTTTGGTTCCAATTCGTGCCGCTAAATCGTTCTCTTTGATAGCCGCTATCTCCTCAGCGATTGTGGTCAGCGGACTAAGGCCTTGACGGACTATCAGGGCTGCGACAAGGATAGACAAGGTTGTCACAGTCGCTGATGCGAAAAAGAGCAACCATCGAAGAAACCTTAATTGGCTCAATATCGCAGTGCTGTCTCGCGCCACAGCCAACGTGAGTGGTTGTTCCTCTGTTGGTTTACGGTCGTCGTCGGAAAGCCGAGGTATGAAGCTGAAACCCGCCACACGTTCGACTCGACCGGAACCGCTTTTGATTGTTCTGAAATAAGGTTCCTTGATAGAGCCAGACAGACGCGGGAGCTCACTGCTGTCCAACAAAGGGGACTTTGCTACTACCGTGTCGTCAAGGCGCCATAACTGGTAGTACGTTGGTCTGTTGTGGTCCTGGAACTCCGGCATTTGCTGAACTTCAAACTCTAACTCGATCTCGTTTCCGTCAACTTCCACCGATGCAGCCAATATTTGGGCTATCGATACTAATGAGGCATCGAACTGTCTGAGCAACGCGCCGCGAATAACGGTGTAGATGCCCACACTGAAGACAGTTAACAGCAATAACACAGCGATCACTACACCGACAACAAGACGTATTTTCAGAGAAGACTTCACGGTTGTACTCCCAAAGTATAGCCCCTGCCTCGGACAGTGTGAATCAAAGGGGGCTTACCAGGTCGTTCGATTTTCTTGCGTAGATAACCAATATACACGTCCACTACATTACTGGACGCGGTGGATTTGAATTCGTAAACGTGCTCCCATATATCCGTTCGGGATATTGTTTGACCGGCCCGCATGGCCAGGTACTCCAAAAGTGCGTACTCCCGTGGAGTAAGCTGAATTTCCTCGCGGCCGCGCCAAACTCTCTGCGTTGTAAGGTCTATCTGCAAATCATTGATTTTAATGCGAGGATTCTTCTGCATGAAACTGCGACGCAATAGTGCCCGGATGCGTGCCAGGAGTTCTTCAAACGCGAAAGGTTTAACCAGATAATCGTCGGCGCCGAGGTCCAATCCAGTTATGCGATCTTGCAGAGTGTCTTTAGCAGTAAGGATCAAGACGTGAGACTTTCGGCCTTTAGCCCTTAGCTTTTTGAGAATTGTCAGACCGTCCATGCCGGGCAGCATGAGGTCCAGGATAATTACGTCATAATCATTGCTTGTTGCATACCACAGACCCTCTTCTCCGTCACCCGTTGTGTCTACTGCAAAACCCGCTTCCTGTAGTCCCTTTGTCAGCGATTGGCGCAAAGGACGATAGTCTTCTATAATCAACAGACGCATTTGATTGCCTATAGCAAGAAAAACGCACCGCTGAGCAATAATGCTTGATAACTCGGCGGTGCGCATTTTAACTTAGAGAGCTTGATGTGTCACTAATTTTGTTGTCCTTAATTATCCTCGTCATTATCGTCATCATCTTCATCTTGCATTTCCTTGCTGAGTAGTTTGCCGTTGGAGTCAATTTTCAGCTCGACCTCTTTATCGTCGATAATGATTTCTGCTTCGTAAATGACCTTACCGTCCTCGTTCCCGCGTTCGATTTCTTGGATCTTTCCACCCTCGGCGTGCTTAAGAATGGTTGCTTTTACGGCTTCGGGAACCTCGTCAATTGAGACTA
>CAZRMQ010000007.1:0-7858 GCA_964601185.1 uncultured Pirellulales bacterium
CGTTTAGCCGTCGCCGGTACGCCGACAGTTAAATCTATACGCGGGTCTTATTTATCCTTCGCTTCAAACTCGGCGTCGATTACATCGTCACCACCTTTTCTTTTCACCTCACCCTCAGGTGGATGCTCCTGTGATGTGCTGCCAGCTGAAGCTGAAGAAGCTGCAGATGCAGCTGCCTGCTTTTTGGCTGCCTCCTCATAAAGAATCTTGCCTAACTCCTGACCGGCTGTACTAAGATTTTCCATAGCTTTCTTTATCGCCTGGCCGTCTTCGCCTTTTACTGCCTCTTTGAGGTTATTTACAGCACTTTCAATATTGCCGCGAGTTTCACCGGAGACCTTGTCACCATGCTCTTTGAGTGTCTTTTCCGTTGAATAAATCAACTGGTCGGCCTGGTTCTTTAGATCGATCACTTCTCTTTTCTCCTTATCCTCCGCAGCGTGCGCATCAGCATCCTTCTTCATATTCTCGATTTCCTGCTCATTCAGTCCGGAACTCGACTTTATCACAATGGATTGCTGTTTACCGGTGCCGAGGTCCTTGGCGGAAACATTCAAAATACCATTGGCGTCAATATCAAACGCAACTTCGATTTGTGGAATACCTCTCGGAGCTGGTGGTATATCAGTAAGCTGGAATCTGCCCAGTGTACGGTTGTCCCTGGCAAATTCACGCTCACCCTGCAGCACATGTATGTCAACGGAGGTTTGGCTATCCGCAGCAGTCGAGAAAATCTCTTTTTTGCTGGTCGGAATAGTGGTATTGCGCTCAATCAATCTGGTCATAACTCCGCCGAGCGTCTCGACGCCCAATGAAAGCGGCGTTACATCTAACAGAAGTATATCCTTTACACCGCTATCACCAGCTAAAACCGCTCCCTGAATAGCGGCGCCGATAGCAACTACCTCGTCCGGATTAAGGCTCTTATTGGGTTCTTTGCCAAAGATTTCTTTGGCAATCTGCTGGACTTTGGGAATCCTGGTTGAGCCGCCGACTAGTAATACCTCGGCTACATCCTTCGGCTGAAGTTTTGCATCCTCCAGAGCCCTGAAGCATGGATTCTTCAAGCGGTCAATAACGTGCTCAGAGAGCGACTCAAACTTACTTCGGGTAATCGTCATCTGTAAATGTTTTGGGCCTGATGCATCAGCGGTGATGAAGGGAAGATTGACTGAGGCTTCAACCTGGGTGCTAAGCTCACATTTTGCCTTTTCTGAGGCTTCTTTGAGGCGCTGGTGCGCCATTGGGTCCTTACGCAGGTCAATGCCCTCTTGTTTTTTGAACTCATCAGCTAAATAATTCATCAGAACTGCATCCAGGTCGTCACCACCAAGATGTGTATCCCCATTAGTGCTCAATACCTCAAGGACTCCACCTTCCTCCTCAAATCCGCCAATATCAAGGATTGAGATGTCGAAAGTACCACCGCCGAAGTCGAATACTGCCACCTTTTCGTTCGGTTTCTTTTCTACCCCATAGGCAAGGGCTGCAGCGGTAGGCTCATTGATAATTCGCTCGACCTTCAGTCCCGCTATTGTACCTGCGTCTTTGGTAGTCTGACGTTGTGAATCATTGAAATAAGCAGGCACGGTGATAACAGCGCTGGTAACTTTCTCACCTAAATAGTCCTCTGCGGTCTTTTTCAAGTCCTGCAGGACCATAGCTGATATCTCGGGTGGTGTGTACTGTTTACTTCTCACCTCAACCTTGACCAGCTCCTCGGGCCCACCGACGATCTTATAAGGCACTAACTTTTCCTCTGAGGCAACTTCATTATGGCGCCGGCCCATAAAACGCTTTATGGAAAAGACAGTATTTTCCGGATTGGTTACCTGCTGATGACGTGCAATCTGGCCGACAAGCCTTTCGCTCTTATCGGTAAAGCCGACCACTGAAGGCGTCAGCCGAGAGCCGGATGAGTTAATTAAGACCTTCGGTGTTGAGCCTTCCATTACAGCCACCACAGAGTTTGTTGTTCCTAAATCTATTCCAATAATCTTAGCCATAGTTAGGTTCCTTTCGCCATTGCTATCATATCATTCCTGCGTAAACAGGAATCCAGAAAGAAACATAATAGATTCCCGCTTCTGCGGGAATGATAAAATAATTCTGTAAAAACTAAAGATTTGAATGTGCAAAAGACGTGCCAGTTAGATAGACGTGCCGATTTAAACACTTAACGCTTTGAATATTAGCAAGTTATGTTTTTTTCCGCACCTGTTTTTAGTTTTCTTATATGTAGGAGGATGCCCTGGATTGCCAATTCATTGTGCCATTTTGGCAGGTAAAAATAAGTTGATTAGTGAATTAGTTGATTGGTAAGTAATACGTTGCGACGAATTCGCCATAGCGCACTAATTCACAAATTCGCTAATTAACTAATCCGCTAATTTCAAGTTTCCTTATTCAGGGCGGAACGGATAATTTGGGCTCGAAGCGCGTCTCTGTGAGTAGGATCCAGCGGTTTCCCATAGTTTAACTGCAGATGAGCCGGCAGAGTCAGCATAAATAGCCGATTTATAGTCGTAATAGACAGACCCTTGTCCTCATCTGCGCCCTTGCCCGACTTATCTCGGGGCAGTTCAGCCAAGTCGCGTAGCCTTTTTAATGCAGGTGTTGTCGCCCCCATACGCTCACACATATTGATCCCTAATCGCAAATGGCTCAGTAAAAACAATGCCTCATGAGAACTTATCAAATGAGCGCTCTGCAAAAGTGCCATCGCCCGAGAAATCTTATCGTCGAGTGTATCAACCTGCTTGCTAAGCAGCTCTTTTCTGGCTGCGTTTTCATATTCGACAATTTCAGGAATGATTGTATTCTCAAATTCCGAGACAATCGCTTCTTCTGAGACCCCAAGCGAAATCTGATTTGATAACTGATACAAATCACTTGCCGCCTCGGTGCCTTCACCGAAAAGACCCCGTACAGCCAAGCCCATATCGCGTGCAGCATGGAAAAACTTCTCAATCTGGCCGGTCATCTTCAGAGCCGGCATGTGCAGCATTACAGAACACCGAATCGCCGTGCCAAGATTAGTAGGGCACGCAGTAAGATAGCCGAAACGAGGACTGTAAGCGAAACCAATCTTCTGCTCTATCATGTCGTCAATATGGTTTATCTGCTCGTAGCACTTAGATAGCTGACAGCCGGCTTTCAGCACCTGTATCCGCAGATGGTCTTCTTCGTTGATCATAGCAGTAAAGAACTCTCGTCGGGCGATAACAACGCCCCGTGGACCCCGGCCTGCGGCGTGGTGTCGGCTTATAAGGTGTCTTTCAACCAAGAAATCTCTGTTCAGATTGGAGGTCTTGTCCACACTGATATAGAAGATTTTGTCACCAAGGTCGAGTGACATCAGAACTTCTTTTAGCTTTGTTAGTATCTCAGATTTTTCGGTGGTCGAGCATCGGCTTAGAAATTTATGGCCGGCAAGGTTCCTGGCTAAGCGGATCCGTGAAGAAACCACGATATCAGACAGTGGGCCTGAGCCGTTAAACCATTCGTTTATATCATTACTTATGTCGGTCAGCTTCATTCACGTATCTCTATTTCCGATGAATATCGAGCATCATGATTCCAACTGTTTTATTTTATCCCGCAACCTTGCGGCCTCTTCGTAATCCTCTTTTCGCACAGCGACATCCAGTTGTTGCTGAAGATTTGCGAGTTTTATTTGCTCCTTTGCTTCCTGGGGCATCCTTGAAGGGATCTTGCCACAGTGGCTTGTCTTACCGTTATGAGCTTTTTCGATAAGTGGCAGAAGCGCATTCTCAAAAAACTCATAATCGTTGGGACAACCCAGGACCGCTTCCTTGCGGAACTGGTCAAGCGCAAAACCGCATATCGGACAACTCTTCTTCTCTTCTGACGGGCCGAACATCTCCTCATCACTTGGCTGAACGGCAAGCAGGCCACTGAGCAGTTCATTTATCGAAACCTGACTCTTGGCAGCTATACCCTGCTCGACGGCACAATATTCACAGAGGTGCATTTCACTGCGTAGTCCGTTGGTAATCTCAGTTAGATGAATAGTTGCTGTTTTCTTGTTACAAATTTGACATAGCATAATTAACTCGATACTCGATTGAACTCCCGCAAAGCGGTGTTTCTTATTAATACTGGATACCTGATTTGCTCTTCCGCGAACATCGAGTATCCAGTATCTTTACAATATTATACCAAATTCCGCCCTAAAAAACTATCGTCAAATTCATTGACCCTCTAAAGTTGTTCTACCGCAATAAACTCCGTAATTTGCCCCCTATACAAATCCCCACGTTTTACCCAGGATTTTTACTCCACGATTTAGCGTGGAATTTTTCTTTCTATTTTGTGTATTCTGCCCAGCAACTTTGTTCTTCCTCAACCTTGATGCTTCGCAACTCCAACTCCTTTGGCAGTTTCGACTCGAGCTTTTCATATATGTATTTAGCTACGTTCTCAGCCGATGGATTGTTCCGTTGGAAGTAATCAATTCTGTCCATTGATATATTATCGAACTCAGATGTGATTATTTCCACTGCTGATTTGAGCTGGCTAAAGTCCATTACCACTCCTATATTGCTGAGCACATCTGAGCAGACATTGGCCGTAACAATCCAGTTGTGGCTGTGTGGAGGCTCTTTTGAGCCATCCGGCAGGATTAATTGATGTAACGCTCGAAAATGTGTTTGGACACTGATTGTAAACATATCCTCATACTCGATATTTTATAACCGACGAAAATCGAGTTACTTTTTTATTTTGTTAAGTCGCTTTTGCAACCGAATTTGGACGTTTTGGGGGATCAGGTTAGAGAGGTCTCCACCGAGGGAAGCCACCTCACGAATCAGGGTTGAACTGGTAAAGCCGTATTGCTCGCTGGTCATTACAAAAACTGTTTCTATTCCGGCTACGGCTCTGTTGATCATAGCGAGCTGGAACTCATACTGCACGTCGGTAAGGCTTCGTAGGCCGCGGAGAATGACATTCGCCTTTTTTTGGGTGGCGTATTCTACGGTTAGGCCGTCAAAGCTTTCGACTGATACCCCTTTCATTTTTCCTTGCTGGATTATTTCCGCAATCATTTCGACGCGTTCTTCCGGGGTGAATAACTGGTTTTTGATAGGACTTCGACCGACGGCGATAATAAGCTCGTCGAAGAGTTTCAGCCCGCGATTGATAACATCTAAGTGCCCATTAGTAATTGGGTCGAAGGAACCTGGAAAAATCGCCTTTACAAATTTTTTAGCCATTAATATACCTTTCCTTTGCAAAAAACGGATTGTTATTATACTGCAAATGTATATCAGGTCAAATAAACCTTTCGCCGGATGATCTTGGCGAATGCGTTAAAATCACAAACCAACAATGGTTTTTGGGAGTTTTAAAAGTTGAATTTCAGACTAAACTAAACCCTTAAAAATAAAAGGCTTATGTACACTGCTCTAAAGATATTCAAAAAACTCTTTGTTTCTTCTTGCTTTTTTGCCGAAATGAGTACATAATGTACTCGTGGAGATAATAGGCAAAGGAGTGTTAGAGAAGTTTTGGCAGCAGCACCAGCGTGCTGAAAAGCCATTACGACATTGGATTAATATCGTTGAAGCCGCTCACTGGCGTAAATGGCACGATATAAAACGAACTTTCAATACAGTTGACTTGGTTCATAAAGGAAACAATAAATACGTGATATTTAATATTTCAGGGAATAAATACAGGTTGGTAACAGCAGTTAATTATATAGGACAACTGGTAGTGATAGAAATAGTATTAACACACGAAGATTATAGTAAAGAAGGTTGGATAAATAAATTATGAGTACCACAGTAACCCAGATTAAAGGACCGGCATCTGGTAAGCTGCCGGACGATTTTTTGAGATTGCAGGATTGTCTAATGTTTTTGTTGCCTATCCATACAAAAATCGAATATAAACAAGCTCTGGCTATAGCCCAGAAACTCGCGGCAAGAAAAGACCTCACTAGAACCCAGCAATTTTATTTGGAATCTCTTGCCAACAATATCAAGGCCTATGAAGAAAAACATTTCCCTCTTCATAAGGCGGACCCTATAGAAACATTGAAATTTCTTTTAGACGAGAACGGCCTCAACGGTTCTGATTTAGGGCGGCTTTTAAATCAAAGACAAATTGGCTCAAAAATCCTAAATCGCAAACGAAAACTGAGCATGCGCCATATCATGATTTTGGCAAAACATTTTTCTGTGAGCCCGGCATTATTCATTTCTGAATAAAAAGGAAACGGTGAGCAAAACTTAAATACTACTCAAATATTTAGCCCGTAATTTATTGTAGGGTTATCCGGTTATTCTTTTAACCATTTATCCAACCATGCCAAGACCATTTCGTGCCAAAGGATAGAATTGGCGGGTTTGAGCACCCAGTGATTCTCATCAGGAAAATATAACAACTTGCTCGGTATTCCCAAACGCTGTAACGCATTAAAAGTGCCAAGCCCTTGCGTATCAGCTACACGAAAATCCAAAGCTCCATGAATGACCAGCATCGGCGTATTCCAGTTTTTTACAAAATTCACCGGATTATGCTTCTCATAACCTGCCGGATTATCCCACGGCGTGCCAATATGGTCCCATTCCGGAAACCATAGCTCCTCAGTATCAAAATAAGCCATCCGCTCATCGAGGTTGCCATCATGATTGACCAAACATCGGAATCTATCCTGCCAATTGCCGGCGATCCAGTTAATCATATAACCACCAAAAGAAGCACCAAGTGCACCAACTCTATCACCATCCATCCATGGATAGCGCTTAAGCGAAGCGGTTAAGCCCTTCTGCAAATCCTCTAAAGGCTTACCACCCCAATTGCCGCGAATAGAATCGCAAAAGGCCTGTCCATAGCCGACCGAGCCGTGAAAGTCCACCATTACCGCTGCATAACCGGCTCCAGCATACACTTGTGGATTCCAACGATAATGAAAATGATTGCCGAACGAGCCCTGCGGCCCGCCGTGAATCAAAAAAGCCACCGGATATTTTCTACCCGGCTCAAAATCAACCGGCTTGACCACATAACAATAAACTGTCTCATCGTTCCATCCCTTGAAGGCGAACTGTTCATATTCGCCCATGCAAACAGCAGAGAGTTTCTTCGAGTTTATCTCAGTGATTTTGCGGACATCGGTACCGTTGGTCTTGACCGAATGCAATTCGACCGGAGAGCACAAATCATCTAAGCCAAAAACAATCCTATCTTCTGATATATCCGGCGATGTCACTCGACCATCCCTTACAACAATACTGACGCTTCCGGTTTCTACATCAACCGCAAACAGCGAATCCTGGCCTAAATTTGCCGCTGTAGCATAAATTGTTTTACCATCAGCCGACCAGCAAAATGTTGACGGACTTCTGTCCCAATCTTCTGTTAAAACTTGTTCTTTGCCGCCCGGCCATGTCCGAAGGATAATTCTAAAGCGATCTGACTCATAACCAGGCCGTGACATCGCAAGATAAGCCAAGGTCTTTCCATCCGGCGAAAAGAGCGGATGAGTATCCCATGCTTGATTCTCCTCGGTCAGACATTTCGGTGGTGTCGAGCCCTCAATAGGAGCGTAATAAAGGTCGAGATCAGTTGACCACGGCTCTTCTCGGCCGACATCACGAGCGGTAAATATAACACCTTTGCAATCCGGTGTAAATGTGATCTCTTCCGGCCCGCCAAAGGGTTTTGATGGCGTGTCGGCATCCATATTTCTCATAACGTCAATTGCCTGTCCCCCGACTGCGGGCATCACAAACAAATGTGAGCGTCTGCCATCCTTCCAGGTATCCCAATGACGGACGAATATCCGGTCATAAATCCTACCAGTTGTTTTTCTTTCCTTGATTTCATC